>NZ_WTYZ01000001.1:2512747-2859684 GCF_009827455.1 Pontixanthobacter aestiaquae
CATCGGGGTCGTCTGCATTATTTTCTCCTCACGCGGATCGTTAGGTGTCCGCTTGGCGCGCATTATGAAGGAAAATCCGTGTCGCCTCAAGCGCGGCCGCGGACCGCCGTTAGGCATAGCCAAGCGGATGGACGTCTATGTCCGCGCTTCAGACCAAATTAAAGAGTCCGAAAAACGAACGACTCCTTCTTGCAATGCAGCATACCCGATGATAGGGGCGCGCCAGCTTCGCAGAGGCAGTGTTTTACACGCCTGTATCAGACGCAGCTAAGACAGATTTTTCTTCGGACCCAAGAGGACCAAAACGCGTGGATATTTCCGGCGGTATCAAGGCTAGCCTAGCAGGGCGTTACGCGTCTGCTTTGTTCGACCTCGCTTCAGAGGCTGGGTCGGTTAGCGCAGTCGAATCCGATCTCGAGAAGCTGCACGCAGCTCTTGGCGAATCGGACGAATTGCAAAACCTTATCACCAATCCGCAAATCAGCCGCACCCAGGCGGGTGATGCTATTGCAGCGGTTGGTAAAAAGCTCAAAACGTCTGAGCTTACCAACAACTTTCTCGGCGTGCTTGCCGGTAATCGCCGTCTTGGTGATCTGCCCGACATGATCCGCGCCTTCGGTACTATCGCAGCGGCACAGCGCGGCGAAGTGACAGCCACTGTCACCAGCGCGCATGAACTGTCGAAAGCGCAGCTGTCCACTTTGAAGGACAAGCTGACTGCCCGCGAAGGCCGTACCGTAAAACTTTCAGCCGATGTCGATCCGGAACTTCTGGGCGGCCTCGTCGTAACAATTGGATCGAAGCGCATTGATGGCTCGATCCGCACCCGTTTGAATTCCCTCGCGCAAGCGATGAAAGGCTAAATGATGGAAATCCGCGCCGCAGAAATTTCTAAGGTCATTAAAGACCAAATCGCCAATTTCGGCACCGAAGCTGAAGTCAGCGAAGTCGGTTCCGTGCTCTCCGTTGGTGACGGTATCGCCCGTATCCACGGCCTCGACAAAGTGCAGGCTGGTGAGATGGTCGAGTTCGCCAATGGCGTTCAAGGCATGGCTCTCAACCTCGAAGCCGACAATGTCGGTGTCGTGATCTTCGGCTCTGACGCCGAGATCAAAGAAGGTGACGTTGTTAAGCGGACGGGCACTATTGTGGACGTTCCGGTTGGCAAAGGCCTGCTCGGCCGCGTTGTTGACGCTCTGGGCAACCCGATTGACGGCAAAGGTCCGATCGAAAGCACCGAGCGTAGCCGTGTCGAAGTCAAAGCCCCCGGCATCATCCCGCGGAAATCGGTTGATGAGCCTGTGCAATCCGGCCTCAAGGCGATCGACGCTCTCGTTCCTGTTGGCCGCGGCCAGCGCGAGCTTATCATTGGTGACCGTCAAACCGGTAAAACCGCTGTCGCAATCGATACCTTCATCAACCAGAAGGAAGCGCATTCGGGCGACGACGAGAAGAAAAAACTCTACTGCATCTATGTAGCTGTCGGCCAGAAGCGCTCGACCGTTGCCCAGATCGTGAAGAGCCTCGAAGAAAACGGCGCGATGGAATATTCCATCGTTGTGGCGGCAACCGCTTCGGAGCCTGCACCGCTGCAGTTCCTGGCACCTTACACCGGCTGCGCGATGGGTGAATTCTTCCGCGACAACGGCATGCATGCCGTGATCGTGTATGACGATCTTTCGAAGCAAGCTGTTGCGTATCGTCAAATGTCGCTTCTGCTGCGCCGTCCTCCGGGCCGTGAAGCCTATCCTGGTGACGTTTTCTATCTTCACAGCCGCCTGCTTGAGCGTGCTGCGAAAATGAATGACGACAATGGCGGCGGTTCGCTGACTGCTCTGCCGATCATTGAAACGCAGGCCGGTGACGTGTCTGCATACATCCCAACCAACGTGATTTCGATCACCGATGGTCAGATCTTCCTTGAAACCGACCTGTTCTATCAGGGTGTTCGCCCCGCGATTAACGTGGGTCTGTCGGTTAGCCGTGTTGGTGGTGCCGCGCAGACAAAAGCAATGAAAAAGGTTTCGGGTTCGATCAAGCTGGAACTGGCCCAGTACCGTGAAATGGCTGCCTTCGCGCAGTTCGGTTCGGACCTGGACGCCTCGACTCAGAAACTTCTCAACCGCGGTGCGCGCCTGACCGAGCTGCTCAAACAGCCTCAGTTCTCGCCAATGCCGTTCGAAGAGCAAACCGTGTCGATCTTCGCAGGTACCAATGGCTACCTCGATAGTGTGGCCGTTGACCGCGTGAATGAATATGAAGCAGCTATGCTGAGCTTCATGCGCAGCGAGCACGCTGACATCCTCGCAACGATCCGGACCAGCGGCAAGTTCGACGATGTCAAAGACGATACCGTCAAAGCGCTCGACGCATTCGCTAAACAGTTTGCGTAAGTTTAAGTAAGAGAGAAACACCAACCTTCGTCATTCCCGCGAAAGCGGGGACCCAGAGCAAAGTAGCACTGAGACACCCTAGGTTCCCGCTTTCGCGGGAATGACGGAAAAAGAGGAAACTAGAGTGGCATCACTCAAGGAACTCAAGGATCGGATCGGGTCGGTTAAATCGACCCAGAAGATCACCAAGGCCAAGCAAATGGTCGCAGCTGCCAAGCTCCGCAAGGCGCAGGCGGCAGCCGAAGAAGCGCGCCCTTATGCGGAGCGTCTGGCTTCGGTCATGGCCGCGCTTGCCTCCAAGGTGTCGGGCGACGATGCGCCGAAACTGCTCGCGGGCACTGGATCGGACAAGCGCCACCTGCTGGTGGTTGTGAATACCGACAAAGGTCTGTGCGGCGGTTTGAACTCGAACCTCGTTCGTGCTGCCGCTGCCAAGGCTCAAGAGCTTCAGGCGGCTGGCAAGGACGTCGAGTTTTACCTTGTCGGCAAAAAAGGTCGCGCGCCGCTGAAGCGTAACTTCCCGAACCAGATCGGCACGCATTTCGACACCAGCACCGTTCGCTATCCCGGCTTTGAAGAAGCTGCGAAGATCGCTGAAGAGTTGGTCGAAATGTATGAAGCGGGCAAATTCGATATTGCCCACCTTGTTTACCCCACTTTCCAGTCTGCGCTGGTGCAGAACCCGACTATCGACCAGATCATTCCCGTCCCTGCCCCCGCAACCGCCGACGAAAGTGATGCGGTTGTCGAATATGAGCCGGGCGAAGAAGAAATCCTCGAAGAACTGCTGCCACGTTATGTGAAGACGCAGCTGTTCGGCGCATTGCTCGAAATCGCTGCATCCGAACAGGGCGCATCGATGACCGCAATGGACAACGCCACGCGCAATGCGGGCGATCTGATCAACAAACTCACTATCCAGTATAACCGCAGCCGTCAGGCCGCGATTACCACTGAACTCATTGAAATTATTGCAGGAGCCGAGGCATTGTGATGATTGCCTCCGCGATCTTTGCTTACGCAATGGCTTCTGTCCCAGCACCTACGGCGCAAGACTTGGCTAACGCTTGGTACAAAAAGTTGCCTGCTGAAGGGATGGCTCACTGTCCAGCTGTGGGTAGCTTCGAAGCACTCCCCACCCACGATGAGCATGTGTACCGGGTGAATTATGGATTTGTAGGCGAAAATAGCTCTACAGAAATGAAATATACGGCGAAGCTCAAGTTCGAAGAATCGATTTGGGTTTGGCACAGCGGCGATTTCCCTCGCTGTAGCATAATGATTATCGAAAATTCAGAAGGCTAAGGAAAACACCATGGCTACCGCCCCAGTCCTAAACCAATCCACCAACGGCACCATTGCCCAGATCATCGGCGCTGTTGTCGACGTGGCGTTCCCCGGTGAACTGCCCGCAATTCTCTCGGCTCTCGAGACAAAGAACGGCGATCAGACGCTGGTTCTGGAAGTTGCGCAGCACCTTGGTGAGAACACCGTTCGTACCATCGCGATGGACGCAACCGAGGGCCTGACCCGCGGTCAGGAAGTGATCAGCACCGGCGCACAGATTTCTGTGCCCGTTGGCCCGAAAACACTCGGCCGGATCATGAACGTGGTTGGTGAGCCAATCGATATGCTTGGCCCCATCGGCGCCGATCAAACGTCGCCAATTCACGCAGAAGCGCCTCCATTTGTTGACCAGTCCACTGACTCGGCCATTCTGGTGACCGGTATTAAGGTTATCGACCTTCTCGCACCTTACGCAAAGGGCGGTAAGATTGGCCTGTTCGGCGGTGCCGGCGTGGGTAAGACGGTTCTTATTCAGGAACTGATCAACAACATCGCCAAGGGTCACGGCGGCGTGTCCGTGTTCGCCGGTGTGGGTGAGCGTACCCGCGAAGGTAACGACCTTTATCACGAATTCCTCGACGCTGGCGTTATCGCCAAGGATGCTGACGGCGTTGCAACATCGGAAGGCTCCAAGGTTGCTCTCGTCTTCGGTCAGATGAACGAGCCTCCTGGCGCGCGTGCCCGTGTTGCTCTGTCGGGTCTGACAATGGCGGAGTATTTCCGCGACCAAGAAGGTCAGGACGTTTTGTTCTTCGTCGACAATATCTTCCGCTTCACGCAGGCCGGTTCGGAAGTGTCCGCGCTTCTTGGCCGTATTCCTTCGGCGGTGGGCTATCAGCCAACGCTGTCGACCGACATGGGTAACTTGCAAGAGCGTATTACGTCGACAACCAAGGGTTCGATTACTTCGGTTCAGGCCATCTACGTTCCTGCCGATGACCTTACCGACCCTGCGCCAGCAACGTCGTTCGCCCACTTGGACGCGACGACCACGCTGAACCGCGCGATTTCGGAGCTAGGCATTTACCCGGCGGTTGACCCGCTCGATTCTACATCACGCGTCCTCGAGCCGCGCGTTGTTGGTAACGAGCACTATGAAACTGCCCGTAAGGTCCAAGAGACTTTGCAGAAGTACAAATCGCTGCAGGACATCATCGCGATTCTCGGCATGGACGAGCTGTCTGAAGAAGATAAGCTGACCGTCGCCCGGGCGCGTAAGATCCAGAAGTTCCTCTCGCAGCCATTCCACGTTGCGGAAGTCTTCACCGGCATCAGCGGCGTGTTCGTCCAGCTCGAAGATACTGTTGCTTCGTTCAAGGCGGTTGTCGAAGGCGAGTATGATCACCTTCCCGAGCAAGCTTTCTATATGGTTGGCGGCATCGAAGATGTGGTCGCAAAAGCCAAGAAAATGGCCGAGGACGCCTAAGCAACATGGCACTACACTTCGAACTCGTAACGCCGGCCAAGCTGGTCCGCTCGGAAGACGTCCATATGGTCGTCGTGCCCGGCGCGGAAGGTGAGTTTGGTGTGCTGGAGGGCCATGCGCCCTTCATGTCCACCATCCGCGACGGTGTCGTTCAGGTCTTCAAGACCGAAGGCGGCGCAGCGGAAGAAATCGCCATCGAAGGCGGTTTTGCAGAGGTCGGCGAGAATGGCCTCACCGTTTTGGCAGAACGCGTCGAAGGCTAGTGCGTCACTGTAATAATGATTTAGAGGGCGGCCAATTGGCCGCCCTCTTCATCTCAGGCTGCTCTCGATTCTACAGCCAGCCGTGTTCGCCTGAATTCGCCGTCATCCACAGCCATCTCGATTAATTCCGACCATTTGCCGTCGACGTAATCGACAACGCTGGCGTCGATTTCGGCCCGAAACTCGATCAGAATACGGTCTTGGATAATCGAACGGACATAGACTACCGCACTCGGAAAGTCGTCCATTGTTACAGCAAGCGTGTCACCTACAGCCACCCCTAGATCGGCCTGGGTAATCAAGTAAACTGCTTTGATGGTGATATCTATCACGCCGACCCGGTATGGCTTTCCTGCGACAAACAAATCCGCTTGCGGGTAACCGATGTTCTTCTTCAGCTTGCTGTATTCCGTCATAACACATCCGACCTTTCCCAGATTGTACTAACGAAGAACCATTACCAGATCGTTGTATCGAAATCCGACGCGAGCAATCGCGAAACGAAATGGGAGTACCGTTTTTCAGCTCGTCGCGATAATCGAGAAAACGGCTTCACTTTTTGTGCGGCAAACAGCACTAGGTGGCCACAACCTTCACTGGGAGAGGATATTTGAAACTTGTTTCCACACTCGCCATCGCAGCGACTTTCGCAATGACTGCAACGCCTGCATCTGCCAACGACCAAGCATCGGACGCAATGGCTGAAAAAGTCGCCGATGATGGCATTCCCGGCCCTGCCGAAGACCCGTTTATCTGGCTCGAAGAAGCCCGCAGCGAGGAAGCGCTTGCCTGGGTCAGAGCAGAGAACGAACGCACCAATTCGATGCTGGCCACCGATCCACGCTTTGAAAAGTTGAAAGGCGACGCGCTGGCAATCCTCGATAGCGAAGATCGCGTCCCCTATGTCGGCTTTTCGAAATTCGGGCTCGTTAATTTCTGGCAGGACAAGGAAAACCCCAAGGGCATCCTGCGCCGGACAACGCGCGAAAGCTACAAAACCGACGATCCCGAATGGGAAACCATTCTGGACGTCGATGCGTTGGCCGCCGCCGAAGGCAAGGAATGGGTCTATAAGGGCTCGTCATGCCTCCCGCCCGATGGCCGCATGTGCATGATCGCGCTATCCGATGGCGGCAAGGACGCCACAATCATGCGCGAGTTTAATATGGAAACCGGGGAGTTCATCGAAGACGGATTTGAACTGCCCGAAAGCCAAGGCGGTGTAAGCTGGATCGATGAAGACACACTGCTGGTCGGGCGCGACTTTGGCAGCGAGACAATCACCGAAAGTGAATATCCATTCACGGCCCGCATTTGGCAACGCAGCACTGACATTGCGGATGCCGAAGAGATTTTCCGCGGCGATGCGAAGGATGTTTCTGCAGGCGCCTATCTGCTGCGCGATGCGGCGAGCACTGTGCACGCTCGGATGGCCTATCGCGGCCTAAGTTTCCACGAACGTGCGTATTATGTTTGGCATGGTGACGACTGGTTGAAACTGGATATGCCGGCCAAAGCCAATCCCTACGGCATTATCGACGGGCAGATGCTGTTCAGTACTGATGTGGATTGGACCGTGGATGGCCAGACCTTCCCGGCAGACTCGCTGATTGCGATGGATCTGGAGGAATGGAAAACCGATCCCAACGGCGCAGCCAAGACGCTGGTCTGGGCGCCAGAGGAGCGCCAGACCAAACGCGGCGGCGCAATCACCGCGAACAGCCTCTATGTCGGCTTGCTCGACAATGTGCGCGGCCAAGTGCTCAAGTTCGATTATGAGGACGGCGTGTGGCAATCGTCGAAAGTCGACCTGCCCGACAATGCCACGGTCAGCATTGGTGCCTCGTCCAACGAGACCGACGAGATCATGTTCACCGTGACCGACTTCCTGACTCCCACAACGCTATATTATTCGGAAGGTGACAAACCAGAGGTTCTCAAGACCAGCCCGTCACGCTTCGACGCAGACGGCATGGAAGTCGAGCAGCACGAAGCCGTGTCGGCTGACGGCACCAAAATTCCGTATTTCATCGTCAAACCCAAAGGTATGGAACTTGGCGCAAATACGCCAACGCTACTGACAGGCTATGGCGGCTTCCAAGTATCACGTCTGCCGGGCTATCTGGGTTCAGCAGGTAAGCTGTGGGTCGAAAACGGCGGCGCATATGTGCTCGCCAATCTGCGCGGCGGCGGTGAGTTTGGCCCCGAATGGCACCAGACTGCGATCCGCGAGAACAAGCAGCGCACTTGGGATGACTTCATCGCGGTGGCCGATGATCTGGTGAAGCGCGATTACACTGCACCGGAGAATCTTGGTATCCAAGGCGGCTCGCAAGGCGGGTTGCTAGTGGGCACAGCCTTCACCCAGCGGCCTGATCTGTATGGCGCGGCCATCGTCGCGATCCCGCTATTCGATATGCTCCGCTATCACGAGATCGGTCGCGGCGCATCGTGGATCGGTGAATATGGCGACCCGCGCATCCCAGAACAGCGCGCCTGGATCGCAGGATACTCGCCTTATCAGAAGATCGCCCCCGGCGTAGATTATCCCGCGCCGTTCTTCTGGGCCTCGACAGCAGATGATCGCACCCATCCCGCCCATGCCCGCAAGGGCGCGGCAAAGATGAAAGCGCTTGGCCAGCCTTACTACTATTATGAGGATATGACTGGCGGGCATTCGGGGGGCGTCGACAATGAGCAGCGCGCAAAACTGTCTGCGCTGCAATATGTCTATCTCATGCAGCGGTTGAAGGATGACCGGTCGGGCGAATAGGCGACAATCGGTGTTCAAGTCACCAAAAGGCGGTCTCTTGCATATATGCCGGAGGCCGCCTTTTTGATTTTCTGCACCAATGCTCGCCGCTCAACGTTGAACCGCGGCTCACACGCGATGTTCACCATGTTCACCAAGGCCATATTAACGAACGGAGCCAATGATCAGTATTGACGGGGGTCAAGTTGGAGACAGAAGATGGCGTATCCCCGAGACGAGTCCGTAGCCTCCCGCATCAAGCGCGCCGGGCTACCGGAGACGTACAACGTGCACTGGTCCCAGAACCGCAAAGCGGAAGTTGTCCACGCGGTTCGCAGCGATGTGATCAGTCTGGATGAGGCTAGAGGTAAATACTTACTCAGCCGACGCGAATTTGAAACCTGGCAAGATCAATTTGCCGATAGGGTCGCAGACAAAAAAGAACTCGAACTGCACTAAGCGTTGTCCCTGGTTCTAGACGCAAGTGCCTGAACGGCCGCCCGGCCGAAACACGCCAGCCCCCTTATCTAGGCCCCCTGGTTGGCGCGTGAAAGTCGGGCGGTTTTTTCTTTATCCAGCTAACGAATTTGGACAGCGCATCTCGCTCCAACAGCGCATCACGGTCCGCTCCCATGCGCGCCAGTTCGGCATTAGTAAAATTGGCATGGATGGTCCTGTGGCAGATTGGATGGACCGGAACCGTATCGCGGCCTTTCTTCGATTTCGGGATAGTATGATGCCACTGGATGCGTTTGCCGAACGGACGGGTGCATAACCAGCAGGTTTGGTCATCGGCGCTCACCGTATCACTTTTGGCTGTCCTTCTTTGCAGCCGATTTTTGCGCCGCTTTCTTCTTTTTCATCGTATCATGAAAACGGTCGGCCCAGCCAGGTTTGACCATCTGCTCGGCGCGGACCATCCGGAGCTCTCCAGCGGCGACATCACGGCTTACCGCGCTGCCTGCGGCGACGATGGCGTCGGCGCCAATATTCACCGGAGCAATCAGTGCGCTGTTGCTGCCAATGAAGGCGCGCTCACCAATGGTGGTCTGGTGCTTGAAATAGCCGTCATAATTGCAGGTGATCGTTCCTGCGCCAATATTCGCCCCCGCACCTACCGTGGCATCACCAAGATACGTCAGATGGCTAGCCTTAGCACCTTTGCCGAGCGTGGCCTTTTTCATTTCAACGAAGTTACCGATAAAGGCGCCCTCTTCGAGCACTGCGCCCGGACGCAGGCGCGCGTAAGGGCCGACGCTGGTGTGTTCACCCAAAGTCGCGCCTTCGAGGTGGCTGAACGAGCGGATAAGCGCATGGTCAGCGACTTTCACACCCGGGCCAAACACCACATGCGGTTCGATTGTGACATCGCGGCCTAGCTCGGTATCCCAGCTGAAGAACACCGTATCCGGCGCTTTCATCGAGACGCCCGCTGCCATCGCTTCCTCGCGTCTGAATTGCTGCCATTGCGCTTCTGCCTGAGCCAGCTCTGCGCGCGAATTAATACCGGCGACTTCATCAGGGCTGGTTTCTACCGCAACGACCTTGCTTCCCTCTGCAATCGCTTTGGTCGCAACGTCGGGCAAATAATATTCGCCCTGCGCATTATCATTACCCACGCCGTCGAGCAGTCGCCAGATATCTTTGCTGTGCGCAATGATGACGCCCGAATTGCACAGGTCGCAGGCACGCTCATCTTCATTTGCGTCTTTATGCTCGACCATTTTGGAAACAATGCCGTCATCCGAGGCGATGATCCGGCCATAGGCGAGCGTGTCCGCGGGCCGGAAGCCCAGCACTGCCACTTTGGTCGCGTCATCCACGGCATCACACAGCTTGCGCACGGTTTCTGCTTTGACCATCGGACAGTCGCCGAAGCAGACCATCACGAGCCCCTCGAAACCGGACAAGGCGTCTTTCGCCATCAGCGCAGCATGGGCCGTTCCGAGCTGCGGCTCCTGCAAAGCCACGGTCACATTGCGGTCAGTCACCGCATCACGCAGCTGCTCATGCCGGTCGCCCGCGACCACCACTGTGTGTTCCGGCGACAGTTCCTCAAAACTGTCGAGCAGGTGAAACAGCATCGGCTTGCCACCAATCGGGTGGAGCACCTTGTGCAAATCGGATTTCATGCGGGTGCCTTTGCCCGCGGCGAGAATGACGGCTGCGAATTTGTTCATAGCAGCCCCAATGCCACCAATTGCTTGCAGATTGAAGAACGTTCCGCCACGCAGCGCATCTATGAGCGATTTTCCCTTTAGCGCCGTCGGTTTCGACCTCGACGGCACGCTTCTTGATACACATCAGGATCTCGGCGCGGCAGTAAATCATGCATTGGTGACGGGCGGGTTCAAACCGGTTCCGGTGGGTAGCTCAAAAGACCTGATCGGCGGAGGGGCGAAGATGATGCTTTCCAAGGCTGTGGATGAGCAAGGGGGCATGGAGCGCGATGCATTCCACGCGCTCTACAAGCAGATGTTGGACTATTATTCCGAGCACAACGCCGTGCATTCGCAACCCTACCCCGGTATGATCGAAACACTGGACGAACTCGCAGCGCGCGACGTCAAAATCGCTGTCGTGACCAACAAGTTCGAAAGCTTCGCCAAAAGCATACTGGAGCAGCTCGGCCTGTCCGATCGTTTCGTCACCATCATTGGCGGCGACACGATGGGCAAAGATGCCGACGGCAAGCAGCGCGCCAAACCCGCCCCCGATCCCATCTACGAAGCCCGGAAGCGCTGCGGAGGCGGATCATTCGCGTTCGTGGGCGACAGTTCCTACGACGTTAACGCCGCGAAAGCCGCAGGCGTACCGGTTATCGCATGTGCCTATGGCTATTGCGACAAACCCCCGCACGAATTGGGCGCAGATGCTGTGGTGGAGACGGCGGGTGAGTTGATTGGTGCTTTGGCTGACCTGAGTAGTCGTTGAACCCAGTCGTACATAGGTGACAAAGGTTAGGGAGCTGTCATCTTAAAAATTGTGCCCGCTCCCGTCCTTGGACCAGTAGCACCGAGCCTATTGTTATCAAGCGTAGTGCCGTAAAAATTGCCATCGCTTGCCAAAAGCAGTCCGCCCCATGGGTAGCCGGGCTTTCCAGTTATGTTGTCGAAGTGAAAAATTGTCTCTTTCTTGCCTTGGACGGAAATTCGAAATAGCGTTCCGCTCTCAAGCGAATCGCGCTCTCCACCATGACGGGTAGCTCCGTAAAGCTTGTTATCTGGTCCCAGAACTAGTCTGCGTGCCGGGGAAAAACCGTCAATTTTGGCACCAACATTTCGCCCATCAATCACCACGATAGTACCAGTATTGACCGAAAATTGGTACAATGAAGAATAGTCGCCGGCTTCGGTTATACGAAAGATGGTACCACAACCCAAGGTGAACGAGCAGGTTCCAGTCCCTCCAGCTTCAGTTGTGCCATAAAACGCACCATCTGGCCCTTTTGTCAAAGTGGTGATCGGCGAGACACCATCGGAAATATCACCATTCACTCGGCCA
The DNA here is from genome assembly GCF_009827455.1 of Pontixanthobacter aestiaquae. Classification (NCBI taxonomy): domain Bacteria; kingdom Pseudomonadati; phylum Pseudomonadota; class Alphaproteobacteria; order Sphingomonadales; family Erythrobacteraceae; genus Pontixanthobacter; species Pontixanthobacter aestiaquae. Next base: position 2,524,433 of record NZ_WTYZ01000001.1, read on the forward strand.
CTGCCGAATCTGTGTAGGACCGTAACCTGGCCCTGCGGCGTCATTCGGAAGATTGTCCCGCACCCAACGACTTGCAGATTGTTTCCGCAATCCGGCAAACCGCCAATACCTGTAGCACCGTAGAAGTTTCCATCGTCCCCTTCTCTAAGCTCGCCCTTTGGTACAGCGCCATCTCCTTCGAAGCGCGGAAAGGCATAAAGAACTGTGTGTTCTCCGGAGGTTGAAAGCCGAAAAATAGTACCGCATCCATCTTCAGAGGCGACACATGGGTTACCACCACCCTGCCCAGTCGTTCCGTATAGAAACCCATCGCTTGCGAGCATTAATCCGTATTCGGGATTGTGACCTTGTGCGTCGCTTTGTCCGAATTCATGCAAGAGTGTGTGATTGCCGTTTAGGTCCACTCTGAAAGCGGTACCTCTTAGAAAGCGCCCACCAATAATTGTCACTCCATAGAGCGCACCATCACCTCCTTGGACTAGCTGCCCAACCGGATTCGCTCCATCGTTCGCTCCATTTTGGAAACGATACAATACAGAATAGTCCCCATTTGGCGTCAGCTTGTAGATAGTGCCGAAACCATCACCTCCTTGGAGCGTGGTTCCATAGAAACTGCCATCACTTGCCTCTATTGGAGCCTCGTGAGGACGAGCTCCATCGCGCGGCATAACCGAAAAGACATGAAGAAAAGAAACGTCGGCTCTATCGGCTGATTGAGATGGCGTGGGGGTTGGAGTTGGGGATGGAGTTGGAGTTGGGGTTGGAGTCGGGGTTGGCCCACCTCCGACAGTTGGTGGCGTGTTATTGCCACTACTACCACCGCCACCACAACCAAGCAGAGCGAGAAAAATAATTGGAGCCAGCGGACGCCAGATATTTGTCAATGTGACCTCGTGTTTTGGAATATCTACAGTGCCGCTTCCTCTTAGACAGGAAACTTCAATTTACTCAATGTCCTTTGCGAGGTTACGAACGAACGCGCGCCTCTTGAATTTGCCACGGCAATATCAAAACAGGTCACTCCCCGCCACTGATTCGCCGCAATGCCCCCGCATAACGCTACGGCATAGCGGTTCGGCTTGTTCGCAGTTGCAACATGCTGCGGAACATGCCAATCCATCTTCACGTTTACGGCAACGTAAAGTTACAGAATTTAAATTGGAGAGAATTTCATGACCATTTCATTCAAGGATCGCGTCGCAATCGTAACCGGCGCTGGCGGCGGTTTGGGCCGCGAATATGCGCTGGAATTGGCACGCCGCGGTGCGAAAGTTGTGGTCAATGACCTCGGCGGCGCACGCGACGGCACCGGTACATCGGACGCCGCCGCGCAGGTCGTGGAAGAAATCGAAAAGGCTGGCGGCGAAGCGATCGCCAACGGCTGTTCGGTTACCGAATATGACCAAATGGAAAAGATGGTCGCTGACGCCAAGCAAAAATGGGGCGGCGTCCATGTGCTGATCAACAATGCAGGCATTCTGCGCGACAAAAGCTTCGCGAAAATGACTCCGGACGATTTCGAGCTGGTAGTTAAAGTCCACCTGCTGGGTTCGGCCTATGCCACCAAAGCATGCTGGGAAACTTTCCGCGAGCAGGCCTATGGCCGTATCTTGATGACCACCAGCTCGACCGGCCTGTTCGGTAACTTTGGCCAAGCCAACTATGGTGCAGCGAAGCTGGGCCTCGCTGGTCTGACCAAGACGCTCAACCTCGAAGGCGCGAAATACAACATCCGTTGTAACTCGCTGTCACCGGTCGCCGGCACCCGCATGACTGAAGACCTCTTCCCCGAAGAAGCCTTCAAGCTGTTCTCGCCCGAGAATGTTGCTCCGGCAGCGCTGTATCTCGTCAGCGAAGATGCACCGACCAATCAGATCGTTGGTGCAGGCGCAGGCGGTTTCCACAGCGCATGGGTAACCATGAACGACGCCGTTTGGCTGAAAGACGGTGAGCGCACGGTCGAAGGCTTCGCGGCACGTTGGGACGACATCAATAGTATGACCAATCTGCAGGCCCCGCAGTCGGGCAGCGAGCAGAGCGGTGCGATCCTGAAAGCCATGCAGGAAGTACTCGGCGCGGACGCAGCGCCTTCCAGCGCACGCGGTTAAGCAGAGAGGGAAACCATTCTTTCACTGTATTGACACAGTAATACACTCGGCGTATTCCTGTCCTCTCAGGGAGGAATACGCCGATGTATAGCCAAGAAGAAATCAACTCAGCGGTCGATGCCGGTGTGTTGAGCGAGGACGCGGCCAAAGGCCTGCGCGCGCATGTCGTGAGCCTGCGCGAACGGCCCGTAACCGACGAGGAGCATTTCCGCCTCGTCAGTAGTTTCAATGATATATTTGTGGCGATAGGTGTGGTCATCATGCTGTTCGCTGTAGGTGCTATTGGGCAAGCTATCGGGAATGCGATGTTCCCGGTTAGCTTAGAGGATTACGGCACCCGTTGGCGGAATGATTTTGCTCAGCTGATGTTCGGTGGTGCACTGATTGCAGGCACAGCTTGGGCTCTGGCAGAGATGTTCACGCGCAAGCGGCGCATGGCTTTGCCTAGCATCATCTTGCTGCTTGCGTTCGTAGGGGCCACGCTGGCCACCGCATTCGGCCTGGGCGGGACAATCATCGGCGATCCGGTTGGCAACGACCAATCGGACACAGTCATGCCAGTCATCGCCGCCATATCCGGTCTATTTGCAGCAGGCGGGGCCTGGCTTCATTGGCGGCGCTTTGCGGTTCCGATAACGATAGCAGCCGGTGCGGGAACGGTGGCGATTGCGCTGATCGCCACAGCTATCGCCATCATCGTCGGCACGATGGAAGTCGAGGCAGAGGATCAGGTGTTCAAAATCCTGTTTACGCTTATGTTCATCGCTGGCTTGGCGATCTTCGCATGGGCCATGCGGTGGGATATCAGCGACCGCACGCGCGAGACACGCCGCGCCGATGTTGCCTTCTGGCTGCATCTGCTCGCCGCGCCGATGATAGCGCATCCGGTATTTTATGCGCTGGGCGTTACCGAAGGCAATATGGTCGGTATCGCAGGGGCCATTGGGGTTATCGCGGTCTACTTTGTATTTGGCATTGTGGCGTTGGCGATCGACCGGCGCGCGCTGCTCGTATCGGCGCTGGTCTATGTGCTGATCGCGCTGACATGGTTGTTTGACCGCTTCGGCGCGGTGGAACTGAACTTCGCCCTGACCGCACTGGTTATCGGCTCTGCTTTGCTCACATTGTCGGCATTCTGGACCCCGATCCGCCAGATCATTGTCGGCGGACTACCGGAGAATCTTCAGGACAAGTTACCCGTTTCGGCAGTCGCTGCACCGGGCTGATTTAGCCGTTGATCTCACAGGATACCCCGCGCATGATCTGCGCGGGGTTTTCTATTGGGGCAGTCTAACTTAATCGTCGATAGATTTGACGAGCCGGCGCTCAATCGGTGCCAGCACTCCAGACAGTTCGTGCCCCCGTTTTAACACTTGGCCATGCTCACCGAATAGCGTCCACATGCCTTGCTTGTTCCGCAGCGCAGGCCGTTTCTCTATCCGGGCTTGAGGCTTCTCGGCGGCACGCTTGAAAGCGTCGAACATCGCGCAGTCTTTGGTGAAGCCCATCGCATAATCGCGCCATTCTCCGGCTGCGACCATTCGACCATAGATATCGAGGATGCGTTGCATTTCCTCCCGTGCAAACGCCACCTGCGCAGGCGGGCGTCCGGGAAATGCGATAATTCTGTCGGGAGTATCCGGAATGGACGCCATCAGTCACCGGTTCCGCTACGCGGCACCGGTTCTTCGGTATCCGATTTCATAGCAGCAAGTTCTGCCTTCATCAGTGCGACTTGCTTCTCAAGCTCGCCGATCCGGCCAGTGCCGCTTTCAATGGCTTCCTCGCACGGCTCATCGCACGGTGTGCCGTAAGGGATGAAGTCCTTGACCCATTCTTCCGCTGGAACCAGCGTAGAACGCGCCTTGAGACCAATCATCGTTGCGCCTTCTGGTACGTCGTCGGTTACGACCGCATTCGCGCCAATACGCGCGCGCGGTCCAACAGTGATGGGGCCGATAACTTGCGCGCCCGATCCGATAATTACATTATCCTGGATGGTGGGGTGACGCTTACCACCGACACCATTGGTCGGGTTGGTTCCACCCAAAGTGACACATTGGTAGATCGTGACATTGTCACCGATTTCGGCAGTTTCGCCGACAACAGTAAAGCCGTGATCAATGAAGAAGTTTTTGCCGATAGTCGCGCCAGGGTGGATATCGATCGCGGTAAGAAAGCGCGAGAAATGGTTGACAAGCCGGGCCAGAAAATAGAGCCGCGCATCAAACAGCCAATGCGCAATCCTGTGGAACCCGAGCGCCAACACACCCGGGTAGAAGAGAACTTCCCAGCGGGATCGCGGAGCGGGATCGCGGGCACGGATCGAGTCCAGATATTTGGTCAAACTACCGAACATGGTTCGATTCTCCCATCATTCTCAGCCGGATGCAAGTTGCCTCAGAAAAGGCGGGCTTGCTCTGGCCCCTGCACTGCCTCCAGCGCGTCACGCCAGATGCCTTGCGTTGCTGGTGCTTTACGTTCGAGGCTCAGTCGATCAATCGCCATCACAAGGCGTTCAATCGCGGCAAAGCTCCGCTCGGCACGCGGTACGAGATAGGTAAGCGCGCCCTCGCCCAACGCAAGGCCGCGCTGCATAGCAATGCTTTCAATCAAAGAAGCCGCCATGTCATCATCGGGCGTGCCAATGGTCAGATGCAGGGCTGCGCCCAAGCGCGAACGCAGGTCGGGCAGTTCGATTTCCCATTTCTCCGCATCGCTGATGAGCAACAGCGGTCGCCCTTCTTCCTGTGCGCGGTTCCACCGGTGGAATAGATCAGTCTCATCCAGCGCATCCGCGCCATCAATTGTGTCACCGGCATCTTGCGCAGCGAACCACCGACCTAGGATCGACTTTCCTGAGCGCTCTTCTCCGGTCAGGATCGCAGTCTTGAACGGCCAGGCGTCTGGATTGCGCAGTACCTCGATTGCCTTCTGGTTGGCATTGCCCACCACAATCCGCTCAGGATCGGCAGCGCGCTTATGCGACAGAGGCAGGGCAATTTGCGACATATCAGCGCTGGCGTAGCAGGTTTTAGCGGCGGATCGCGAGTGCGTTTGCACCCTGATTAACGGTGAAGCCGCGCGCCCGCAGGGCAGCTGCCAATGCGCCAATGTCGCCAGCATAGCTGACATTCATCACCGAAGTTCCACCAATTGCCAAACTGCTGGTCGCAGCACCCCGGACACCCGGTGTCGCGCGAACCGCTGCCAAAGTGGCATCAATTGCACCGGCATCCGGGCTGGCGAATTGGACGACATAGCTAGACACAACAGCTGCGGCTGGTGCAGCCGGTGTTGGTGTAGACGGCGTAGCGGCGGTAGCTGTATCGGTTTCACCAGCCGCCGCAGCCGCAGCGGCTGCTTGCTCCTGCGCCCGCGCCGCGCGGCCAATCTCGATCAAGCGTTGAAGAACCGGATCAGTACCGCTCAGGCTGACATTTAGCGTCGGATTCGGGCGCAGCTTGCCATCGGCCATAGCTTGCTCGAAAATGTCATCGAAACGGCCGACTGCCTCGACAAGCATATCGGGCACGCCGCTGTGGCTGTCAGCCTCAAGGGTGAAACTGTCGAGATAGACATTGTCAGGCCCGTAGCGCGCAGTGAAAGTGCCTTGGACCGGACCGCCGGGATATCGGTAATCGAGCCGTGCAATCGGCATGAGTACGTCCGCCGCTTCAAATTCGTCGAGAATATTGCGCCACCATATCCGGCTGCGGCGACCAGTTTGGCCAAATGTCAGAAGGAGGGAGTCTCCGCCAGCGCCCGAAGGCCGCACATAGTTTACGCGGCTCGAACCGGCCTGGTACTCCGCCCAAGCGCGCTGCCACGGATTGCGCTGCTCATACACCAGCTCTGATCCGCCGCTGATGGTCACGGGAATAAGCAGCATCGGTGCCGATTGAGACCTTCGCGCATTGCCGCCAAGATAACGGGCCGCCCGGACACGGTCGAAAATCACACCCAAAGTAGCGATATAGCGCTTGCCGCCAATGCTCTCGCGCTCGATCACGACCGCTGAAACCAGCGATTGGAGTTGCGAATCGGGCATCTGCGGCCCGCCCAATGTCGCCCATGCATCGCGCTGCGCCTGCCGCCAGCCCTTCTCGCGGGCTGCCTCCGCACTCTCGTCGCGAACATCGACTTTAATCCCGCTGACATCCAGATCGCTGCTGCTGACAACCGCCGCAATGCCGCGATCACCCTCTACCTGAGCAACCAAAACACGGCTCAACAGCATCGCGCACACCAATGCAGCCAGTACCGCAGAGGTCTGGAGCAGAGCGCGCCAATTGAAATGGCGCGAAGGGGTCAAAGAGGCGTTTGCATGGGCCATCGGGGAAAACTCGGCGCCTTTTGCCCAAACACACGTGGAAATCCAAGCGCGAATGACTAAAGCCTGTGGTCATGTCGTCAGAAAATGAATCCACAGAGAGCTATACCTACGCCAAAGCTGGCGTTTCTATTGATGCTGGCAACGCATTGGTGAAGGCCATTGGGCCGTTAGTGAAGGTCACCGCGCGGCCCGGAGCGGATTCGGAGATTGGCGGATTTGGCGGGTTCTTCGACCCGAAAGCCGCTGGCTACAAAGACCCACTACTGGTCGCAGCAAATGATGGTGTCGGGACCAAGCTGAAACTCGCGATTGATTTCGACCGGCATGATAGCGTCGGCATCGATCTGGTCGCGATGTGCGTCAACGACCTTATCGTTCAGGGCGCGGAACCACTGTTTTTTCTGGACTATTTCGCGACGGGCAAGCTGGAAACCGGCGTCGCCGAGCGTGTCGTCGCGGGCATTGCAGGCGGTTGCACCGAATCCGGCTGCGCATTGATCGGCGGTGAAACGGCAGAAATGCCGGGCATGTATGGCGAAGGGGATTATGACCTTGCAGGCTTCTGTGTTGGCGCAGTTGAACGCGGTGAGCAATTGACCGGCGACAAAGTCGCGCCGGGTCAGGTGCTGCTCGGCCTCGCCAGTTCAGGTGTCCATTCCAACGGCTATTCACTGGTTAGAAGGCTGGCGGCGGACAAAGGCTGGAAATTGGATGCCCCTGCGCCATTTGATAGCGAGAAACTGCTGATCGACGCGCTGATCGAGCCGACACGAATCTATGTGAAGAGCCTGCTGCCTGCGATTCGCAGCGGCAAGATTGCCGCCTTGGCGCATATTACCGGTGGCGGTTTGCTCGAAAATATCCCGCGCGTTCTGCCCGAAGGCGCACATGCGACAGTTGATGCATCAGCCTGGGAGCAGCCTGCACTGATGGCGTTCCTGCAAGAACAAGGGAACATCGATCCAGCCGAAATGGCGCGTACTTTCAACTGCGGCGTCGGAATGATTTTGGCGGTCGATGCCGATCAGGTCGATAGTGTGACTGCCGAACTCGAGGCCGTAGGAGAGACCGTTCTACAAGTCGGTACGATCGGTGAAGGCCCGCGCGGCTGTACTGTCCACGGCGCGGCGGGCACTTGGTCTTCCACCGACGAGTGGAAGGCCGAACACCTTGCCTGAGAGGGTACCCGAAAAAGCAAAAGTCGCCATCCTGATTTCGGGGACCGGCACCAATATGGCCGCCCTGCTCTTTGCCAGCCGCCTTCCGGATTCAGCATTTGAGATTGTACTGGTCGCCAGCAACAAAACCGATGCCGCCGGGCTCATGCTGGCTTCGGGTGAAGGCATCGGTACCTTTGCGCATTCGCACACAGGTATGGAACGCGCAGAGCACGATGCTTTGATGGAAAAGGCTGTGCTCGATGCGGGTGCTGAATACATCATCCTCGCCGGATATATGCGCATCCTCTCACCGGAATTTACCAAGCGCTGGCACGGTAAGATGCTCAATATCCATCCCTCACTTCTGCCCAAATACCGCGGTCTCGAAACGCATAAGCGCGCCATCGAGGCTGGCGATTCCGTGTCCGGTGCATCCGTCCATCTGGTCTCGAGCGAATTGGACGCGGGCGAAGTCCTCGGCCAGATCGAAGTGAAGATCGGTGCGGGTGACACCCCGGAAACACTGGCAGAACGCGTAAAATTGGCCGAGCATCAACTCTATCCCCGCGTTGTGAACGATTATGTCGGGCGGATATTCGATGCCGATTGGCTTCTCGGCCAAGTCCGAACTCTGGTGATGGATCTGCCCGAAACCGAAGAACGCCCGAGCCATGGCGCGCCGGGCTGGCGCACCGCCGGCAAGAGCGGCAAATATTTCGCCTATTTCAGCGATCAGCATCACGGCGTCGAACATATCGCATTGCTTGCCAAAACCAGTGGGCAGGACGAGATGATGGCCCTGATCGACCGCGACCCGGGCACCTTCTTCAAGCCCGCATTTTACGGCGCCAGCGGATGGATCGGGATTATCCTCAACCGTGCTGGCTGCGATTGGGATCAGGTCGAGCATTGGCTTAAACGCAGTTGGCAAGCGGTCGCGCCGAAACGCCTGACCAAATTGCTCGACGCCGCCGACGAGTTCTAGGTGGCCCCGCCCCGCACCAGCCTCCTCGCCCGTGCGCCGATTGTCGATACGCTCTCGCGCGGTTTGCAGACAGCATGGGATAAAGGCTGGGCGCCGCCAATTCTGCTCGAGCCAGACGTGCTATGGGATCGCGCGACAAACGGGCATGAAGCGAAGGACGAATTCAGCGGACGCAGCGCGGAGGATGCCGCCGATTTCCGCGAACGCCTCGACAAACTGTGCCGCTCACTGAACGAGGAGGCGCGGCTTAACCCGATGGGCCGCGCATTTGCGCATGGTCAACTGGTCAGGTCGATCAAGCAGCGCTTCGCTTTGGGCAAGCTCTGGCGCGATCGGCCAGCGTTACTCAAAACCAAGATCGCCCCTCCGATCATCATAGTCGGTCAGATGCGCGCCGGCACCACGCGTATGCACCGGCTCCTCGCCGCTGACCCTGGCCATTCCGCAACACGGTTTAGCGATAGCTGGCACCCCGTTCCGCGCACGCCCGACTTGCGGCCCGTCTGGAGCGGCGCAGCGCTGATCTTTGCCCGCGCGTTGAACCCGTGGCTGGAGACCATTCACCCGTTCGGCGCGGCGCGCGCAGATGAAGAGCTAGGCTGGCTCGCAGGAGCCTTTGACCATTGTGCATATGAGGCCCAGTGGCACATCCCGAGCTATGTAGCCTTCAGCGAGGCCCGCGATGCGACACCGGTATATCGCGAATTCATCCGCATATTACGCACAGATGCTGCCAGTCACGGCAATGCGGGCAAGCCGCGTGTGATGAAAGTGCCGCAATTCTCCGAGGATTTGACAGAATTGCTCGCACAATTCCCGGAAGCGCGAATTGTGGTCGCCGAACGCGATGCCGAATCCACAATCCGAAGCTCGGTTTCGCTGGTCGCCAACCAGATGGGGATGCAGTCCGATCATATCGATCTTGAAAGAATTGAGACGGAGTGGGCACGCAAAACACGGCTACGCCGATATAGAGCAACCAAGGCACTAGCGGACTTCGGCGGCCGTATTGCACATGTCGATTTCGCGGCACTGGACGCGAATTGGGAGGCTGCGATCAAGACAGTCTATGCTGCGCTTGATATCCCGCTCACGGAGACTGCCTTGGAGGCGATGCGCAGCGAGCAAGATCGTGCGGACAAATCTGCCCACAAAAAGCACCGCGCGCAACTGGACAACGGAACGTAACGGCCTAGCTCGTTTCTCGCGCCGCGTTCACAATCGCCGTAATCTCATCAAGCAACACCAAACGTTCTTTCTTGAGCGTCTCCATCCGTTCGTCCGATGCAGCATCGACTTGCGCTTCAATGCGGTGGATATCGCGATTCACTTTGTGATACTCGTCCGACAAAGTGCTGAAACGCCCTCCGTTCATTTTGAGCCGGTGCAGAATATCGGTATCTTTTGAAAATACCGCACCGAGTTCGTGGGGAGTGTGTGCCATGGGAAGTCCTTTCCGATTATGGCTGTCACAGTCCGCCATTTGGCGCACATATGCTTTGCGCCAGATCAAAAACGCAAAGATATATGAAAAAGCCCCGCCGGATCACTCCGACGGGGCCAAATCTGTTCGGACCAGATGGTCAGAGTGGTCGTTTAGCCGACAATCTCGTCTTCGTTGAAGAAATATGCAATTTCGATAGCGGCGTTTTCGTCGCTATCGCTGCCGTGTACCGAGTTGGCTTCAATGCTTTCGGCGACTTCCTTGCGAATTGTGCCTGGCGCGGCATCGGCCGGATTGGTCGCGCCCATGATGTCACGATTGCGCTGCATCGCGTTTTCGCCTTCGAGCACTTGCACAACGACAGGGCCGCTGATCATGAAATCGACCAGTTCGCCGAAGAACGGACGCTCTTTGTGAACTGCATAGAAGCCTTCGGCTTGCTCTCGCGTCATCTGGATGCGCTTGGATGCGACAACGCGCAGGCCAGCTTCTTCCAGCATCTTGGTGACTTTGCCGGTCAGATTGCGCTTGGTTGCATCAGGTTTGATGATCGAAAATGTGCGGGTAACCGCCATGGGAAATTCCTTGCAATAAATGAGTATTAAACGGGGGTACAATTGTTGCGCGGCCCCGTAGCTGGGAACGCGCATAATCGCAAGTTATCCGTGCAGTCTCCCCGTCGGCGCGCGGCCTATTGTGCGAACTTGTCGCCGATCATCAATTGTCCGTTAGTAGCATCACCATTGGGTGTGGCCATAAAGCTGAACCCGGTTCCGGATTCACTCTCGCCTCCGATCATCGTCATGGCGCCGGTCTTAACCTCTGTCTCGATCTTGATTCCTGCGGCTTCGGCCTGTTTGCGGTAGAACGCGACCATATCCGCAGCCGAGGCATCGCTTGTCATCGACACCATTGCACCTTTGTCGCCCTCGCGGTCGATTATAACATTGTTCAGCACTTCCGCACCCGGGTAAATGCTAAAGCCGCTTGGCAGATCAACCGGAACATCTGCGCCGGTGCGCACTGTAGCTGTTCCGTCCTCGGTTTCCGCAGTAATAGTCGCACCGCCACTATCGGTATCGAGCGTGTAATCGATCTCTTCGCCATCTTCCGTCGTGATGGTGCCGGATCGCTCCGCTCCACAGGCCGAGAGGAGCAATAGTCCGGTTACTGCTGCGATGATGCGCTTCATGGTAATTCCCTCTCCAAAATTTCGATTGGGGATATTTATACAATCGGACCGAGAGAGTCCAAAGTCAGGCCATCTGCGCCCACTTGCCGCCTTCCTGTTTCCAGAAATTGCGTTCCATACCCTCAACGTCACCGAGCGATTTCCAGCAGGCGCGCGCTTCCTGCAGCCGGTCATCGCCGAACAGCAGGAATGCGCGATCAAAGCCATCGGTATCATCGCGCCATTGTCCATCGGCAAGGACAACATACTTGGCCGCATTAGGCGCAGACATTGCATTTGAAAGCAGAACCGGTTGTCGCGCTTCATGCGCCTCACCGGCTTTGCCATGCGCCAGAAACGCCTCAGGCGCGGCCTCCCAAAGTTGCTTGTCTATGCGGTCCAATTGCTCGCCATCATCTGAAACCACCAACAGCTTCTCACCCGCCATCTTGGTCGCACGCGCCAGCAGCGGCACGACCAATTCCGCCGGATCGCGGCTAAGCTGGTAGAAATCGACGCGCATCAGCTCTTGGTCTCGACCTTCGTTCGTTTGCAGCGGTCCGAACAATAGCGAACATTGTCCCAATCGCGTGCCCATTTCTTGCGCCAGTTGAACGGCAGCCCGCACGATGCACAAATCTTGCTCGGCAAATCACCCTTTTTGCGCATCTTGGGCATCTTTAACAGCCTACCGCTTCGCTACTTGAGGCCATAAGACCGCCATTAGCCTTCGCAATTCTCGCGAACGAAATTGTCGATCAGGCGAACGCCATATCCGGTCGCCCCTTTGCCGTGGGTCGGGCCGGGTTTGTCGGACCAAACTGTGCCCGCAATATCGCAGTGCGCCCACGGTGTATCGTTCATGATAAAACGCTGAAGGAATTGCGCAGCTGTAATCGAGCCTGCGCCTTTACCTCCAATATTCTGCATATCCGCGATCGGGCTATCGATTTGCTTGTCATAGGCCGGGCTGAGCGGGAGACGCCAGAGCTTGTCGCCGCTGCTTTTACCTGAGGCCAAAAGCTTGTCGGACAGATCATCATTGTTCGAAAACAGTCCGCCGTGCTCATTGCCGAGCGAGACGATGATTGCGCCGGTCAGCGTGGCAAAATCGACGATTTGCTTCGGTTCAAACTCCGTCTGCGTCCAGTGCAATGCATCGCACAATACCAAGCGGCCCTCGGCATCGGTGTTGAGAATTTCGATGGTTTGGCCAGACATGGATTTCACGACGTCCCCCGGGCGTTGTGCTTTGCCGTCCGGCATGTTTTCGACCAGCCCGACGACGCCGACCACGTTCGCTTTCGCTTTACGCTTCACAATCGCCAGCATTGCGCCCACGACCGCGCCGGAACCGCCCATGTCCCATTTCATATCGCCCATGCCGGGGCCCGGCTTCAGCGAGATACCGCCGGTGTCGAACGTCACGCCTTTGCCCACAAATGCGGTTGGTTTGTCGCCCTTATCACCGCCATTCCAACGGATTGCGAGAATGCGTGAAGGCTGCTCCGAACCGATGCCCACGCCGAGCAACGCGCCCATGCCCAGCTCTTCCATCTGGTCATCATCCAGCACAATCAATTCCGCACCGGTACCAGCGAATTTTTCTTCGCAGCGCTCAACGAAACTGACCGGATAAAGAACATTGGCCGGTTCCGCTACGAGATCGCGTGTGAACTCGACGCCTTCTGCAACCGCCGCCGCGTCTGCCCATGCGGTTTCAGTGCCTTCGGGTGCGCCAACGACGGTCACGCTCTCGAGCGAGATTTTCTGCTCTTCTTTCAGCTTGGTCCGGTACAGATCGTGCCGCCAACCGCGAAGGCGCAGGCCTAGCAAGACCGAAGCAGCAGCGCCACCGTCCAAACCGCTATCCGACAGGTCGAGCACCAGCGAAGTCTCGCCCGATGTCAGATATTTCGTAGTCAGAGCTGCTCCGGCTTTTTCCAGATTGGCCGTCCGCGCATCGTCGTCCGCCTTGCCCGCACCGGCGATAGCCACACGGACAACCGCACCATCACGCTCCACAAAACCTTCAAAACATTGCCCTGCATTGCCTTTGAAGCGCGCAGCTTTGGCGCCTTCAACCAGCGATTTCTCTAGACCGGCAGGTGTCGCGCCTTTATCAGCAATATGCGCTACAAGGCGCGCGTCTGAGGGCTGGGTATCACTAAATTTGAACTGCATGGGATCTCCAAAAACTCTGTTCTGCTACGCATTTAGCGCCTGATTGTGGCTGATGCACGATGGCACCAAGGATTGGAATTGCGATTACGCGCGGGCGGTGCGATAGGCAAGCCATGCCTCCGCTGCCTGACTCGCCGCTACATCAGCTCTTTACACGAGGAATCGTTCCGACAGGTAAGCTGGCGGGCATCGCCGCTGCATTGTCACTAGGCACAGCAAGCACAGCTTATGCTCAAGATGAGGCTGCAATGGCGCCGGATGTCGTCGAACCCGCAGACAAGTCCGAAACACCCATCGGCGCGCCGTCAAATCCGACAGCCGCCGGACGAGAGATCGATTTTGAAGCCAATGAGCTGGCGTATGATTCAGAGAATGATATCGTTACGGCTTCGGGCAACGTCATTCTGCGTAGCGAGGACCAGTCGGTTCGCGCGCAACAAGTCACGTGGAATCGCAGGACGGGCCAAATCGTTGCATCGGGCGATGTTCGCTTCGTCGATGAAGAAGGCAACCAGCTTTACACCAGCCGGATCGAGCTGACCGACAAATTCGAAGCAGGCGCAATGGAAGAATTGCTTCTCGCTCTGCGCGAAGGCGGGCGATTGGCAGCGCGCGGCGGTGCGCGGCAGGACGATGGGTCGATTATCCTGACCGATGCAGCCTATAGCGCTTGCGCCGTCGTCGATCCGGAGAATTGCAATAAAGACCCGAGTTGGCGGATCACCGCAGACCGCGTCACCTATTCGCCAAAAGACAGCCAGATCCGCTTCAAAGGTGCCTATCTGGAACTCTTCGGCGCACGCCTGCTGCCCCTACCCGGCCTTGCCATCCGTGCAGACGGAGCCGCCGTTTCGGGCGTCACGGTGCCCAATCTGCGTGTGTCGGAATCCAACGGTGTCGAGGTTCAAGCGGGATATTACTGGCGGCTGGCCGACAATAAGGATCTGACGGCGGAAGCCTATGTCTTTTCCGAAGCCCCGCCGATGGTGTCTGCACAATGGCGGCATCTGACCGACAAGGGCGCGTACCAGATCACTGGTTATGCAACCAGCAGTCGCCGGATCGGTATTCTTGGCGATGCGCCCACCGCACAGAATGATCTGCGCGGTTATGTTTTTGCCAACGGCAAATTCCAGTTCACGCCCAAATGGAGCGTCACCGGATCGGTCCGGCTTGCGACCGACCGCACTTTCCTGCGCCGGTATGATATCAGCCGCGAGGACCGTCTGCGCTCGACCGTTAACGTAGAGCGGATTTCGGACACATCCTATTTCTCTCTCGCCGGATGGGCGACGCAAACGCTGCGGGTGAATGCAGAGCAAGGCCAAGTGCCATTTGCCCTTCCTGTGCTCGATTATCGTAAGAGATTTACTGACCCGACCGGGCTCGGCGGGACGCTTGAGCTTCAGGCCAACACGCTCGCGATAACCCGCAATGAAGGTCAAAATACCCAGCGCGCTTTCGCCGGTGCGCGCTGGGATTTGCGCAAGCTGACCAATCTCGGCCAGGTTGTAACACTCACCGGCTTGGTGCGCGGTGATGTCTATCATAGCGACAACAATAATCTGACCGAGACCGCTGTTTATCGCGGCAATCCGGGTTGGCAGACACGCGGTATCGCGCTGGGCGCAATCGATATGCAGTGGCCTTTCGTGGGCGAAGCCCTCGGCGGAACACAGGTATTCACACCGCGAGTCCAGATCGTCGCCAGCCCGCCAATCCGCAATCTCGCTGTTCCCAATGAAGACGCCCGCGCGATTGATCTTGAGGATTCCAACCTCTTCGCGCTCAATCGTTTCCCCGGATATGACAGGGTCGAGGACGGGGTCCGCGTCACGTATGGCTTCGATTGGGAATTACAGCGCCCCGGCTGGCGCGCCAAGGCAACCTTCGGGCAATCTTACCGCCTGGACAAAGATCAGGACATACTGGTCGATGGGACTGGCTTGAGCGAGCGCGTGTCCGACTTCGTTGGGCGGACCGAAGTCCGCTATCGCAACTTCCTTCAACTCACGCACCGCTACCGATTGGACAAAGACAATTTCGCCGTCCGCCGGAACGAATTTGACGCGACTGTGGGCACCAAGCGTACTTATGCCGAAATCGGCTATCTACGCCTCAACCGCGATATCGCGGCGGGGATCGAAGATTTGCAGGACCGTGAAGAGCTACGCGTCGCAACACGCGTCGCGTTTGCGAAATATTGGTCCCTTTTCGGCTCCGGTGTTATCAACCTGACCAATTTTGACGAGGATCCGACATTGACCTCGGACGGTTTCGAGCCTGTGCGTACCCGGCTCGGTGTCGCCTATCAGGACGACTGTCTCGAAATGGGCTTAACTTGGCGGCGCGATTATGTGTCCTCGGGCGATGCCCAGCGCGGTAACACATTCCAGTTCTATTTCTCGCTGCGAAATCTCGGATTCTAAGTTGGCAAGCGCGTCACCTGATATCGTGCGCCATGTCATTGGCAACGCGCCGCAAACCGGCTATCCGGCGCAGCAATACCTTAGGTCACTCATGTTTGGTTAAGCCAGATTGTGGTCCAACCGATAGAACCCAAGGCGCAAATAACCGCGCCGTAAACGGATTATACATGTGATTTATAAGAATTTTCCCAAAGTTTTTGGCGCAGTAGCGACAGCCGCGATGGCAATCAGCCCGATTGCTCTTCAAGCGCAAACGGCTGCAGATGCAGGCGCCGGATTGACCGGGGGCATCAGCATTCCGGACAACATCTCAATTCTTCAGCAGAATGATCCGAACAACCGTTCGGCGTCGGCTGTGGTAAACGGTTCGATCATTACCGGAACCGATCTGGACCACCGTGTTGCACTGCTTGTAGCAGCTTCCCAGGGCGAATTACCACCCGAAGAGCTGAAGCGTGTGCGGATGCAGGTTTTCCGCAATCTGATTGATGAAACGCTGCAAATCCAGGAAGCAACCGCTCAGGAAGTTCCGGTGACCGACGCGGAAGTAAACCAGCGCTATGCTCAGGTCGCGGCACAGAATTTCGGCACAGACCCCGGCAAAATGGACACCTATCTGCTGGGTATCGGGTCTTCACCCGCTTCGCTCAAACGCCAGATACGCGGCGAAATTGCCTGGAACAACGTGATCCGCCGTAATGTCGCGCCATTCGTCAATATTTCCGAGGAAGAAGTGCGCGAGGAACTGGCTCGGCGGGAGGCTGAAAAAGGCACTGAAGAATACCGCATTGGCGAAATCTATCTCAGTGCGACCCCGGAAACGCAGCAGGCAGCTTTGCAGAATGCCCAGCAGATTGTGCAGCAGCTTGAGCAAGGTGGCAGCTTCGTCGCCTATGCACGGCAATTCTCCGAATCGTCCAGCGCTGCACGCGGCGGTGATCTCGGCTTTGTACGCCTCAATACCCTACCAGCAGCGATGGCCGAAGCAGCACGTCAGATGCAGCCTGGCCAGCTGGTTGGTCCATTCGAAATTCCTGGCGGTTTGATGATCATGCTTTTGATTGACAAGCGTCAGATCGGGATGGCTGATCCGCGCGATGCAATGCTCAATTTGAAGCAAATATCTATTGGTTTTCCAGCGGACGTTGATCAGGCAACTGTCGATGCACGCGTAGCGACTTTTACCAACACACTCCAATCAATGCGCGGTTGCGGCGACGCAGAAGCAGTTGCAGCAACCATTGACGCAGAGGTCGTCGCAAGCGACATTCGCGCGCGGGCGCTGCCTGAGCAGATGCAGGGTGCATTGCTCAGTATGCAAATCGGTCAGATAACGGCCCCATTTGGTTCTGCGCAGGATGGTGTGCGTGTACTGATGCTCTGTGGCCGCGATGACCCCGAGCAAGTCAGCGGAGCTGACTTCGAAACGGTCATGCGCGAGAAAGAAGAAGAGCGAATTGAAAAGCGCGCGCAGCGTTACCTGCGCGATCTGCGCAACGATGCCTATATTGAGTACAATTGAGCGCTAACCCGCTCCCGCTGGCCGTCTCGCTGGGCGATCCTGCGGGTATCGGGCCGGAGCTTATTGCCCGCATCTGGCAAGACAGGCGCGATTTACTCGAGCACCAAACGCCGTTCTTCGTGGTCGGCGGAGCTTCGGTGCTCGACGAAATTCTCGGGACACAGGCGACAGCGATCATTGGCGATCCAGCAGAAGCAACGGCGGTGTTCGGCGATCATTTGCCGGTTCTAAGCGAAGAGACATCCGACTACCGCCCGGGGCAGCCTGACGATGAGGGTGCAGCGCTGGCCCTCCATTCGCTGGCAGACGCAACGCGTCACGCGCTGCTCGGCACAGCATCGGCAGTCGTTACGGCGCCTGTGGCCAAAGCACAGCTCGCCAGAGTGGGTTTCGAATATCCCGGGCAGACAGAATTTCTCGCCGACGTATGCGGCCTGAATGCCGATGACGCAGTCATGATGCTTGCCGGCCCGAGCCTGAGAGCGGTTCCCTTGACCGTTCATGTAGCATTGGCGGATGTGGCTGCCTTGCTCACAACCGAACTGATCCAGCATAAGGCGCGTATCACCGCCGCCGCATTGCGCCGCGACTTCGGAATCGCGAACCCGCGCATAGCGATTACCGGCCTCAATCCGCATGCCAGTGAGGACGGGAAATTCGGCAGTGAAGAGCGCGAGATTATTGCACCAGCGATTGAGGCGCTGCGCGACGAAGGGCTGGATGTAACCGGTCCGCACCCTGCCGATGCTGTGTTCTCGCCGCGCGCCCGAGAGGGCTATGATGCTGCCCTGTGCATGTATCATGATCAGGCGCTCATTCCTGTCAAAGCGCTGGATTTCGATCAAGGCGTCAATGTCACGCTGGGTTTGCCGATCATCCGCACCTCACCCGATCATGGAACCGCGTTCGATATCGCCGGTAAAGATATTGCCGATCCCGGCGCAATGATCGCAGCGATCAAAATGGCAAGCGAATGTGCTGCTCGCCGTGCTGATGCCTGACCTTCCCCCCTTACGCGAAGTGATCGCACGCCACGGCCTCAGCGCGTCCAAAGCGCTTGGTCAGAACTTTCTGTTTGACGAGCAATTGCTCGGCCGGATCGCTGCCATTCCTGGCGATCTCGATGGCCAGGCAGTGCTCGAGATCGGCCCAGGCCCCGGAGGCCTGACCCGCGCATTATTGAGAGCCGGAGCACGCGTCACGGCAATCGAGATGGACGAGCGCTGTCTGCCCGCGCTTGCGGAACTAGGGGAAGCGTTCCCCGGTCAACTCACCGTGATACGTGGCGATGCGATGAAGCTCGATCATGCTGAGTTGATGGACGAGCCTTTCCACGTCGTTGCAAACCTGCCCTACAATGTCGGCACCGCCCTGTTTGTGAACTGGCTGAGCGGTGAGAACTGGCCGCCGCAATGGCACTCGCTCACGCTCATGTTCCAGCAGGAAGTTGCTAAGCGTATAGTCGCACAGCCGGGCGGCGGTGCTTTCGGGCGCCTCGCAGTCCTCGCCCAATGGCGCAGCACTGCCAAGCTGGCAATGAAAGTCCACCGCAGCGCTTTCACCCCGCCTCCAAAAGTGATGAGCGCGATTGTGCATGTCGAGCCGGGCGATATGCCAAAAGGCGTTTCAGCAAAAGTTGTGGAGCAAGTTACAGGAGCAGCCTTTGGCCAACGCCGTAAGATGCTCCGCCAGAGTTTGAAAGGCGTACCGGGCGCATTGGATGCGTTGGCAAAGCTCGCAATCGACGAAAAGCGCCGGGCAGAAACGCTGAGCGTTGGTGAATTCGTTTCAATCGCTCGCGAACTATCCGGCTGAGCCGTAGTTCACGGCATATGGACGGCGCGGCGATAGAGATGCCATGTTGCATGGCCAAGCACCGGAAGCGCAATGAACAGCCCTATCAATGCGGGCAGCATGGCGATCACCAACACAATCACTACCAATGCGCCCCATACAAGCATCACGAACAGGTTCGATCTGACCATGCTGATGCTCGCGATAATCGCAGTGATGCAGTCCACGTCGCGGTCAATCAGCATGGGCAGGCTGACGACGGTGACGGAAAACAATCCCCACGCCAAAAGGCCGCCCGTGACCCCGCCCATGCCAAGCATGGCCAACCCGGCGGGACTCAGCAATGTGGTAACAATATCGGCACCCATTCCGGCATTGGGTAGGAATATCAACGAGATCGCATGGGCGATGATGACCCAGAAACTAAATGCGACGAACACCAGGCCGCCCATCAGAATGATCTGTTCATCGCCGCGGCCATTGAGTGCGCCAAGAATGGGTTTCCATTCCATCGGGAGGTGCCTCTCGCGGCGGCGGCTCACTTCGTACAAACCGACGGCAATGAACGGCGCGACGATCGGAAATCCGGCAATAATCGGGATCAGCCAGGCTACTTCGCCCAAGCTGTTCACGCCGAAATAGAGCCCTAGCCCGACGCCAACATAAATCGCCGCAAAAAACAGTCCGAAAACCGGATGCTCGCGAAAATCGGCCCAACCGGCGGCGAGCGCATCGCCGAGATCTTTTAGTCTCAGATCATCCGCCACGACCGGCTTCGCCATTTGAGTTTGTACCATCATATCCAGCCACCTCTCCTTGCTCGATATGCTTTGGATTGTGCGCTATTCGACGAAAACGTTCAAGTCGGCCGCGCGCGGCTGCTCACCCAGCCTTCTTCACCAATCGCCATTGGTGCAGCAGAGGCTCGGTATACCCGCTGGGTTGCGACGCCCCTTCGAACACCAGATCGCAAGCGGCCTTAAAGGCAACCCCGTCCCAATTGTCCGTCATCGGTTCATATGTCGGGTCGCTAGCATTCTGCGCATCGACTTTCACCGCCATGCGCTTCAGGCTGTCCATCACCTGATCCTGCGTACACACGCCATGGAGCAGCCAATTGGCCATATGCTGCGATGAGATGCGCAGTGTCGCGCGGTCTTCCATCAAGCCGACATCGTTGATGTCGGGCACTTTGGAGCAGCCGACACCCGCGTCGATCCAGCGGACGACATAGCCGAGCAAGCCCTGCGCATTGTTATCGAGTTCCTCGCGTATCTCATCTTCGGACCAATTCACGCCATCGGAGAGTGGAATCGAAAGTAGCAGCTCAAGGCCCGGCACATCACCAAGGCTCTTCTGAACCTCGAACACATCCTTGTGGTGGTAATGCAGCGCGTGGAGCGTCGCAGCGGTCGGCGACGGAACCCAAGCGGTGTTGGCACCCGCGTCCAGATGCCCGATCTTCTCGCGCATCATCTGGGCCATCAGATCGGGCGCGGCCCACATGCCTTTGCCGATCTGGGCCTTGCCGGAAAGGCCGTGCTTCAGACCTATCCCGACGTTGCGCGCCTCATAAGCCTTGAGCCAATCGCTGTTCTTCATCGCGCCTTTGCGGACCATCGGGCCAGCTTGCATCGACGTGTGAATTTCATCGCCAGTCCGGTCGAGGAAGCCAGTGTTGATAAATACGATCCGGTCCTTCACCGCATGGATGCACGCGCCAAGGTTGGCGCTGGTCCGGCGTTCCTCATCCATTACGCCGACCTTGATCGTATGGCGTTTCAGGCCGAGCAAATCCTCGACGGCATTGAACAGATTATTGGTGAAGGCGCATTCTTCCGGCCCATGCATTTTAGGCTTCACGATATAGATGCTGGCGTGTTTGGAGTTGCCGTATTTGGCTTTCCCCTCGACATCGAATGTGCTTATCGCGCTGGTAAATACCGCGTCCATAATGCCTTCGGGGATTTCACTGCCATCAGGCAGAATGATCGCAGGATTGGTCATTAAATGCCCGACATTGCGGACAAACATCAGGCTGCGGCCCGGTAGGCTATGCGCGCTTCCATCCGGCGCGGTGTAGTCTTTGTTTCCGGCCAGCTTACGCGTCAGTGTTTTACCGCCTTTCTGAAAACTTTCCTCCAGATCACCACGGATCACGCCAAGCCAGTTGGTGTAGGCAAGCAGCTTATCCTCGGCATCCACCGCCGCAACAGAGTCCTCACAATCGGCAATCGTAGTGAGCGCGCTTTCGAGAATAATGTCCGAGATACCAGCTTTGTCTGTCGACCCGATCGGGCTCTGGCGATTAAATTGAACTTCGATATGTAAGCCGTTGTTCTTGAACAACAGCCCCTTCTCGGTCTCGCCAACATACTGATTCTCGTCGATCAGCTTCCCGTCTTTCTCGTCCGCGAGATCAGCCCAGCTTTGATCGACCAGTGGCAAGGCCTCATCCAGAAATTTGCGGCCCGCCGCAATCACCGCAGCGCCGCGTACGGGACAATATCCGGCTTGCTCCGCTCTAGGCGCATCCTCCAGCGCATCGGTTCCGTAAAATCCGTCATACAGACTGCCCCAGCGCGCATTGGCGGCGTTCAGCAGGAACCGCGCATTGAGGATCGGTACCACCAATTGCGGCCCGGCCATTGTCGCGATCTCAGGATCGACATTCTGCGTGCCGATGGTGAAGTCGCCCGGTTCGGGGACAAGGTAACCGATGCTTTCAAGAAAGCCATGATACTCAGCGTGATTAAAATGCTGGCCACGCCGCTGGCGGTGCCATGAGTCGATCTCTTTCTGAAGCAACTCGCGTTTGGCCAGCAATTGGCGGTTGCGCGGTACGAAAGTCGCGAGGAGATCGGCGAAGCCGTTCCAGAACGCTTCCCCATCGCGGCCAAGCGGGGTCAGGACTTCGGTCTCAAGAAAGGTAGCCAGCTTGCGGTCGATGGTCAGTCCGGCACGGATCGCGGTGTCGCTCATATTTCCTCACAGATGTGCGCGCACAGCATTGGGCCGCGCGCATAGTTCAATCAAATTGGTCTGGGGAGGACGAGCGCGATATGGCGGGTTGGGTTGGGAATTGCAACACTCCAAGTCGTCATCCCCGCAAAAGCGGGGATCCAGACTGGAACAGTGTTCGACTTGGCTGTGGGTTCCCGCTTTCGCGGGAATGACGAAGAAAGATAACGAAGTCAGAATAGCTTGGGGTTGGAAGCCGCTTCGCGCCAAGCTAGAGCGGTTTCAGATGAAACAGCTTGATGCCCAATCCGAAGCGCTTATCGCCCCCATCGATCAGGACGCAATGCTCGCCGATGCACGGGCGTGGAGCGCGATCAACACCGGCACCGCGAACCTTGACGGCTTGGCCAAAATGGCTGGAAAGCTGGCTGATGCCTTCAGCGCGCTGCCGGGCGAAGTCGAACTGGTCGATCCCGCGCCAGTATCCGCCATCGCCGCTGACGGGACCGAGTTCGAAAAACCACACGGTCAGCATATGATCGCGCGGATCCGGCCCGATGCGGAGCGCCGTCTGCTGTTTACCGGCCATATGGATACCGTCTTCCCCAAGGATCACAGCTTTCAGAATCAGACATGGCTCGACGATGACACGCTGAACGGCCCCGGCCTCGCAGATATGAAAGGCGGGATTGCGGTATTCCTCCACGCGCTCAAAACGTTCGAGCAGAGCGACGCGGCTGAGAAAATCGGCTATGATATACTAATCAATTCGGACGAGGAAACCGGTTCGCTGGCCTCCGCCCCGCTGATCGAACAAATGGCGCAGGGCAAATATGCGGCGCTCACATACGAACCCTCCGCCCTGCCCGATGGCACGCTGGCCCATGCGCGCGGCGGCAGCGGCAATTACTCGCTGTCCATCACTGGAAAATCCGCCCATGCGGGCCGCAATCCGCAAGACGGACGCAATGCGATTGTCGCAGCTGCAGCGATCGTTCTGGGTTTGAAAGAATTGCAGACCGGCGAATGCCCGATCAACCCTGCCAAGATCGAAGGCGGCGCGGCCAATAATGTGGTACCCGATCACGCGGTGCTGCGCTTCAATATCCGGCCCAAGAGCCCGGATGCGGCGGCGGCCTTTGAAGCAGCGCTCGCAACGTTGATCGGTGACACCCAACAAGCACATGAAGTCAGCATCCACCAACATGGCGGCATTTCGCGCCCACCAAAGCCGGTTGACCGCAAGGCGCAGCGCCTGTTCGACCTAGTCCGGACATGCGGTGCTTCGCTCGGTCAAACCATCAATTGGCAATCGACCGGCGGGGTCTGTGACGGCAACAATATCGCCGATTGCGGCGTTCCCGTGGTCGATACGATGGGCGTTCGCGGCGGTGCTATTCACTCGCCCGATGAATTTATGTTCGTTTCCTCTTTGCGCGAACGTGCGGCCCTGTCCGCGCTCGTGATCCACCGTCTTGCTTCGGGAGAAGAGCTTTGAGTTTCCGCCTGCGCGCCGCGCATTCTGACGACCTCGAACCCCTATATGAAATGGCCAAGCTGACCGGCGGCGGATTTACCAATCTGCCCCCTGATCGCGATGCATTAGGCAAAAAATTGCAGCGCGCCGCCGATGCCTTTGGCCGCGATGATGACACGCTTGGCGATGACCAGTTCGTTCTCGTACTGGAGAATGCGGAGACCGGCGATGTGCGCGGCACGTGCCAGCTGTTCACGCAGGTGGGGCAGCAATGGCCGTTCTATTCCTACCGGCTCAACACGCTGACCCAATATTCGAAAGAGCTGGACCGGACAGTGCGCGCTGAAATGCTCAGCCTTGTCACCGATCTTGAAGGGGCGAGCGAAGTGGGAGGGCTGTTTTTGCACCCCAATGAACGTGCCGGAGGGCTCGGTCTGCTGCTTGCGCGCAGCCGATACCTGTTTATCGCCATGCACCGCGCGCGTTTTGCCGAGAAAATATTGGCCGAACTGCGCGGTATAATCGATGATCGCGGCGGATCGCCTTTCTGGGACAATGTCGCCGGGCGTTTCTTCGGAATGAGCTTTCAGGATGCCGATTATTTCAATTCGATCAACGGCAACCAATTTATCGCCGATCTGATGCCCAAACATCCGATCTATGTCGAAATGCTGTCCGACGAAGCCCGCAAAGTCATTGGCATGCCGCACCCGACAGGACGCGCGGCCATGCGGATGCTGGAAAATGAAGGCTTCGCCGCAGAGGGATATGTCGATATCTTCGATGGCGGCCCGACGATGACTGCACGCACAGATAACGTTAATAGCATTGCTGGATCGGTGAAGGCGGAAGTGTCAGCAACCGATCTCGAGGATGGCGAGAAGGCTCTTGTCGCGACCGGCAATCTGACGACATTCCGCTCAACCTATGGACTGCGCAAATTGGGCGATGATAGCGCCATCGCTATTGATGCGGCCTGCGCTAAAACGCTTGGCGTTAAGGCCGGAGATACAGTTTGGAGCGTCGCGAAATAGCTCTTATTCCGTCATCGCGAGGAGCGCAGCGACGCGGCGATCCATGGCCCGCCCGCTTGCCGATCAGTTAAACCATGGATTGCCGCGCGACCTCCGGTCGCTCGCAATGACGAGAAAAGGACTGAACTTGATTCAAGAAATCAATTTTGATGGCCTGGTCGGTCCATCGCACAATTATGCCGGGCTGAGCCTTGGCAATCTCGCCGCTACGAAAAGCGCGGGTAGCACATCCTATCCGCGCGCCGCTGCATTGCAGGGCTTGGAAAAGATGCAGGCCAACCGGGCCTTGGGTCTGGCTCAAGGCTTTTTGCTCCCGCTGCCCCGCCCAAACGGTGCATTTCTTTCGGCCATAGGAGCAGATGAAACCACTGATCGCGCGCTGATCGCCGCTGCATGGTCGGCCAGTTCGATGTGGACGGCGAATGCCGCGACTGTCAGCCCCGCTGCCGATACCGCAGATGGCAAATGCCATCTCACACCAGCCAACCTTGTGACGATGCCGCACCGCGGGCAGGAATGGCAGGATACCGCTGCGCAACTCAAAATTGCGTTCAGCAATGCCGATCATTTCGCGCATCATGACGCCATTCCCGCCACCTTTGGCGACGAAGGTGCGGCCAATCATATGCGTTTTTGTACGGGTCATGGCGCACCGGGGGTTGAGGCGTTTGTTTACGGCAAAACCGGCGGCAAATTCCCCGCTCGCCAGCACGAGCAAGCAAGCCGCGCCGTTGCGCGCCTCCATGGGCTGAACGAAGACCGTGCCGTCTTCATCGAACAGAACCCCGAAGCCATTGCAGCGGGCGCGTTCCATAATGATGTGGTCGCCGTCGCCAATGAGCGGGTGTTATTCACGCACAGCGAAGCCTTCGCCGACCAGCAAGGCGCCTATGACGCGATCCGGGCGAAATTCCCCGAATTGGAAGTGGTCGAAGTATCCGCCGAAGCGGTCAGCCTTGCGGAAGCGATCAAAACCTATCTGTTTAACTCGCAGCTGCTTACTCTGCCCGATGGCGGGATGGAGCTGATTTCTCCCCTCGAAGCCAAAACCGATGCGGTTCAGCGCTGGGCCGAGGACGCCATCGGCGGCAACCAGCCGATCCGCGCAATCCGCTTTGTCGATGTGCGGCAAAGCATGGCCAATGGCGGCGGCCCTGCATGCCTGCGCCTGCGCGTCGTAGCCGATCCCGCAACGGTCGATCCGCGCTTCCTTCTGGACGACGCCAGGGCACAGACCATCGGCAATGTCATCAGCGAATATTGGCCCGAAACCATCGACACCGATCAGGTCGGTGATGAAGCTCTGGCAAAACGTGTCATTGCGGCACGGCATAAGCTTTTGGAAGCATTGGGACTTTCAGAACTAAGTTAACGCTCTGGACGAATTGTCGGCATTCGTTACACTTGCAACCCTGTTAACCACTGATACCCGCTCAGACCTGCCATTGGCACGGAATTTGCGACCTCAAAAGTTAACGCGGATACGATAATCGCAGGGATGAGCGCATGTTGAAGAAAATAGGCAGACTGTTTGTCATCAAGACAAAGTGGGAAGCCTATATCATCATCTATGCGCTGGCATTGGGCTGCACCGCACGCGGGGCGCAATACATCACCGACTATCCCGGACGGTTCGGACAGCTGATGTTTTTGGCGACGACGGGTGCGGTGTTCCTCGCAGGCGCGAAGATATTCGACGCGCTGGCGTATGAGCGGGAAGCGCGTGAGGCCCGCGAGGCGGGCTCGGCCAAGCCTGAAAACTAAACATACAGCGAAGGCTGGGATGACAATCAAATGAAGATGGGGGCTTCTATTGCCAGCAACCCTGCGTTCTCGTTGTACGGGAGTTGAACGCGGCGCGCTTCGACAGCTTGGTTCTCTCAAGAGGGGAATGAGGGAGGTTCTGTTGCTAGGCCCTCCCCCGGGCCCCCGGAATCCGCTTCTGTTGCCCGGTGGGTCCAACCGCGCTTTAGCTTTGTAAGATCAGGCCGTTAGGCCGTCAGATTACGCTGCGAGAGCGAGTGCTTCGTTATCGTTTGCACTTATAAAAATGAGCCTTTTACGGGGTTTCTCAACCCGGGCAAAAACAATGCTTTTCAACACACGTCGATCCTAGTTCGGCCCCATCAGGAACCCCGCAGAACGGGGATTTTGGTGGAGCCGCCGGGTACTGCCCCCGGGTCCGTTGTATCTATTGCACATCGCAATTTATCGCCATATCTGGCCGAAACCAGCACACCCTATATAGCGCGCATTGCGTGAATATAAAGTGACTAACGCAATGTCCGTCATTGCGAGCGCAGCGAAGCAATCCAGAGCACCAAAGCGCATATCTGGATTGCAGCGTCACTACGCTGCTCGCAATGACAAGAATTTTGGGGCGTCCTACTTCTTCAGAGAATCCCGAATCTCGGTAAGCAGTTCGATCTCGGTCGGACCCGCAGGTGCTTCTTCCTCGGCGGGCTTTTCAAATTTCGCTTTCGCTTTGTTCGCGTAACGAACCAGCAGGAAGATGATGAAGGCCAAGATCACGAAGTTGATGATCGAGGTCACGAATGCGCCCCATGCGAGGACATTGGCACCCGCTTCGCGCGCTGCTTCCAAGCTCATGCCTTCAGTGACCAGCTCTGCGCCGCTGAGCACAGTGTACTTGCTGCTGAAATCGACATCGCCGAAGATCATCCCGACAATCGGCATAATCACGTCAGCGGTCATAGAGGATACGATAACGGCGAAAGCACCGGCAATGATAACCGCGACGGCCAGTTCCATCACGTTGCCTTTGGCAATGAAGTCCTTGAATTCTGCGAGCATGGATTTTTCCCTTATTGTCAGTCCCACAGGCCCTTTGCCAGCATCCGGTTGCGGTGCCAAGCGCGGCTATTTCGCCTGCGCCTCTCGCAAACCGCGCAGTTCAAGGCGGATATCGCGCAGCACATCCAATTGCGGGTCGGTCGGCACCTTGTCGCTGTCGGAACTGTTTTCCATCGCCTTTTTGTCCTCTTCAATCGCATCGAGCACTTTGTTTACGCCCTTGATCAGCAAAAACAGCGCGAAGGCCAGGATCAGGAAGTTGACGATTTGCGTCAGCAAATCGCCATATCCGATCATGGCCACACCTGCTTGCTTCAACTCAGCGTAATTCGTTGTCGATCCCGCATACCCTTCAGGAATGCTGCCCAGCCGGATAAACCAGTTGGTAAAATCGACCGCACCGAACAGCCATCCGATAAACGGCATCAACACGCTTTCGGTGAGAGCCGTAGTGATTTTGCCGAAGGCCGCGCCGATCACAACACCCACTGCCAATTGCAGCACGTTCCCACGCGAAATAAACTTTTTGAACTCGTCGAATACCGTCATGCAGCCGCTCCCTGTTTCGTGAAATTGCAACGGGGTAATACCAAAGGCGTTCCTTGAAAGTCATCGTCGGTGTGCTATCTAAATAAAACAGACAGTGCGCGATCAATCCGCGCGCACAATGCGGAGACTACAACCATGAATTTACGCAATTTCGGTCGTTTCACTATTGCAGCGCTTGCTTCATTGACGCTCGCCGCATGCGGTATCAATTCCGTGCCAGCGGCTGAAGAAACCGCGAAAGCCAAATGGGCCGATGTCGAGGCCGCATTTCAGGCCCGCGCCAATCTGCTCAGCAATCTTGGCGAAATCGCGACCAGCGCGTCGGATCGTGAAGGCGGCATTTTGACCGATGTGATCGAAGCGCGGGCAAAGGCCACCAGTGTGCAAATTTCGGCGGATGATCTGAACGATCCTGCGAAAATGGAGGCTTTCCAATCTGCACAAAACAGTCTGGGCAGCGGTCTAGGCCGGCTGCTGGTCAATGTGGAGCGCTATCCCGAGCTGAAATCGAACGACAATTTCGTGATGCTGCAAGGACAGGCTGAGGGTATCGAGAACAAGATCCGCATCGCGATCAAGGATTATAACGAGGCCGTGCGCGTCTATAACACCACTATCCGCACCTTCCCCGACACAATCGGCGCGAATATCATTCACGGGGCAGAACCGATGGTGCCTTATACTGCGGTGTCCGAAGGTGCAGAAGTTGCTGAGGACTTGGATCTGGGGCGCGACAGCGGGAGCTGATCGGGCAGGGTATACTGACCGTGCGCTTTAGGTCTGCCGTTGCAGTCATTCTCGCCCCGGTATTGCTTGGCGGGTGCGACAGTTCGAATGATCTGCTGGGATTGCATCCCGAGCCTGCCAAAGAGATTGTCGCCCCGCTGAAGCTAACCGGTCGGGTCGTTGATGCGGCGAATGTTATACCGCCCGACAAAGAAGCCGAATTGGTTCAGCAACTGGAGGTTATCCAAGCTGAAACAAGGGCACAGCTTGTTGTTGTCACCATACCGACACTCGATGGGTACAGCATCGCTGATTATGGGCTTGCTCTTGGCCGTGGCTGGGGAATCGGTGACAAGGATCGCAATGATGGCGTGATATTGCTGCTTGCACCAAATGACCGGAAAACCCGCATCGAGGTTGGATATGGGCTTGAGGACATTCTGACCTTCGAGCGGTCAGGGCAAATCGTGGATGAGATGCTCGTCCATTTCAAAGACGGCGCGTATGTTCGCGGCATTGAAGTTGGCGTTGACAAGATAGGCGCAGATTTACGTATGGAAGCGGAGACAAAAATTGCGGCATAAATTGTTTGCACTGCTGGCCGTGTTTGCCGCGATGCTTGCCTTTCCCGTGGCTGCCCAGGAATTTCCCGAGCTGACCGGCCGCGTTGTCGATGCGGCTGATATCATTCCCGACGCGGAAGAGGCTGCGCTCAATGCGCGCCTTGAGGCAATCGAGACGCAGTCACAGCGGCAATTTGTGATCGCAACGATCCCGGATTTGCAAGGGTATGATGTCGCTGATTACGGGTATCAACTGGGGCGTGCGTGGGGCATTGGCGATGCCGAGCGCAATGACGGCGTGTTGCTGATTGTCGCACCGAATGACCGCAAGACCCGCATCGAAGTGGGTTATGGGCTGGAACCGATCCTGACCGACGGTCTCACAACTCTGATCGTGCAGCGGCAGATGCTGCCATTCTTTCGTGACGGCGATTATGTGGGCGGGATCAATATCGCCGCTGACACTATCATCGAGCAATTGACTCTGCCCGAGGAAGAAGCGCGCGCGATTGCAGCGCAAGCGGCTCAGCAGCCCAAGCGTAGCAGCGACGCACAGGCCAGTTTCGACATCCCCACGATGATTTTTCTAGGCGCGTTCTTCTTCTTTATCATCCTGCCCATGCTGCGCGGTGCGCGGGGCAAGAAATACCGCGGACGCCGCAATGGTACTCTGACCGGCAGCGGCGTTGGCGATATTATCCTTTGGGAAGTCGGCAGCGCGGTCCTGCGCGGTGCAGCTGGCGGTGGACGTTCCGGCGGCGGCTGGGGCGGCGGCGGTGGAGGCGGTGGAGGCGGCTTCGGCGGTGGCGGTTTCTCTGGCGGTGGCGGCAGCTTTGGAGGCGGCGGCGCCTCTGGTGGCTGGTAGGAGATAGCAATGTCCAGAAAACCCTATCTCGATGCCCAGTCCCATGCGATTGTCACCAATGCGGTTGCGGAAGCGGAGCTCACAACATCCGGCGAAATCGTAACCGTGCTGGCCGAACGGTCGGACGGCTACACCGATATCGCGCTCGTCTGGTGCAGCCTCGCGGCATTCCTGGCGCTGACGTTCTGCGTGACGTTCCCCGATTTGCTGCTCGATACCTATGCTGGCTTCCACAATGGCTGGAACACCGACTGGTCTGCGCGTGAAGTCTTTGCGATGGCCGCGGGCGCAGCGATATTCTGGTTCCTGATCCTATGGTTGATCCAGCTATCCGATACCGTCAAATTTGCGCTTATCCCAGGAAAGGTCAAGACCTTGCGGGTTCACGACCGCGCAGTGGCGCACTTCAAAGTCGGTGCCGAGCGCCGCACGCATGGTCGTACGGGCATTATGATCTACCTGTCGATGCGCGAACATCGCGCTGAAATCGTCGCGGATGAACCGATCGCCGAACTGGTCGATGCAGAAGTCTGGGGCGAGGCGATGGCCGATATGCTCGTCGAGATCAAACAAGGCAGGATCGCCGAAGGCATGGCCGCCGGGGTGCGCGATGTCGGCAAAGTTCTGTCCGAGCACTTCCCCCGCGCTGAAGATGATCAAAACGAATTGCCGGACCGGCTGATTGAAGTCTAAGCACTCTGCATGAGTGTTTCAGACCCCGACGCAAACCTGCCTGAAGAGATTGTCTGGCAGGGCAAATTCATCACTGCCAAGGTCCGCGGCCGCTGGGAATATGTTGGCCGGGCGCGCAATATCCGCGCCGCCGCTATCCTTGCCATTGCGGACGGCCATGTGCTGCTGGTCGAGCAATACCGGATCCCGCTGGGCAAGCGCAGTCTTGAAATCCCCGCCGGCCTAATCGGTGATGATGACGGCGCAGAAGGCGAAGCACCCGAAGTCGCCGCCGCGCGCGAACTGGAAGAAGAGACCGGCTATGTTGCCGAAAGCTTTGAAAATCTCGGCGAGTATTACTCCAGCCCCGGCATGGTCAGCGAGAGTTTCACGCTGCTGCGCGCGCACGGTCTGACCAAAGTCGGCGAAGGCGGCGGCACCGACAGCGAAGACATCATCGTCCACCGCGTCAAACTGACCGAGCTGAGACAATTCGTTGCGGATTGGCGCAAGGGCGGGCATGCAGTCGACGTGCGGCTCGCAATATTGCTGGCTGAGGATTTTCTGAAGGAAGACTGACCCATGGTAGACCGCGTAAAGGGCAAATTGGCATTGGTGACAGGCGCGGCGCAGGGCCTTGGCGCAGCGCATTCGCTGCTGCTCGCCAAAGAAGGCGCGCGCGTGCTGTGCACCGATATCAACAGCAACGGCGCTGCCAACACTGCGCAGATTATCAACGAGCAATTCGGCGCGGGAACAGCCTATTCGATCGAGCATGACGTGACCAACGTGTCGCACTGGAATGCTGCGGTAGAAATGGCGCGCGACAATCTGGGCGGGCTCAATGTGCTGGTGAACAATGCGGGTATTGGTGTCGCCGGAAATATCGAAGATTGCACGTTCGAAGACTGGAAACGGTGCTTCGCGGTCAATGTCGATTCAATCTTCCACGGGTGTCAGGCGGCATTACCACTGATGCGCGAACATGCACCCGGGTCGATTATCAATATCAGTTCAATCGCGGGCCTGATCGCGAGCGACACAATGCCTGCCTATAACGCCTCAAAAGCGTCGGTCTGGATGCTCAGCAAGTCTATTGCTTTGCACTGCGCGAAAAAGAATATGGGGATCCGGTGCAATTCGATCCATCCGACATTTGTCGATACCCCGATTCTGGATGGAACGGCCAAACATGCCGGAATCGAAAAAGGGCTGTTGTTGGAGAAGCTGGCGCGTCAGGTGCCGCTGAAAATGGTCGGTGAGCCGAACGATATTGCCAACGCGGTGCTCTATCTCGCCAGTGACGAGAGCCGCTTTATGACCGGGGCCGAGCTGAAACTGGATGGCGGCATTTCCGCCATGTGACGACATTGTCGTCATCCCGGTGGAGGCTGGGATCTCAGGCATCCCAGCCGGACGTTTTTTGAAATAGAACCCAGCTTTCGCTGGGATGACGGCTCCCTTTCGGGAGACCGTCAGTCTGCGATAAGGGCGATTGCTGCGTAAACGAGAAGCAGCGAGCCGAAACCGATCAATGTGCCAGCGACAAAGCCGATGCGGACCAACATTGGGTCCCAATTGAAGTAGTTTGCGATGCCAGAGCATACGCCCCACAATTTGGCATTGCGCTTGTCCAGGCTAAAGCCGTTGCTTCCGCCGCTTTGGGGCGAGCCGCCAGCAGGTTTACGTTCCAAATTGCTCATGCGATTGCTCCAGAAAAGATGACAGCTTGTTCTGCCGGGACGATTGCGTAAGCGAATACGCAGACCGACAGAGTGACGGATGATACGGCGGCGACTACGCGGCTACCGAGTTCGCTAAGATTTAACATGTGAATTCCCTCTTGTTGATGATTTGCTGTCTGCTTGGTTAAGCGATCAGGCCAGTTGGCGTTGCCGGGATAATGGCAGTAGCCATAAACAGAGCCGAGATAGCGACTGCAGTGAAGCTTGCGAAAACGCGGTTCGAAATTTGGTCAAAAGTAGTCATCATTATGTTCCCTCTAAAATTGTTCCGGAGGATCATTCCGCCGATGCCAACCACTCTGCAGAGACCGTGCCAGTTTTGAAAAACCGCAGAATACAGCCATTCTTAAGCATCTTGCCCAGTTCTTGAATATTAACACTTGCTGAATATTGGGATTTTTCACCAACTGTTAGATTTGCGGTTTGGAGTGGCGCGTGATCATGTCTCTGGCTAGTGCGAATTCACGCATGGCTCTCGACCAGATCACTCTCTCCCACTTCCGGAATCATGCCGAGACACGGCTTGATGACACGCGGCGGTTCAACCTGCTGGTGGGCGACAATGGCGCGGGCAAGACCAATGTACTGGAAGCAATTTCGCTGTTTGCGCCCGGGCGCGGGCTTCGGCGCGCTGCGCTGGCCGAGATGGCAGGCAGTGACGGTGATGGCGGATTGGCCATTGGCGCATCGCTAACCGCAGATCCAGATCAGGAGCCGGTTCGGCTCGGTAGCTATACCAAGGCTGCGCAACCGGGCCGCAGACTGGTTCGCGTCAATGGCAGCGAGACCAGCGCGGTAAGTCTGGGCGAATGGCTCGCGATAGGCTGGCTGACCCCGGCGATGGACCGGCTGTTCACCGATAGCGCTGGCGCAAGGCGGCGCTTTGTGGACCGGATGGCGCTTGCGGTCGATCCACTCCACGCGCGCCACGCGACACGGTATGAAGCCGCCCTGCGCGAACGCAACCGGCTGCTGAGCGACGATCGCCAGCCAGAGGCCGCATGGCTCGACGGCGTGGAAGCACAATTGGCGGAGCATGGCTGTGCGCTGGCATCGGGCCGCGCGGGCCTGATTTCGCGCATTATGGAGGAGCTGGCTACGCTCCCCTCGGAACCCTTCGCGCGCCCCGCGCTGTCTTACGCCGCTGGTGGTCCCATCATGCAAAGCGATCTGGCGGCGGCACTGCGCGATAACCGCCGCAAGGACCGCGCTGCCTCGCGTACACTCATCGGCCCCCACCGCGACGAGTTGGAAGTCGCGATGGAAGGCAAGAATGTTTCCGCAGCCAGCTGCTCTACCGGCGAACAGAAGGCGATGTTGATTGCGATAATCCTCGCCCACGCAAATCTCGCGGCACGGGGACGCCCCAATTTGCTGCTGCTCGATGAAGTCGCGGCTCACTTAGACCCGATCCGCCGCGGGGCCCTGTTCGAACGCCTGCGCGATAGCGGCGCGCAAGTGTGGCTTACCGGAACAGAACTAGCGCCGTTTGAGGCAATTCGCGAGGAAGCTGCGGTGTGGCGGGTTGAAAATGGTAAGCTGCAACGGGTCTAGGCCCGCGCAAAAATGGGGCGGACATCGCTGCCCGCCCCTCACTCTTATTCAACCGTTGTTGGGCTTAGATGCCGTCAACGCTTTTGCTGACGAGAATGTTCACTGCCACGCGGCGGTTCTGCGCTTTACCGGCCGCTGTATCGTTGCTGGCTGCCGGATCGGCTTCCGCCATCCCGGTGGGGGTCAGCATCCGGTACGGTTTCCAGCCGCATTGCTGCTGTAGATAGTTCACAACCCGGCCCGCGCGCTTCTCGCTCAGTTCCTGATTGGTCTCGTAGCTGCCGGTGGAGTCGGTGTAGCCGACGACCAGCAGCAGAGCATTGTCCATCGCACCCGCTTGCGATGCTGCACTGCACAGCTCGTTTCTGGCTTGAGCCGACAGATTGTATTTGCCTGTATCGAAATAGACGTTGGTCGTGCCTTTGAGGTTATACTGATCGATATCGCCGAACCGGCCGCGCAGGGCCTCGGTCGCGGCGGCATTTTTCGTAATTGCGGCACCTTGCTCGCCGAAGCGCTGGTCAGTACCGTTGCGGATCATGTTCGCAGTTCTGAGATCCTTGTTCTTTGCCTTGATCTCGCTGGCAAAAAGGCCGCCGTTCCATTCAACGGTCTCAACCGTGACGGGCAGGCCATTGAGTAGCGAATTCGCGCTCAATGTATCGCGGTCGAGACCCAGAAATCCGCCGCTTGCCTCGATAACCGTGTTTTCAGTTATGGTCAGCATCGTCTGCGCGCCATCGGCGCTGGTGACTTGCACCCTGTCGCCATTGCGCGCCGAAATGATGCCTTTGACTTCGGGCCCCTGGGGCGCAGTCTCGTCGGGCAACATGCGCTCACCCAATACAACAATGTCTTGGTCATAGGCAGCGGGCTCAAGCTGCTGAGCCGATACGCCCACAGGTAGAGCCGCTGCAAGCACAGCAAAACTAACAGGAATTCTGGAAATACTGGTTAGGGGTTTCACACTTTTTCTCCTAATATTCATTCAGAGCCGAACGCATATGCAGCGGGCTTGATCATCGGACCGTACGATTTTTGGCGTAAGCGGCTGTCAGAACCCCCTTCACCTCGCTTCACACAAAATGCGGCAAAGGCGCTGCGTGTTCCCGCCAGCCTTGCTGCCTTATGAACGGAATACGCAATATCCGGACGATCCGAGCGAACCATGCGGCAAACTGTAGAATAGGACCCGCCCAGCACCCCTTAACTGCCGGAATTATTCCTCAGGCAACGCCCGCACCACCGCTTCCACGGTTGCACCGACCAGCGTTTCGATCCCTTCCTCGGTGGGGTGCACCCTATCACTCTGGATCATTTCCGGCTTTTGATAGATGGATTCGAGGAAGAACGGGACCAGTTCAGCACCATATTGCTGCGCCAGTTGCGGATAAATACTGTCGAATTCATTCTGAAACTCGGCAAAATTGGGCGGTGCGCGCATGCCCATCAGCAGGACGGGGATCTCGCGCTTCTGCAGCTCTTGCAGCATCGCTTCGATATTTTTGCGGGTTTCGGTAACCGGAAGACCGCGCAGTAGATCATTGCCGCCCAGCTCAAGGATAAACAGGTCGGGCTTGTCCTGCTGCCCGTCCAGCGTAAAAGTCAGGCGCTGCAGACCCGCGGCAGTGGTGTCGCCCGATACGCCGGCATTGGTCACGCGGGCATTGATCCCCTTCGCACGCAGGGATGCTTCGAGCTTGGCGGGGTAACTGTCTTCCGACGCGACATTATAGCCCGCGAACAGGCTGTTACCGAACGCCAGAATGCGCCGCTCCGGCCCCATTACAGGCTGCTCGGTCGCGGTATCACGTGAAGCCTCTGTCTCGCTCTTGGGCGCAGGTGCCTCGCTGCCACAGGCAGCCAGAAGCAGCGCGGACAATAATACTGGAACAATCGACAAACGGCGTAGTTGCATCGGTGAGCCTCCTTGCTCGTACCCTTTTCCTATGCGATTGGACTTCAGTGGCAAGTCAAAACTCTATTTCCGCCCGAAATCTCACGCTGACTTATGATCCGGACAAAAATCCGGTCGAAGTCCTACGCGGGATCGATCTCGATGTGGCAACTGGCGAGGTGCTGGCGCTGCTCGGCCCCTCCGGTTCGGGCAAAAGCTCGCTTATGGCTGTGCTGTCCGGCCTTGAACGTGCCTCTGGCGGCGATCTCACCGTTGCCGGGCAGGATTTCACCACGATGGATGAGGACGGGCTAGCGAAAGCACGGCGCGGCCATATCGGTATCGTGTTGCAGGCATTCCACCTGCTGCCCACCATGACCGCGCTGGAGAACGTCGCGACACCGATGGAATTGGCGGGCGATCCGGATGCCGCAAGCAAAGCCAAGGCGGAACTGGAAGCGGTTGGCCTAGGCCACCGGCTCGACCATTACCCAACACAGCTTTCGGGCGGGGAACAACAACGTGTGGCTATCGCCCGTGCGATTGCCCCGGGACCGGAACTGATCTTTGCCGACGAGCCGACCGGCAACCTCGACATCGCAACTGGCCATGACATTATCGAATTGCTGTTCCAACGCCGCGAAGAGACCGGCGCGACGCTGGTCGTTATTACGCACGATGTTGAACTCGCCGAACGCTGCGACCGCATTGTGACGATCGGCGACGGTTTGATCGCCAAGGACAGTAAGCCCAAAACCAAGCCGGGCACCAAAGCCGCGTGAGCGATACGATTTCCTGGGGCACCGCATGGCGTATTGCCAAGCGCGATCTGAATGCGCGCTTCAAAGGACTGCGGCTGCTTTTGGTATGCCTGTTTCTGGGCACCGGCGCTCTGGCAGCTATCGGCACACTAACCGGCGCAATCGAAAGCGAACTGGAAGGCCGCGGGCAGGAATTGCTGGGCGGTGATCTGGAAGTCGAGGTTTGGCAGCGTGATCTGCTGGATGAAGAGAAAGCCGCACTGGAAGAATTGGGCGAAATTTCGGGCGGAACGCGCCTGCAGGCCATGGCTTCTGCGGGTGAGAATGCAGCGCCGATCGAGCTCAAGGCTGTCGATACGAAATGGCCGCTCTACGGCACGCTGACTCTGGCCGATGGCAGCGAAGCATCTGCACCGACACCGGGCGAAGCTTGGCTTGGGCAAGGCGCGATTGACCGACTGGGCATTTCGGTCGGCGACACATTCCGCGTTGGCCAGGTCGAACTGACCGCCAAGGGCATTATCGGCAATGAACCCGACCGGCTGAGCGAAGGGTTCCAGCTTGGCCCGACAATTCTTGTCTCCGAAGATACGCCCGCCGCGGCAGGATTGCTCGCGCCCGGTGCGATGTATCAAAGCAAATACCGTGTGGCGTTTGAAAGTAACCGCTCTCCTGAAGATGTTCAGGAAGAGCTTGAAGAGCAATTCCCTAACGCAGGCTTCGACTTTCGCACACGCGACCGTGCATCCCCCGGGGCAGACCGCTTTGTATCGCGTATGGGCGAATTTTTGACACTGGTCGGATTGGCTGCACTCGTCATTGCCGGCATCGGTATCGGCGGCGGTGTATCGTCCTATCTGGAAGCCCGCCGTGCGAGCATAGCCACGCTCAAAGTGCTCGGCGCATCAAGCCGGGATATTGCGCGCATATACGCGCTGCAGATTGGCGCTGCTGCGCTGATCGGCAGCTTGCTCGGGCTGATCGCGGGTGTTCTGGTGACACCGCTTCTCGCGGCTGCGCTAGACGGCTTGCTTCCGGTCGATACCGGCTTTGTGTTCGAACCAGCTGCGCTTCTCATCGCCGCCGCATATGGCCTGCTGGTCGCACTCGTATTCGCCGCGACACCGATCCTGCGCGCCCGGCGCTTCCCCGCCATGGCCCTGATGCGTGCCCGCGTGGTGCCGCTCTCGCGAGATGGACGCGCACTAACATGGGTCATTGGCGGCATGGCCGGGATCATTGCGTTGGCGCTGTTGACCGCGCGACAACCGCTTCTGTCAGGCGGCTTCCTGCTCGGTGCCATAATTGTGCTGGGCTTGCTGGCCTTACTCGGCATCGGCATCCGCAAGCTGTCGGAGAAACTGCCCCGCCCCGCCAATCCGCTGATCCGCAATGCGATGGCCAATCTCCACCGCCCCGGATCATCGACCAGCGCGCTGGTAACGGCGCTGGGTTTCGGTCTCAGCGCCTTTGTTCTGCTCGCGGCGATCCAAAGCAGCATCGACGGCAATATCGACCGGCGCGTGCCCGAACAGGCGCCTGACTACTTCGTGCTCGATATTCCGCGCGACCGCGTAGGTGAGTTCGAGACTCTGGTTCAGGCCGATCAACCGGATGCGGCCATCCGCACGGTCCCTGCCCTGCGCGGCGCCATCCTTGCCTATGGCGCACCCGGCAACATGATCCGCGTGTCGGATCTGGAAGAAATTCCCGATGGCGCATGGCCCCTGCGCGGAGAGCGCGGGCTGACCTATTCAGACGAGCTGCCCATCGGCAATTCGCTGACCGAAGGCGACTGGTGGTCGGCGGACTACGCTGGAGAACCGCTGGTCTCGGTCGATCAGGAATTTGCGGCCGCCATCGATTTGCAGATCGGTGACCTTTTGACCGTCGGCGTCTTGGGTGTCGAAAAGACCGCCCGCGTGGCCAATTTCCGCCAGATCGACTGGGAGAATATGGGCTTCAACTACGTCCTTGTATTCTCCTCCAATGCGCTGGCCGATGCGCCGCATAATATCGCCGCCACCATCGAATTGCCCGAAGGCGCGCCAACCGGGCCTTTACTGCGGCAATTGGTCAAGGAATTTCCGTCCAGCTCGGTCATCGAAATCGGGCAGGTCTTGGCCGAGGCGCGGGTAATCCTCAGCCAAGTCGGCCTGGCGACATTTGCGGCAGCGTCCGTTGCCGTTCTTGCCGGTCTGGCCGTGCTGATCGGCGCCATCGCCGCGGCACGCGCCGCGCGCACCTATGACACGGTCGTCATGCGCGTGCTCGGTGCGAGCAGGCGGCAAGTGCTGGTCATGCAGCTCGCCGAATACGGGATATTGGCGATCATTCTCGCCGTTGTCGCGCTTGGTCTGGGCAGCGGGCTGGCATGGCTGGTGATCACCCAGCTGTTCGAGTTCGACTGGCTGCCCGACTGGCTCGAAGTGCTCGCCGTTCTGGGCGGCGGTTTGGTATTTGTGCTGGTCTTCGCGCTGGCCGGCTCGCTGCCATTGCTGAAAGCGAAACCGGCGCAGGCGCTGCGGGCGCTTTAAGCTGCGCCCGGATGCCTATTACTCAAAGGTAGATGCGCTTACAGGATCAAGCGGATCTTCGCCATATTTGTTGGGTCCTTTGGTTCCCGGCAAAGCCATCACCACGAGATAGGCGATGAATACCAGAAAGTTCAGGATCGGTACGAACGACAGGACAATATAGCCGACGTAAATCCACCCCGTCAGGTTCATATCGTGCAAGCGTCGGATCGATACTGCGACAGAGGCAACGCCGGTCAATATCAGCCAGATATAGGCCGGAATGAAAATCAACATCGCGAAGCCAAAACCGGCCCCCATTAGCGGACCCATCATCGCGCTGGTCGGGTCCAATGAAGACATACCACCCGCGAACAGAAACATCAGCGCGATCAGGGCAATGATAATAATCGCGTTGAGCAATACAAACATCCAGAACTCTCTGCGTCCCGAACGCCCTTCAATCAGCCGGTACAGTTTTCTGTACGGCATCAACATATATTCCAT
This sequence comes from Pontixanthobacter aestiaquae, assembly GCF_009827455.1. Taxonomy (NCBI): domain Bacteria; kingdom Pseudomonadati; phylum Pseudomonadota; class Alphaproteobacteria; order Sphingomonadales; family Erythrobacteraceae; genus Pontixanthobacter; species Pontixanthobacter aestiaquae. Next base: position 2,564,207 of record NZ_WTYZ01000001.1, read on the forward strand.
GATTAGTCCCTTCCCCCGTTAGTCCTGGGACTTAAAGCACCATATTTCCGTATTGCGCGCAATGAAAAAGGGGCCGCCTCGCGGCGGCCCCTTTTGCTTGATTGGCTAAAGTTCGGCTTAGAACTTGAAGCGAACAACGCCACCGTAAGTGCGCGGTGCGCTCGGGTAACCCGAAACCGTACCGGCCTGCGCCACACCGTCAAACACCGTAGTGATATATTGGTTGTTGAGCAGGTTACGCACGAAGGCACCAACTTCGATGCCGTTCTCCAGCTTCAGCGTCGTCGACGCGTTTACCAGGTTCACTTCACGGCTAAATATCTGGGTGTTGCCCAGTTGCGCGTTGAACGTCGGCAGGCCGTTATTGATCGGCGTGTTGCTTTCGTGATTGTAGTCAACACGCGTAACCAGCATGTTACCGCTCGCCCCGAATTCATGCGAGTATGTCGCCGAAGTAGAGATCGCGATTTCAGGGATACCAGCAGGCGTTACACCTGTCAGATCGCCCAGAACACTGCCCGGGAAATCATCGAACAGCGGATCAAGGTAAGTCATCGCAAATGTCAGGACCAGACCGTCAGCGGGATTGATTGTGCTGTCGAGCTCGAAACCCTTCACAGATTGCTGACCGGCATTTTGCAGAGCAAAACCGGTTCCGGTGAATGCCAAGCTTTGGAAGCCTTTGATCGTCTGATCGAAAACGGCCATGTTAACGCTTAGACCCGGCCATTGACCTTTAAAGCCGAGCTCGTACACTTCGGCATTCTCGGGACCAGCAAAACGTGAACCGCTGCGCAGGTTAGCAACAGCCAAGCCCGCATTGGTGATCGGCGAGTCAGGAGCAGCGAAGAACGATCCGCTCGGCCCCGCCACAAAATCTGCCGATGATGGACGGCTGTCACGAGACAAATTGACCGAGCTGGCTTTGAAGCCCGTGGCGTAGCTGGCGTAGATGTTGATCGAGTCCGACACCTGATACGCTACGCGGCCCAGATAAGTGAATTTGTCATCACGCGTTTTGCCATCTTCAACCGCATTCGGAATAGTCAGGAATGGCGGCTGGAACTGGAATGCTTGCAATCCAAGGAACGGGTTACCCGGTCCGGTTGCTGCTGCCAGCAATGCATCTTGGTTCGCTTGCGGGAGGGCTTGGAACTGGTCGCGGGTGGTGACAGTACCGCCTGATGCGAGAGTGATAAACGCGTCCACAAGGTTGACTTGACCAAGTGGATCGGGACTGTTCTGCGAAAGTGCAAAGTCTTTCTTGTCATCGGTGTAGTTGAAGCCACCCGTGATCACGAGACCGTCGAAAGGCTCGAAATCAACAGTACCGAAGATCGAGTAGGACGTATTGTCCATCGCGAAGGTTTCTTCGGACAGAAGCGGTGTGTTGAAAATAGTGTTCAGTTGAAGCCCAAGTCCTGTTTCAACAACGAGGAATGTGCCTGGGCCCGTTGGGGTCAACAGTTCGAACACGGTCCGGATATCGCTGCCGTTCTGGATCGCACTATCCTGCGTGATGCTTTCGTCGAAGTAATAACCACCAAGCAAGAAGTTGATCGGTCCGTCGAAATCCGAAGCTACGCGGAATTCCTGTGTGAACGTTTCAACCGACTGGTCACGGGTTTCCGTAGCAATCGATGCGCTGGTGTAATCAATGTCCGACAGGAAGAAGTTTTTCAGCTCACGATAGGACGTGATCGACGTGAATTGCAGCGTATCGGTTTCGTAATCCATCTGGATCGAGCCGCCGTAATTCTCGACTTCGTTCGTAGGGACAAAGTTCAGAAACGCGTCGTAGCTGAAGAAGTCGGTGCTCAATTGGCCGCCAACCGCATTGATCGCACCGGTAACCGGACCAGCGACAAGCGTGCTGACCTGGCAGCAGACCTCATCAATCTTCGAATAATCGGCAATCGCGCGGATCTTGAATTCCGGAGTTGGTTCAATCAGCAACTGGCCGCGTGTGGACCAGCGATTGCGATTGTTCTGCTCTTCATTCAGATTGACGATAGTCGCGTAACCGTCACGGCGGTTGTAGCTACCGTCGAGAGAGAACGCGATTGTGTCAGTGATCGGGCCGGTCACATCGCCTTTGATGACGACGTTGTTGAAATTACCGTAAACAGCTTCGACCGCACCACCGAATTCGAATTGTGGCTCACGCGTGACAACCGAAATGACACCGGCTGATGCGTTCTTACCGAACAGGGTTGACTGGGGGCCGTTCAGAACTTCGATGCGCTGAACATTGGGCAAATCGGACAAAGATGCGGCCGAGCGTGAACGGAATACACCGTCGATGAACACGCCAACCGATGGCTCGATGCCGAAGTTGTTATCGCCGTTACCAAAACCGCGAATAATGAATGTCGATGCCGACGATGTCTGCAACTGGCTGACGCGCAGCGAAGGCGCTACTGTTTGCAGGTCGAGAACGTCGCGAATTTGCGCGTCTTCCAGGGTTTGGCCGGTAGTAACGGAAACCGAAATCGGCGTTTCCTGCAATGTCTGCTCCCGCTTGGACGCAGTAACGATGATCACATTGTCATCAACGGCGCCCTCTTCCTCAGCGCCGTCATCAGCGTCTTGAGCAAATGCGACGGAAGGCATTGCAAGCCCGAGAGCAGCAACACCAGCGAACAGCGTAGCACGCGTGGCTACGCCAGAATTACGTGTAGTAATTTTCATGGATTCTCCCATCCTATGTTGTGATCGAGCCGCCCTTATGGTGAACGCTCCCCGATCCCAGTCTTAACTGTATGCATAGGTATGCCCTTAAAATCGCCGGAGTGAAAGCCTTACGTTACGTAACCTTTCGCGGTAACTCCCGTGCGCTATCCATTTGTTGCACATAAGCCACAGCCGATTTTACCCCGCAACGCTTGCTGTTTCACAGGCTCTCCGCTAGGGCGCGCGCCATATTACACAGATTATGCTGCGCCGCACAAAAGCCAGCACATAAACCGAAAGCACAAATCAATGTCCGCTAACCAGCGCAACGTGGCGATTATCGCCCACGTCGACCACGGCAAAACCACACTTGTCGACCAGCTTTTCCGCCAGTCCGGCACTTTCCGCGAGAACCAGCGCGTGGAAGAGCGGGCCATGGATTCCAACGATCTGGAAAAAGAGCGCGGAATCACCATTCTCGCGAAATGTACGTCGGTCGAATATGGTGAAGGCGAAAATGCCCGCCGGATCAACATTGTCGATACACCCGGACACGCAGATTTCGGCGGCGAAGTGGAACGGATTTTGTCGATGGTCGACGGCGTCATCCTGCTGGTCGACAGCAGCGAAGGCGCGATGCCGCAAACCAAATTCGTAACCGGCAAAGCGCTTGCGCTTGGCCTCAAGCCTATCGTGGTCGTCAACAAGATCGACCGTCCCGATGGCCGCGCCGAAGAAGTGCTCGACGAAGTGTTCGACCTGTTCGTTTCGCTCGACGCCAATGACGAGCAGCTCGATTTTCCGGTGCTCTACGCCTCGGGCCGTGACGGCTACGCCAGCGACGACATCAACGCGCGCAGCGGCGATCTGACCCCGCTTTTCGAAACCATCGTCAGCCACGTCCCTGCCCCGCAGGCCGACGTCGATGCGCCGTTCAAATTCCTCGTGACATTGCTCGACCGCGATAATTTCCTCGGCCGCGTCCTGACCGGCAAAGTCGAGTCCGGAACCATCAAGGTGAACTCGCCGATCCATGCGCTTGATGGGGATGGCAAAGTTATCGAAACGGGCCGCGCATCGAAGCTAATGTCCTTCGAAGGTCTCGACCGTGTGCCGGTTGAGGAAGCGAAAGCAGGCGACATCATCTCGCTGGCCGGCCTCACCGTTGCAACTGTGTCGAACACGATCTGCGATCCCGACGTGACCGAGCCTCTGCAAGCACAGCCGATCGATCCGCCAACATTGTCGATGCGTTTTGCCGTCAATGACAGCCCGCTGGCGGGCCGCGAAGGCACCAAGGTTACATCGCGCATGATCCGCGACCGCCTGGCCCGCGAGGCCGAAAGCAACGTCGCAATCAAAGTCACCGAATCCAGCGACAAAGACAGCTTTGAAGTCGCTGGCCGCGGCGAATTGCAGCTGGGCGTTCTGATCGAAACAATGCGCCGCGAAGGTTTCGAACTCGGCATCAGCCGTCCGCGCGTCCTGTTCCGCGAAGACGAGAACGGCAAACGCACCGAACCATACGAAACCGTCGTGATCGACGTCGATGATGAATATTCGGGCACCGTCGTCGAAAAGCTGGCCCTGCGCAAAGGCGAAATGACCGATATGCGCCCAAGCGGCGGCGGCAAGACCCGCATCACGTTCAGCGCCCCCTCGCGCGGCCTGATCGGCTATCACGGCGAATTCCTGACCGACACGCGCGGCACCGGCATCATGAACCGCCTGTTCGAGAAATACGGTCCGTATAAAGGCAAAATCGGCGGCCGCCAGAACGGCGTTTTGATCAGCCGCGAAAACGGTGAAGCCATCACCTATGCTCTCAACATGCTTGAGGAGCGCGGCATCCTGTTCGTGAAGCCGAAAGAGAAGCTGTATGAAGGCATGATCATCGGCGAAAACGCCAAGCCCGAGGACATGGAAGTCAACCCCATGAAATCGAAGCAGCTGACCAACTTCCGCTCAAGCGGCAAGGATGACGCCATCCGCCTGACCCCGCCCAAAGTGATGACGCTGGAACAGGCTATCGCTTACATCGACAATGATGAAATGGTCGAAGTAACCCCCGAAAACATCCGCCTGCGCAAAGCAACGCTCGACCCGAACGAGCGCAAGAAAGAAAAGAAACGCGCGGAGGATTAGAGCTCCTTTCAATTACACAACAACTCGTGCAACACTTCCTTTCTATTTTGGAGGGTTGAGTAATGGGGTGGAAAGGTACGGTTCGTTCGGTATCTGCAGCAATGCGCGCTGCAGAACGTGAAGCCGAGCGCAGAAGAAAAGCAGAATTTAAGGCCCAACAAATTGAAGAAGCAGGGCAAGCAGTCGATGATTGGAAACAGTATCTCGACGACATCATAAGCGTGCACACGGACAAAGCCGACGATATCAATTGGCAGAGCATTGCTAATGCTCCACCTTTAGTCGAGCCGAAGCCCGAGAAAAGGCACCAAGCGGAAGCGCTCGCCAACATCGAGAACTTCCAACCAAGAATATTTGACTTTGTTTTTGGCGGCACTTCGCGGAGACGCGAACGATTGGATGCGGCTCTTGCAGACGCTATCGCTGCTGACAGCGATGAGTTTGCGCGCAAACGCAGCGAGTATCTCATAGCTGAGCAGGAGCGCGAAGAAGATGCGCACCTAGCAACTCGCGTACTTGACGGAGAAAAGTCTGCATACAGCGAAGTGATTTCGGTGCTTTATGACGGAGAAGAATTGTACCTCGGACAGTCGATTCAATTTAAGATCGACGATAACTCAGTCCATGCCATGCCACTTGTTTCCGAAGCTGATGATATTGTTCCAACTTTTCGACTGAAGCAATTACAAAGCGGCAAGCTATCGAAAACAAAAATGCCGAAAGGCGAATTCAACGAGCTTTACCAAGACTATGTCTGCAGCGTTGCACTGAGACTTGCTGGGGATATCTTTGGTAATCTCCCGCTGGATGAGTGTCATGTGACGTGTTCTGCAACGATGCTAAACACTAAAACTGGGCATTTGGAAGACGCGCCAATATTATCAGTGCTTTTCGTTAGGGATACTTTTGAACGCTTAAACCTGAGCGGCCTTGATCCGTCAGACTCTTTGGCGAATTTCAATCACGAGATGAACTTTAGAAAGACCAAGGGATTTGAACGCATCGAACCTCTAAAGCCAACGGACTAAATGAGCAGGCCACCATAACGACCGCGAAGGCGACACTTGCCGGGACTGGCAACGTTACGGTCTAGCTGCGTGCTAAGTTTTTACGCGAGCCGACATCCACTTTTCAGTCCGAACTCAAAATCGCGTGGTAAACTGGATCAGCCACAATCAGTCCCTTGGATATATAAGCTATCCGAGGGTCATTCGCGCGCGCGCCATGTCTGGTTACACCGCGCTGCAAAGATTATCGAAGAAACCTACCCGAAGAAATTCGGCTGTCCGTTGGAGGCGCTGACACCGCCATCGACGGCCATATTCACACCGGTCACAAACACCGCATCCTCCGACGCCAGAAACGCCACCGGACCGGCGATTTCCTCCGGCTCTGCCGCGCGGCCCAGCGGCATGCGGTTCTTGATCGCTTTCATTGCGCCGTCATTGTCGGTTACGCCATCGGTCATGTCCGATCTGGTGAGCGAGGGGCACACGCAGTTCACCCGCACGCCCTGCGCGCCCAATTGCAGCGCCATCGCGCGGGTCAGATTGACCACCGCGCCTTTCGACGCATTGTAGATCGGCATCATCCAGTCGCCGCCAAGGCCGGAAACGCTGGCGATATTGATGATATTGCCCTTGGTCTTGAGCAGTTCCGGAATGGCCGAACGGCTGAGATACAGCACGCCTTTCACATTGATATCGATCACCGCATCGATGTCCTTGTCGCGCGCATCGGCAAGCTGCCCCATCCGCGCAATCCCGGCATTGTTGACCAGCACATCGAGCGCGCCAAACTGCTCGACCGTCTTGCGCACGATCCGCGCGGCAAATTCGGGCGAGCTGACATCGCCCTCGACAATCAGCGTGCGATCAGCATCCAGCGTCTCCGCCACTTTCTCGCAATCTGCACGGTTGCGCGAATTGAGCACAATATTCGCGCCTTCCTCGGCAAAGCGCCGCGCAATCCCCTCGCCAATCCCGCTGGAGGAGCCGGTGACGATGACAGTTTTGCCAGTAAAGCGAGCGAGGCCAGAGTTCATGTGAATGAGTCCTTTGAAAGAGTGGGCTGCGCTATCAATGCATGGGAAGCCATTTCGGTCCTGACCCATGGCCAGCCCCGCCCACCTTTGTTACGGAGCCGCGCATGGAAACCGGAACTTACATCTCGCTCGCGGCCTATTTCGTCCTGATGCTCGCCATCGGGCTCTATGCATGGCGCAAATCGACATCCGACAGCGAGGGCTATTTGCTGGGCGGACGCAATCTGCATCCGGCGGTGGCGGCGCTCTCCGCGGGCGCATCGGACATGTCGGGGTGGTTGCTGCTCGGCCTGCCGGGAGCGCTCTATGCCGCTGGACTGGTCGAGGCGTGGATCGGGATCGGACTGTTTATCGGCGCGTGGATCAACTGGATCGTCGTCGCGCCCCGCCTGCGCAAGCAGACTGAGGATCTGGGCAATGCGCTGACCATCCCGCAATTCCTCGCCAACCGCTTCCCCGACAAGGCCGTGGCGCTGCGTGTGACAGCCGCCATCATCATCGTGGCCTTCTTCGCGGTTTATACAGCGGCCGGACTGGTCGGCGGCGGCAAGCTGTTCGAGACGAGCTTTGCCGGACTATTCGGCGGATTGGGTTTGTCGGACTACATGATCGGCATCTGGATTACCGCAGGCGTGGTGCTGGCCTATACGATGGTCGGCGGGTTTCTGGCGGTCAGCCTGACCGACTTTGTCCAAGGCTGCATCATGGTGGTCGCGCTGGTGCTGATGCCGGTGGTTATCCTGATGGGCGGCACCGATCTGAACGCAGCGGCGCGCGCGGCAGAGGCGGCGGGCAATGCCAATTATCTCAGCCTGTTTGGCGGGCTGACGCTGGTCGGCTTCCTCAGCACCGTCGCATGGGGCCTCGGCTATTTCGGGCAGCCGCATATCATCGTGCGCTTCATGGCGGTCCGCTCGGTCGAGGCAGTCACAACCGCGCGCCGCATCGGCATGAGTTGGATGGGTTTGGCGCTGATCGGCGCAGTCGGCGTCGCCATCGCCGGACGCGCTTTTGCCGAGCAGAACGGCATCGTGGTGGAGGATCCGGAGACGATCTTTATCATCCTCGCGGGCACTTTGTTCCACCCGCTGATCACCGGCTTCCTGCTCGCCGCATTGCTTGCCGCGATCATGAGCACAATCAGCTCGCAGCTATTGGTCGCCTCCAGCAGCCTGACCGAGGATTTCTACCGCCTGTTCCTGCGCAAGGACGCCAGCGAGCGCGAGACGGTCAATGTCGGCCGCTTCTGCGTCCTGCTCGTCGCGCTGCTGGCGATAGCCATCGCGCGCGATCCCGACGCGCAGGTTCTGGGCCTCGTCTCCAACGCATGGGCCGGCTTCGGCGCCGCCTTCGGCCCGCTGATTATCCTGTCGCTGACATGGGACAAGATGACCGGCGCAGGCGCAGTGGCGGGTCTGGTAACCGGAGCAGCCGTCGTCGCAGGCTGGATCGCGCTCGGCTGGAACGCCGAATTTATGGGCGGCGCAGGGCTTTACGAGATCATCCCGGGCTTCGTGGCGGCGTGGATCGCGATTTGGGTGGTGAGCGGGGTGACGGGGAAGACTGTGGCATCCGCCTAGGCTTAACATTAATGCAACGCGCTAGCCCGGTTTGCGCCTAGCGAACCGCAAGGGCGACCGCCCGCCCGAGCTTATGCGAGGCAGCCAAGCAGCACGGACGTGCTGCGCCCGGCGCTTGAGGGACCACAACAAAAAAGACTCAATCCCCCTCCAGCGGCAGCTCGATCTCGCCCATGATCCGGCCGGTTTCGAGCAGGATTTTGACGATGTTCTGGTAATGCGTGATGTCGTCCCATGACAGCGCCCGGCCCTTGCGGTCTTTCAGCCATTTCTGCGCGGGCTGATACCCGCCAATATAGAAATTCCACGCAGCTTCGGGCACGTCACTGAAATATTGGTGCTTGTTGATCAGCACTCTTCCCGTTCGCCCTGAGCCTGTCGAAGGGCTGTTCTTTTCTTGTTGCGCGGCACTCGAAGTGAGGGACGGTGCTTCGACAGGCTCAGCACGAACGGATTTGGTGTGTGCCTCGAACTTCGGATAGCCCGGGGCGACGACGCTATCATCTTCGCTCTCCTCGACGTCACCCATAAAGGGATAAAGCGCCTCGCCGATGGCGGCGGGTTCCATCAGGTGCAGACGGCGCAGCGCTTCGCCCTTTTCGCTGACATGTTTGAACACTTCCGCATTGGCCGGATAGGGAATGCGCGGGAAGTCGATCTTGAGAAATTCAGCAAAGGTTTCGCGGTAATCCGGCGAGTGCAACACGCCATAGATGTAGTCGAAGACTTTGACCTCGGACGGGCGCGCATCGCCGGTGGGCGCGCGAAAATTGGCGGTGCCCCCCTCCCCATGGGGAGGGGTCGGGGGTGGGGGTTCCGCGCCACTGGACCGCCGACCACCCACACCCTCCGTACCTTCCGGTGCTCCTCCGTCTCCCTCCAGAGAGAGGGATTTGGTGCGCGCCATATCGGTATCATCAGGATCAATTCCGGCGGCTTTGCAGATTGTAGCGTAGAGTTTGGGGTCGAGGTTGAGTGTGCGTTCGGTCGGGGCCAGCGCGTCGGCTTGGTCTGCATTTTCATCGGGGTAGATGTAGATGGGTTGATAATATGCTCGCTCTTTAGACCGATTAGAGACGAAGCTGTCGTCTCCCAGTTGCTCCACCACTAGGGCATGACACCAGTCATTCACGACGGACTGTCGGCAAATCGCGAAAGCCAAGTTCGCACCTAGCAAGAAGTGACGCATCACATCATAACGTGGATTTGTATGAAACCCGCGGTTGTTGCCTGTGTAGTAGGTCCAACGAGGATCGAGCGGTCGATACGAAATCTGCCTGAAGTTTTCTTCAGATGAGTTTTGAATCACGTCTTTTTTCGCAAAGGAAATTTTCCAGTCACGAGAGTCTTTTCCAAGGGCATATTTGTCGCGCAACTCCGTCTCAGGTAATTCCCGAAAATCGTCTACTCGTCTGGCTAGTCGTCTCTTGTCGATATCAATGGCTAGTGCGTCTCTTGCCGTCAGAACCCCAGTCGAGTTGATCGGAAGTAATTTGATGAGTGAAAAGCCGTCTTCATATTTCTCGAGACGATCATAATCCCGGAGTTCGAAAGGGAGGTTCGGAAAACGATGCTCTAGTTTTGAATCTGACATGGTCTTGGTTCGACCAGATCCCAATGCTACACTCTTCGCGTTCCGACTTCCCCACAAGTCACCGTGCCATACCTCGGCCAACTCATCGCTACCGGCACCTTTCCGCACAGCGACAATCAGCGCTACGCCCTGCTGAATATCAAACACATTTTTGTCGGGCGAACCGTCAGGTGAGACTTCCTTCTTCTTGGAGTTTCCATGCAGGTCCAGCACCCAAATCTTGTCAAAAGTCTTGAGCAGATGCCAGCGCATTCCGCGAAAGGTCGGGTTGTCGAGATAACCGTGATTGGTGATGAAGCCGAGCACGCCGCCTGACGGGTTCTTGGCGATCAAATCCTCACTCATGCGGATGAATTTGACGTAATCGTCATTGATCCATTTGGGGTTGCGCTCTTTGAGCTTCTCCTTGCCGCCCGGCTCCATCTTGTAGGCTTCCATCAGCCCCATAATGTGATCGCCCTTATTGGCGCTTTCACCCGAATAAGGCGGGTTCCCGATCACGCACATAATCGGCGTCTGCCGCTTTACCTCGCTCGCTCCACGCGCTTCATCGGCCAGTTGTTGGAAGAACAAATCTTTCACTTCGCGCTCTGCCGGTTCCAGCGCGTTGGTCAGCCACACCGACAGGCGTGGCGGCCATTGCTTATCGGCGGGCCAGTCTGCCGGTTTGGTGCCCGAACCCGGCACATAGCCGCTTTCGGTCAGCTGCATATCCAGCTTCATATGGCACATGGCATAGCTGGCCATCAGCAGCTCGAACCCGTGCAGGCGCGGCAGCAATTCTTCCTCGACATAGGATGACCATTTGCCCGGCGCGCGCGCCTTCACCCGGTCGGCGATGGTCTGTACGGTTTTGGCCAGAAACGTGCCCGTACCGGTCGCCGGATCGAGGATTTGCACGCGGTGCACATCCTTCTTGATCGTGACTGCTTTGCCTTTTTTGTCCGTTTGGCCGGTGTCCCAATCCACCGACACTTTGCCGGTATCCGCCAGACCGTCGGCAATGCCGAATTCGCTTTTCAGTACATCGTCGACCGCGCGCACGATGAAATCGACCACCGGTTCCGGCGTGTACCAGACGCCGCGCGCCTTGCGTTTCTTCGGGTTGTAAGCCGCCAGAAACGTCTCGTAAAAATGGATAAACGGATCGTTGCGCGCGGTGAATTTGCCGAATTCCTCGAACAGAGCGTGCGGATCGCTGGCGCGCAGCACCTCTGCCAGATCATCGACCACATATTTCAGCCGGTCGGGAATGTCGTATCCCGCGATAAACTGGAACAGACCGCGCAGGAACGGGTTGGACTTGGGCAGCTTTTCCAGTGCCTCCTGACGGCTGAACGTGTCCAGCGTATCGTCATGCAGCCGCGCGGCAAACATACCGTAAGTAATCGTTTCCGCGTAGATATCGGCAAATTCGCCCGGGGTCAGATTGGGCAGCAAATTGTCTTTGAACGTGTTGAACTGACGGCCCAGCCCGCTGCGGAAATCGGGATCATCGGTCAGCGCAATGCCGACTTCGTCCTTAATGATCGCCGCCTTGCCCGCCATCATCTCCGCCAGTTTCTGCGCGCTGCGAATGCTGATCGGTTTTTGCGCGGTGAAGCTCTTCAGCTGGCGCTCTAGCTCGTCAAACTTGTCGGGCAGCGGTTGCAAACTGCCAAGCGCGCCCATGAAATCCGCAATCGAGGTGTGGTGGACCACATCGCCTTCGCGGATAAATTCGAAATCGACGCCGTTGGTATAGAGAAGATTGGGATAGGCCGCTTCGTAGCGTTTGCGCTGCTCTACGCTGTAGCCTTTCAGCTTGACGACATCCTTGGGCAGATCTTTCGCCTCTGCCCAGCCGAATGCAACGCCATCGCGGTGGAACAGGAAGTCGGGCATCCCGCCTTCGCTGCGCTTGGGTTCATTGATCACCCGCGCGCTATCGTCGATACTTTCGAACAGGCGTTGTAATGGTGCGCGGTAACTGTGCTCGGTCGCCTCGCCGCCGTCATAAATCTCTGTGATTTCGGCAAGATAACCAGCGATGTCCATTGAGCATTCCCCTGCCGTGGTGTCCGCCCCCGTTCTAGCGCCCCTGACATTCCTGCCAAGGTGCTGAAAGTGTTACCCCCGCCTCAACCTGCTCGCTGGCCAAGTGCGGCGATCAGCTGTGCTTGAAAATCCGGTAAATATGCGCCGCCGCCAGCAGCATGCCGCCGGCAACTGTCGGTAGTGTCTCGTCCATGCCGAAATTCTCGGCAAACAGTCCGCCAATAATCAGGCCCAGCCCCGTCAGTGCCGGCACCAGAAAAAGCGGTGTGCGCGATGTGTGTGCGGATGCGATCACCGACAGCGAGGCGAGCACGGCCAATACTGCCAGCACCCGATGGACCCACTCCGCCTCTGCAAACACGGCCAAAAATGGCAGCGTGATCGCCAGCACCGGCAAGGCGATGCAGTGCGCGATGCAGAACAGGCTGAGCGCAACGGCGGCGCGATCGTAAGTGACGGTATTTTGCATGAGAGACTCGAATGTTACAATATATCATTGGCAGTTAAGGCGTGCGCGGACCTGCGTCAATCGCCTGCGTTTCGTCGGGGGCATTTCCCTGCATGTTTTCCTACACGCCGCTTCCCTGCTAGCTTCGCCATGTTGTATTACGCCCTGACGAGAGGCGCGGGCGGCGCGAACTTATTATGAGTGATGCTCACACGGGCAAAATTCGCAAAGTTCGCGCCATCGTCACGCTCCGACTCGGGGCCAAACCGGAGACAGCACTATGGCCAAGATCACTGGATTGGGCGGCGTGTTTTATGTTGCGCAGGACCCTGCGGCGACGCGCGAATGGTACCGCGAGAAGCTGGGCATCGATTGCGAATACGGGCCGCAATTGAACTGGTCGGAAGAGACCGGTGACACGCCCTATTCGCTGATCAGCCATTTCAAGGATGATGCCTATATCAAGCCGGGCAAAGGCGGGTTTATGATCAATCTGCGGGTCGATGATCTGGACGGATTTGTCGAAGTGCTGAAAAGCCGCGATGTCGAAATCCTCGATAGCGTTGACGAGGGATACGGCAAGTTCGCGTGGCTGCTCGATCCCGATGGTGTGAAGATCGAATTGTGGGAACAGGTCGAAGCGCCCGGGTAGAGGCCCGAGCAGAAGGACGTGCAGGCGCGCTGTTAGGCGGGTATTAACCGTCTGCCGCAAATATGGCGGTGATGGTACGTATTGCTCTCCTGATTGCTGCGTCTGCTGTGCTGGGCGGGTGTAGCCTGCTGCCCGCCGGTTCGGATCGCTCCGGCGCGCCGCGCAGTACGCAATCGGCGAGCATGCCGGTATCGGGAACAGCGCGCCAATGTCTGGCGCAATTGGACCGGACCGGATCGCGCTACATCCCGCTGCCCGACCGGACGCTGGGCCAGGGCTGCACCAATTTCAACACGGTGCGCTTGTCGGAATTGCGGGGTGACAGGGCGAGCTTTGCTCTCGCCAATCTGGGCCCGGTCACGTGCCCCACCGCCAACGCTTTTGCGGGGTGGGCGCGATACGGCGTGGACCGGGCAGCGCGGCAGATCTTGGGCAGCCCGCTGCTGAGGATCGAAACCATGGGCAGCTATGCCTGCCGCAATGTCGCACGGTCGGATCGCCGCTCCGCCCACTCGCGGGCAGAGGCAATCGATGTCGCGGCGTTTGTGTTGGCCGATGGGAGGACGGTGAGCGTGCTGGATGACTGGAATGCCGGAACAGCGGAAGAGCGTGAGTTCCTACGAGTGGTCCGGGGGAGCGCGTGCAAGAGGTTCGGAACGGTTCTGAGTCCCGATTACAACGCCGATCACCGCGACCATTTCCATCTGGAAGTGGGTAACGGTGCGTTTTGCCGCTGAAGTCTATGCCGCGTTTGGAGTGCTATCGATCTGTGCTTCCAGCCGCACCCTGACCGCTTCTGCCGCATGATGCGCGCCCAGCTTGTGCATCATATTGGCGCGGTGGATTTCAACGGTGCGCGGGCTGATATCCAACTCGCGGGCAATCGCCTTGTTGCTCTGTCCCTTCGTCAACCAGTCGAGCACTTCTCGCTCGCGCTTAGAAAGGTTCGCAATCAAGCTACGGGCATCAATCATTTTGCGGCGCGCTTTGCCAAATTCCGCCGCCTCTCCGCCCAACCGTGACAGCGTGGTGTCGAACATGTCCATATCGAGCGGGAGCGCCAAAAAATGGATCGCCCCCGCTTTCATTCCGTCCACAACCCGGGCCGGCTCTGGATGTTCAGCAGTCCCGATAACAGGCAACCATAGGCCCGCGGCCGCCAAATCTTCAATCAGTCCGGCAATCCCTCCAGTCGCTGAATCATCGAGGGCAATGACGATCCCGTCTTTCGGTGCATGTGCAATAAGCTCGGCAATGTCCGAATAGACTTCGGCATGATATCCGAGATCGAATGCGATCGAAGCCTGTTCAGCACGTTGCCGGGTTGACGGGCTGACGAAATGAAGTGTGCAATGTTTATCCATGCACAGCAAGGTGCCGCACTACGGATCAACACGCACTTCACAGTAAAACCGAATTCGATTTACTAAGTAGGTATATTTTTCACCAAGGGCGTTAATTGCGGATTTTCAATACATCCAAATTGGATTATGATACTTCGTGAAAGTCCCTATTTATCGGGAATAGAATAGTTGGGTAAGGAATGGAACGCCGTTTTCAGAGCATCGCCCCAACTCGATGATATAGATTGAAAATACGGATCATCTGACGATATCCGCCGGACATGCCCTGCCTGGAAAGTATCGCGCTCGATTACCATCAGATCGAGCGGAAGACCAACAGATAAATTGGCTTTGAGCGTCGAATCGAATGATACCATCACCAGTTTCACCGCGTCTTCAAAGCTCATATCCTTATCGTACCCCCGGATCAGGATCGGTCGGCCATATTTGGTTTCACCAATCTGGAAGAAAGGTGTGTCAAAACTCGCTTCGATAAAGTTGCCTTCGGGGTAAATATGGAACAGGCGCGGCTCCATGCCCTCGATCTGCCCGCCAAGAATGATCGATGCGGTGAAGCGTCCTTTACCGCGCGCACCGTTGTCTTCTTGGGTTTTGGTGATCGTTTCGCGGAGCAATTTCCCAATCTCAGACGCAACCTGAAACATCGTCGGCGCTTTCAACAGCGAATTGTCGCGATCACCGGGCGCTTTAGTGCGCTCCTCTAGCTGGCTGATCACTGCTTGCGTAGTCGCAAGATTACCTGCCGTCATAATCGACAGAATGCGATCGCCCGGCACCGCCCAATGAAACATCTTTTTGAATACAGAGATATTGTCGACACCCGAATTCGTGCGGGTGTCGCTCATCATTACCAGGCCCTTATCGAGCACCATTCCAACGCAATATGTCATGAGAAATCCTTCATCCGGTCAGTTGCCGGTATCACACGCAATTACACTGAGGAAACCGAACGGTCCATCCGAATTCGCTAGATTACATCATTGCTGGACTTGGTGCTGTTCGACTTCGACATCGACTTGAAGATCTTCGCTAGACGATCCGAAGGTGATCCCTGTTATCGGCGATGCATCGCGATAATCCCGCCCTGTCGCGACACGTACGTAGCGCGGATCAGGACTTATACCATTGGATATATCGAACCCGACCCACCCCAGCCCGTCGACATGCGCTTCTGCCCAGGCATGGGTAGCATCTTGTTCCACCCGGTCATTCATCATCAGATAGCCACTGACATAGCGCGCGGGGATATCCATTGCCCGCGCCGCACCGATGAAAATATGCGCATGGTCCTGGCACACACCGCTGCCTTGGGAGGCCGCTTCCTCTGCTGTGGTCTTAACGCCGGTCTGGCCCGTCATATAGGCAACGTCAGAACGAATCCTTTCAGAAAGGGCGTGCAACCCATCGAGCTTTGTTCCCTCTTGAGGCCCAATATCGCTGAGCATCTTGTTGACGGCTGGGCCTGGCTTGGTGAGCGCGGTTTGGCCAAGGAAACTCCATAGCGGCAAATGGCCTGAATGACGGCCGATCACCCCGGCATTGTCTTCCGTATCCACCAACCCTTCGCAGCTGATCAGAACTTCGCGAGCGCCGGGTTCGACAGCAACCAATGTAACGGTATTGAAATTCTGGTCATCATACTCGATCTCGGCTTCGGCGTTCTCGTATGACATCTTCCAGTCGAGAATTTTCTGACCTTGCGTTTCCTTCGGCGTCAGGCGCAGCCTTTGAAGGGCATGTACGACCGGCTCTCTGAAACGATAGCGAGTGTTATGGCGTATGGATAATCTCACGCGATGAACCTGTAATCTTCCGCGATCGCTGTGGCGATGGCGCTGTTGCGATTGCTAAAGTCGATGAGAAACTGGTGCAGGCCAGTATCGAAAATATCGTCAATAGTGGTTGCGCTCATTTCCGTATCGGCATCGCGCATCAATTCGTTGCACAGACCTTCACTGTGGTGAAGCCTGGCAAGCGCCGCCAAATTGTCACGCAGAGCGGAGTGGCAGAAAGCCAAGCTGCGAGGGAAGCGATCATCCAATACAAGAAACTCGACAATGCCGCGTGCGTCAATCTCGCCCGCGTTAAGCCAGCGATAGGCCCGGTCGCCCGAAACCGAACGCAACACGTTGTCCCATTGCCCAGTGTCGAGGCTAGACCCGACATAGGATAGCGACGGCAGCAGCAAATAGTATTTGATGTCAAGAATACGCGCGATGCTGTCACCGCGCTCCACGAATGTTCCTGCCCGCGCGAAATGGAAGCCCGCATCACGTAGCATCGAACCCGCCATCGCGCCGTGCACTTGCATCCCAGCGCGGCGGACATCGCCGACAACTTTACCGAGATTGCCCTGCGCAACGGGGCGCTTGAGATCATCTTGCAGTTGCATCCAGCTGATATTGACCGCCTCCCAGACCTCGCTGCTGATAACGTTGCGTACCAGCCGTGCATTGGTGCGCACTTGCTCGAATGTGCTCAGGATGTTGGCACTATTCTCTTTGTCGCGAAGGATAAAATTCCAGACATTGGGGCCAGAATAATCGTCTTCGTACTTAGCCTCGAAAGCGGATTTTTTCCCTGACGTAACAATGACCGAACGCCATTCTTCCTTCGCCTTGGTATGATCGCGCGTGAGCGCCATCCGCAGTCCGGCATCAACCAAGCGCGCAGTGTTCTCCGCCCGCTCCAGATAACGGAACATCCAGAACAATCCGTTGGCTGTGCGACCTAACATGCACGCCTCGCAAGAATATCCGGAACAGCCATCAGTCTTTGAGCACCCACGTATCTTTGGTACCGCCACCTTGACTGGAATTCACCACCAACGATCCCTTTTTGAGAGCCACCCGCGTCAGACCACCCGGCGTTATGTCAACGCCCTTGGGCGAGACCAGAACATAGGGCCGCAAATCAACGTGGCGCGGGGCGAGCCCGCTATTGGTAAAGATCGGCGTGGTCGACAGCGCAAGTGTGGGCTGTGCGATGTAGTTTTCCGGTGTCGCTTGCAGTTTCTTGCGGAAAGTCGCGATCTCTTTTTTCGAAGCCGTCGGTCCAATGAGCATTCCATAGCCGCCCGAACCGTGAACTTCTTTGATGACTAGCTCTTCCAGATTGTCGAGCACATAAGCTAGGCTGTCTTCATCCGCGCAGCGCCATGTCTGTACATTGGGTAGCAGCGGCTTCTCGCCGGTATAGAATTCGACGATTTCCGGCATAAAGCTGTAAACTGCCTTATCGTCACAGACACCTGTGCCAGGCGCATTCGCGATCGTCACGCCGCCTGCACGATACACATCCATGATACCGGGTACACCGAGCATCGAATCCGGATTGAAAGTCAACGGGTCAAGATATTCATCATCGATCCGGCGATAAATCACATCGAGTGGCTGGAAACCGCGCGTGGTACGCATTTGCACACGGCCATCCATAACCCGCAGATCGCTGCCTTCTACCAGCTCCGCGCCCATTTGATCGGCAAGGAAAGCGTGTTCAAAATAGGCACTGTTGAATATGCCTGGCGTCAGCACGGCAACTGTGGGTTTGCCCTTGGTCGCTGGCGGCGCGCAAGCCGCAAGGCTATTCGCCAGCTGGCGCGGATAGGTCGCAACGGGTTCAACATCGACTTGCGAGAAAAGCTCTGGGAACATCGCCATCATCGTTTCCCGGTTCTCGAGCATGTAACTCACACCCGATGGCGTTCGCGCATTATCTTCCAGCACATACCACTCATCCGGTCCGGTCCGCACCAGATCGATTCCGACGATATGCGAATAGACACCGCCCGGCGGTGTGAAGCCAACCATCTGCTGGAGCCATGCGGCATTGTTTTGGAACAGCCGCTGCGGAACGCGTCCGGCGCGGATAATTTCCTGCCTGTGGTACAGATCGTACATAAAGGCATTCAGCGCACTGACGCGCTGCTCGATACCGCGAACCAGTCGCCGCCACTCGCCTGCGCCAATAACACGCGGCACCATATCAAACGGGATCAGGCGCTCTTCGGCTTCATCCTCGCCGTAGACATTGAATGTAATGCCGGTTTTGCGGAAATTGCTTTCGGCTTCGCGGTGCTTGCGCTTCAGCCAAGAAGGATCCTGCTGGTCGTACCATTCGCAATAGCCGCCATAGGCAGGGCGAACTGATCCGCCCTCCGCATACATCTCATCAAAATTGGCTGGCGCCTCGCTCATGGATCCCCGAAAATGCTTGTGTCGTAGACACGATAATAGCGCGCCCAACCGGCTACCCAGTTGCAACCTTATAGAACCAAAGCCTCAGTTGTCTCCTAGTTCCCGCAAAATCGCGCGAATACATTCGGGTGAGTAGGAAAAGCCGATGTGATTGCACCGCAAAGCGACCGCGCGATCACGCTCGCCCTCTTTACCGCAAGTGCATCGCGGACTGACAATGCCATCGCGGGCGCTCCAGAAGGCGATCGTTTCTACCGGCGGTTTCTCGCTGACATCACCTTCAATGGGCGGCTGGTCGACTTTGTGGCCTGCGATGAACTGATAAATACGCCACGCATTGTTGGCACGCGGATTGCCGCTGAAGGGCGAGCCCATCGTAATGACTTTCGCCACCTTGCCCGGATGCCGTTTCGCCAGTTCGCGCGCGAACAGCCCCCCAAGGCTCCAGCCGACTAAAACCACGTCCCGACCATAACGCTCATGAATATCGACCAGTCGCTCTTCCAGAAAGGCAACATTCTCCGGCGTCGGGCCAAAGTTAAAACCCATACCCCAGCGCTTGACCGTATGCCCTGCCCTCTCGATCTGCTGCGCCATATATTTCATGCGCACCGGATGGGTGCCAAAGCCTGGCAAAAGCATCACCGTCTGAGGTGACTGCGTTTCAGCAATCTCCATTGTGCGGAACAGACGTAGCGCTGGCTCCACGACCGCTCGCGCCTCGGCGAGAGTGTGCCGTATTTTTGGGCGCGGCGCTGGCTCGGGATTGGCTTCTCGCGCCAAAGCCACCCTGCGCGACAATTCGCCTTTGCCAAGTTGCAATCCGCCGAGCGGTGATGGAGGCTGTTTGGCGGCCAACTCAGTTCATCTCTTTACGGGCAATCACCGACCCGCTCGGACTTGATGTTCATTTTCATGCTCATCTCCCCCATCGGTCCGCCGCTGATCTTCATATCCATTGCGATATCGGTCTTGTCCGATTGCACGGTTCCGTTCATCGCCACTTCCGCACCCGAGCCAAGTGGCCCGCTGCATTTCATATTGGCGTCGAGATCAGAACCAGACACGTCGAACTTGCTAAACTCGCATTGCGACGATTCATCCGCTTGCCCCAAGCCACGCACCATGTCCTGAAAACCGCTATCCGCCTCTTCCTGCGTCAGACAGCGCTCCGACGTGTCGGTCCGCTTGGCTTGCTGTTCGGCCAACGCCTGCTGCGCTTCCGGTATGCCGGAGATACTCACATCGACCACCTCGGTCACAGTGCGGTATAAGCCGGGCTCAGGCTTTTGCAGTTCGCCGATTGCCGCTGCGACTTGTTCTGCCGATTTGGGTTCTTCCGCCTCGGTTCCACAAGCGGTGAGGCCAAGCGCGAGAAGCGGCAAACAAAAACGGATAGGCATCGATAAATCCTCCTAAGACTGAAGCAGTACGCTATCAGTCGTACAGCCACCTGCCAAGCGCCGCATTGATACCTTGCCCGAAGCGGGTTTACCCCCCATATGTTCCGCCATGTCCCAGCTCGTTATCCGCCGCGGTCTTGAAGAACCCGACACCTCCGAAGAGTTCATCCCGCATAAGCCCAACCGGCCCGAAAAATCCATGCCGGGCAAAAAGTTCGAGCTGGTTTCGGATTATGCGCCTGCGGGTGACCAACCTACCGCGATCAAAGAGCTGGTTGGCGGCATCGGTGATGGTGAAGCAACGCAGACACTGCTCGGCGTAACCGGCTCGGGCAAGACCTTCACCATGGCCAAAGTGATCGAGAAAACGCAGCGCCCTGCCCTGATCCTGGCGCCCAACAAGATCCTCGCCGCACAGCTTTACGGGGAGTTCAAGAGCTTTTTCCCGAACAATGCGGTCGAGTATTTCGTATCCTATTACGACTATTACCAGCCCGAAGCCTACGTTGCGCGGAGCGATACCTATATCGAGAAAGAGAGCTCGGTAAACGAGGCTATCGACCGGATGCGCCACTCAGCCACGCGGTCTTTGCTTGAGCGGGACGATGTCATCATCGTCGCCTCGGTGTCCTGCCTCTACGGTATCGGTTCGGTCGAGACTTACTCGGCGATGATTTTCGACATCAAGAGAGGCGAAAGCGTCGATCAGCGCGAGCTGATCCGAAAGCTCGTCGCGTTGCAATACAAACGAAATGATGCGGCCTTCACCCGCGGCACCTTCCGTGTGCGGGGCGACAATCTGGAACTGTATCCAAGCCACTATGAAGACATGGCGTGGCGGATCAGTTTCTTTGGCGACGATATTGAAGAGATCAACGAATTCGATCCGCTGACTGGCACCAAAGGCGCGAGCCTGGACACTGTGCGCGTTTATGCAAACTCTCACTACGTGACCCCTGGCCCAACGATGAAACAGGCCGCCGATGCGATCAAATTCGAACTGCAGGAACGCCTTAAAGAACTGAACGAGGAAGGCTTACTGCTGGAGGCGCAGCGGCTGGAGCAGCGCACCAATTTCGACCTTGAGATGATTGCAGCCACAGGATCATGCGCGGGGATCGAGAACTACTCCCGCTTTCTGACCGGCCGCCTGCCCGGCGAGCCGCCGCCGACCCTGTTCGAATATCTACCCGAAAACGCTTTGCTCTTTGTCGATGAGAGCCACCAGACGGTGCCGCAAATCGGCGCAATGTCGAAAGGTGACCACCGCCGGAAACTCACACTTGCGCAATATGGGTTCCGCTTGCCGAGCTGTATCGACAACCGCCCGCTGCGTTTCAACGAGTGGGACGCGATGCGCCCGCAGACTGTTGCCGTCTCCGCCACACCCGGTTCGTGGGAAATGGAGCAAACCGGCGGCGTCTTTGCCGAGCAAGTCATTCGCCCCACTGGCCTGATCGACCCACCGGTAGAAATCCGCCCGGTCGAAGATCAGGTTCAGGACTGCATCGACCAGTGCCGCCAGACTGCCGAGAAAGGCTATCGCACGCTCGTCACCACGCTAACCAAGCGAATGGCGGAAGACCTCACCGAATTCATGCACGAGGCGGGCTTGCGCGTTCGCTATATGCACAGTGATGTCGAGACACTCGAACGGATCGAACTCATCCGCGATTTGCGTTTGGGCGTGTATGACGTGCTGGTCGGCATCAACCTGCTGCGAGAAGGGCTCGACATCCCCGAATGCGGGTTGGTGTGTATTCTTGACGCCGACAAAGAAGGTTTTTTGCGTAGCGAAACCTCACTCGTCCAAACCATCGGCCGCGCGGCGCGCAACGTCGATGGCAAAGTCATCCTCTATGCCGACCGGATCACAGGTAGCATGGAACGCGCGATGGCCGAAACCGACCGCCGCCGCGAGAAACAGCGCGCCTATAATGATGAACACGGCATCACCCCCACCACCATCAAACGCGATATCGCCGACATTGTGGCGCACACCGCCAGCAAGGACGGCGTGGTCGTCGGTACAGGCGATGATGCGGTCAACAACCTCGTTGGCCACAATCTCCGCGCCTATATTGAAGACTTGGAGAAACGCATGCGCGACGCCGCCGCCGATCTGGAGTTCGAAGAAGCCGGCAGACTGCGCGACGAAATCCGCAAACTCGAAGCCGACGAATTGGGTATTCCCGACAAAGACAAGAAAGCGCCGATTGTAGGCCGCGCGCAAGAAGGCAAACCGGGCACGCGGAAGATGCGCTATGGAAAAACGCAGCGGAAGTTTGGAAAGTAACTGAAGGCGGAGCAAACTTGCGAATAGCTGAGCACAAGCTAGATATTCGGACATGATCAAAAAATACGCTTTCGCAGCAATCGCCGCAGCCACATTGCTTTCACCAGCTGCTATCGCCCCCGTCTTTGCTCAAGACAAAGCCGAGAAGAAGGCAGAGATGCCCTCTGTCGAGCCGCAGGTTCGCACCCGCGACTTCACGGGGACATTCGGCGGTGTTCGCGTGCCCTACACCGCCACCATCGGCGAAACTGTGCTCACTTCGGACGATGGCAAGCCCGAAGCCGTCATTGTCACCACCAGCTATGTGAAGAACCCGCGTGATACCTCGCGGCCCGTATTCTTTATTTATAATGGAGGACCAGGGTCAGGCTCGGTCTGGTTGCAGATGGGGGCATGGGGTCCGAAACGCGTCGCGATCCCCTCTGACGCGCGCGACGATGGTGCGCCGCCCTATCCGATCCTCGACAATCCTGAGAGTTTGCTAGACGTTGCTGATCTGATCTTCATTGACCCGCCCGGTACCGGCTTCAGCTATCTGACCGAAGGCACCGACAAGAAAAAATATTTCGGCCTACAGGAAGATGCACGCGCCGTTGCGCAAGTCATACGGCGCTGGATCAATGACAATGGCCGCTGGAACAGCCCCAAATATCTCGGCGGGGAAAGTTACGGCACAACGCGAACCGCTATGGTCGTGCGCGAGCTGGAAGGCGGGACCTACAACGACGTTGCGCTCAATGGATTGATTCTGGTCTCCACAATTCTCGACTTCGCCGCGCGCGAACCTACACCAGGCAATGAGATGGCTTATATTATGACGCTGCCGAACATGGCGGCGGCGGCGTATTATCACGGTAAGGTTGAGGCGCCTTCGGTCGAAGCAATAGCCGAAGAAGCGCGGCAGTTTGCTATTGGACCCTATGCCAGCGCCCTGCTGAAAGGTCAGGACCTGCCTGCCGAGGAACGCGCCACAGTACGCAGAGAATTGGCACGGCTTACTGGCCTGTCTGAGCGCTATCTCGACCAAGCAGAACTGCGCGTCACTTCGCAGCGTTTCTATAAGGAACTGCTGCGTGATCGCGGACTGACCATTGGCAGGTTAGACGCTCGCTATACCGGAAAGGATTATGACAATGCCGGCGAAACACCCGATGCAGACCCTAGCTTTTACGGGATCGATGCGGGTTACACCGCGGCTATAAATGCATGGTCACGCGAGAGCCTCGGCTTTGAAACGAAGCGCGAATATCAATCTATTGGCAGCGTCGGACAATATTGGAATTGGTCGCTTGGCAGCGGATGGAACCGCAATGCCTATCTCAACGTTGCACCATTCATTGGTCAAGCGATGCGCCAGAACTCACAGCTGCGGCTTTTCAATGCCCAAGGCTGGTATGATTTCGCCACGCCGTTTTTCGGTGCAGAATACTCGCTGAACCGCGTGGGCATTCCGCAGGACCGGGTGACGCTGGCTTATTACGATGCCGGGCACATGATGTATATTCGCGACGAAGACCGCCGAAAGCTATCCGATGATGTCCGCGCCTTCATTCGCGCTCGGTGATCGCGCAGTGAAATGTGTTTTCGTAACTGGGCTCCTCCTCGCGATAACGGCCTGCAAGCCGCCGGCCACCGACGACTATGTCGAACGGGTAACGTTAAGCGAGGCGGACGGTCTGGCAAGCATGCCCATCGATTCGCCTGATACCGAAGACGCCGTTTGGGTCGAGAGCGATCGTGCCGGTCGAATATTGTATGGAGAACCGGGCGGGACGCCGCTGATGGCTCTCGCTTGCACAGAAGAAGCCGGAAAGCGCTTTGTCCACATCACGCGCTTTGCCAAAGCCGATCCTGACGCGCAGGCGTTGATTGCACTGATCGGCAATGGTCACACGGCGCGCCTGCCAATAGATGCAGCATGGAATGGACGGGTGTGGCTGTGGGAAGGCAACTATCCTGCCAGCAGCCTTGATCTGAATGTATTCACAGGTCCGCGCCGGATCGAAGCGACCGTTCCCGGCGCGGGCAGCGTTATTCTCAATCCGAGCCCGCGCCCTGCGCAGTTGGTAGAGGCCTGTCGGCGTCAGGTTCCAGAGACCCCTTCGCCAGCGTGACCAGACTATCGGGCGTTAGCACTTGCGGCAGGATTTGCGCTTCGCCGCCCGCAGGATACCAGACATAGAGCGGAACACCCGCTGCGCCGTGCTCGGTCAGATATTCTGTGATCGCCGCATCGCGCCGCGTCCAATCGCCGCGAATGGCCACTACGCCCGCTTTCGCGAACGCAGCCCGGGTCGCCTCGCGCTCGATCGCGACGCTTTCGTTGACTTTGCATGTGACGCACCAATCGGCTGTGAACCACGCGAAAACGGGACGTCCGGACGCACGCGCTTCTACCATCGCAACTGCACTGTACTCCACCGGATTGAGCAACGAATCCGAACGGTTCGTCACGCTCTCTGAGTAACTTGCCGGAAGCGCGAAGGCGGCGAAAATCGCGAAAGGCGCAATAATCAAACCAAAGGCAGGCCATGCCATTTTGCCCGCGCTTTGCAGACGTCCGACAACCGCCAGCGCGATAAACAGGCCGATAATGAGCACCATCGCCATCAACGCAAATCCCTGCCCACCAAGACGCGATACCAGCCACACCAGCGCCAGCGCAGTCAGACCCATCGGAATCGCCATCAACCTGCGAAAACGTTCCATCCAGGTGCCGGGTTTGGGCAGCCTATTGCGCAGAGCCGGAACAAGGCCGATCAACAGAAACGGCAGCGCCAAACCAAGGCCCAGAACCGCGAACAATAACAGCGCCTGATAGGCAGGCAGCAATAGCGCTGCACCCATCGCCGCTGCCATAAATGGCCCGGTACACGGCGTGGCAGCGACAGCAGCCAGTAGGCCTGTTGCAAAGGCGCTGGCTGGTTCGCCGCTGCGAGTGAGTGACACCGAAGGTAGTTCGAATACACCGGCCAGATTGGCTGTAATCGCCACCGCCAGCACCAGCAGAGCCACAACCACGCCCGGTTCCTGAAGTTGGAACGCCCAGCCGATTTGCTCGCCCGCAGCACGCAGGGCCAGCATGATCGCGCCCAGCGCCACACATGCGAGGATGACGCCGACAGTATAGGCAATACCCTCTTTGCGCGCTTTGCTCTCGCTGCCACCTGCGCGGGCGAGGCTAAGAGCTTTCAGGCTGAGGATGGGAAACACGCAGGGCATGATGTTGAGGATCAATCCACCGGCCAGCGCCGCGAGCAGCAATAAACCAACAGCAGGAGTGTCAGAGGACAGCCTGGTGAAAGCACCATCTATCGGCGCGATATCTCCTGCTTTCGCAGCGAAACGCACGCCATTTTTTCCGTCAAACGCCAGAATCCCAGTGATCTGCTCAGGTTTTGTATCGGGATCGGAAAGAGCGATTTCGGCGACCAGCAAATCATCGCTGCGCATATAGGTTTGCAACGCAGCATATTGGACCAGGTCGGTGTTCGCGATGTAAATATGTGGGTCGGCAAGGTTCACGACAGATGGCAATGGGATCGCAATGCGCAGTGTATTGCCGCTCATTTCGAACGTGGCTGCGCTATCGATCATGGGCGGGATCGCAGCCTGCCACTCGGCAAAGCGACCGTCCCCGAATGCGCGATCGCCCAACGGCAGGGTGAGCTCCATCTCCCCTTCTTCCGGTACACAAATTTTGTCGGTGCAAGCGAGCCACTGCGCTTTAAGCCCAATTCGCGCTGCGCCCATCGCTTGCGCCTCTGATGGCACCGAAACGGAGACCAGCACCGCATAGGAACCTTCGTAGATATGGTTCATCAGATTGCTGATGAGTAGCTTCTGCGGTACAGGATATTGCGGCTCGCCCGCCGTCCAACCCGCGGGTAAATCCCATTCGAGCTGCATGCCGTAGCCAGCATCACCGGGGTTTGCCCAATAGCCGTGCCATTCGTCAGATACCGGTTCGAAATGGATAGCGAGTGTCACGTTTTCGCCGGGAACGGCCGGTCCATCCGCCACTAACGTCGCTTTGATATTCGGTTCAATACCGGAAATATTCTGGGCAAAGCTGGGGCCGCTGATCGCAAAAGCGACGAGCAATGCCCAGCAAACCGCAAACCGGTGCGGCCATTGGCAGATGGCAGGCATTGCGGGCAAACTCCTTGCGTACTCCCCACCTGCACATTTAGGGAGATTTTGCACTTCCCGCAATGCGCCCCATCAAAGGCCCAATAACACGACCATGCCGATCCTGCGAAAAATCCGCACTTTTAGCGGCCTGCCCGGCGATGAGGTCTGGGCGTTTTTCGAAGCGACCGTGCTGCTGACCTATGCAAGGATTATCGTCAATCTGGTGCCACTGTCCTATTGGAGAAAGCAGGTCCAAGTATCGAAGCACGACACCGCCGACATGGCCCTGCTCACCAAAGAGCAGCGCCAAAAGTCGCGGATGGTCATGCGGACCATCAACCGCGCTGGGCGTAATTTGCCGGTGAAGTTCGTATGCCTCCCACAAGCTTTCGCGGCCCGATGGATGCTAACACGGCGAGGAATTCCGACAGAGCTATTTCTCGGCACCCAACTGGCTGCAGAAGAAGATCGCGAATTTCACGCTTGGCTCAAAGCGGGCGACATCATGATTACCGGTCACTGTGACGAAGAGGCATATGCCGTGTTCGGATCCCAGCGGCGCGCCTAGCTCTTCGATCCAAGCAAGCGCTTCAGAGCACGGCCGATACCAAGCATGGGAGACAAGGCCCCGAGCGACCACAGTTCGCCGGATTTAACCGGAACTGTCGCAAGATCGCGCGGGCGGGCGAGTTCGCGCAGCAAAGCATGGCGGCGATAGCCACCGCCACTTTTGAGCAAAACCGAATGATGGAACCGGTCGCGATAATGTGCCCAATCTTGCAATCTATGCGGCCGCGACGGCATATCTGCGAACATCATTCCGAGTTCGAGATCAATGAGGCGTCTGACATCCTGCTTCAACAAGCCCGCAAACGCAGTCGGGATAGCTGTACCTAGGATACGCTGCGATAACGCCAGACTAACCGCTCCAATCCGCTGGAGATCGTCGGCCACAAATATCTTGGCTGCCGCAGCAGCCTCGTCGTGCGACAGGCCCCGCACTGCCCGATCAACATCGGCTAGCCATTTCAACCGCACCCAGCCCGATTTTGCGCCATGTGTGCAGATATAGACGAAATGCATACTGGGACTGAGCATCGGGATGTTTTTTGCGCCGATTTTCGTCCGTGGGATTGCTTGGGTCCAAGACTGATCGATCGCT
Organism: Pontixanthobacter aestiaquae; assembly: GCF_009827455.1. Classification (NCBI taxonomy): domain Bacteria; kingdom Pseudomonadati; phylum Pseudomonadota; class Alphaproteobacteria; order Sphingomonadales; family Erythrobacteraceae; genus Pontixanthobacter; species Pontixanthobacter aestiaquae. Next base: position 2,591,935 of record NZ_WTYZ01000001.1, read on the forward strand.
GGCTGCATCGCCGGGTTCGGTATCATCCGCCAGTGAAGATCAAGCTGCATTCCATCGCTCTTGCGAATGTAAGTAAAGGCATTGTGCAACGCCATAAATGCCTCGCGGCTCCGCTCGTTTAGATCGAAATCAGGGTAGAACAGCTCGAAACCATGCGCACTGACGATTTCCTCGGCATCGGCATACCGCTCGGGCGTAACAATCAAATCGACATCGATCATTTCGCGCTGCGAAGGCGCCGAGTAATATTGGTTTGCTACTCCGATGCCTTTTAAACACGCGCAGGCAATGCCTCGCGCGGCGAACGCGTCCGCCAATTCGCCCGTTAGCCTCACGGCTCGCATATAATATTCGGCGTTCTCATTGGTTTTCCGGGTCAAGCTCTTCAGCAGTGCAACCGGCGGGGTGATTGCGGGAAACTGTTGAAATCCGGCGTGCACCAAAGCGCCGACACGGTGCCGATCGACGAGTGCTTCAAACCGTTCCCAGTCGAAGTCTTCCGTCGAACTCATTATTTCAGGCAGAAACGGCGAAGCGTCGGGCGATTCCGCAATCAGCAGCGCCAGCAGCTTCTGCTCGATATTCATCCGCTTGTGCAACTTTGCCCCCCTCGTGTCATGTGTGCTTGTTGCCTTTGACACCATCTGGCAAGACCCGTTTCGCAATGGGGGCCTTCCGATCATATTTTGCCGATGTCAGGCGCGATGCAGGCCGTGATCTTCCGCTTGCTGCACTGCTAGTAGGCGCAGGTGCGCTTCTGGAGGGCATCGGCATCGTTGCCATTCTGCCGTTTGCCGCGCTGATTACCGGAAATGCAGACACGCAGACAGCGCGTTCCATCCTCGAATTTATGGGCAGTCTTGGCATCTCTACCGAAGTCGGCCGTGCGCTGGTACTGTCATGCGGGTTCCTGCTCCTGCTCGCGCTACGCGGTCTCGTCGTGTGGAAGCGCGATACAAAACTGTTCTACATGGGCCTTGGGTATGTTGACCGCTGGCGCAGCAAACTGTTCCGCGCCATTGCCGATGCGCAGTGGAGCGTCGTGAGCAATCTACGCCGCACCGATATCGAACACTCGATTACCAATGATGTGATGCGGCTGTCCTCCGGCACGGACCGGATGCTGAAAGGTGGCGCTGCGATTGCGCTCGCCTTGGTTCAGTTGGCAATTATTGCCTTGCTCGCACCGACATTGTTGCTGATGGTTTTGAGTCTGGTCCTGGTCGCCGCAGCGGTGACGGGCCCATTGCTGCGCAAGGCCAATCGGCTCGGCCAACGTCTAACCAATTCGGGGCGCCAAATACACAGCGTGCTGGGCGATTTTCTGATCAGTCAAAAGCTGGCGCGGCTCAACAATGCCCAAAACCAATTTCTTGACCGTTTCGATAGCTCGGTGCGCGATGTTCGCTCTCATCAGTTGGACTTTTTCAAATCGCAGACTGCAGCGCGCATTTGTTTCCAGTTTGCCGCGGGCTGCGTGGTCGTAGCGGCTCTGCTAGTCGGGTTTTTCGTCTTACTGACACCTTTATCGGTGCTGGCTGTCACGCTTTTGGTTCTCGCGCGACTGGTCGGCCCGGTCCAGATGGTCGCGCAAACAGGGCAAGCGATTGCCAATACGCTGCCGGCCTACACCTCGCTCGAAGCCACATTAGCCGAACTCCAAGACGCTGCAGAGCCTTTAACCGAACTCGATCGGACTGACCATAAAATGGGCCCGGCATCACTGGTGTTGTCAGATATCTCATTCGCATATTCCGAGAGCAGTCCGCCAGTATTGACGGACGTCGATTTGACTATCGCCGCCGGTGAAATTGTCGCCCTGTCTGGTGTATCCGGAGACGGGAAAACTACCTTGCTCGACATTATTGCCGGGCTCCATCACGCAGTGGACGGGGCAATCACGGTGGATGGCGAACACCTCGATACTCCTTCGGCATTCCGCAATTGGCGGTCCCAACTGGCTTATCTCCCGCAAGACCCTTTTTTGTTCGACAGCAGCTTGCGTGAAAACCTGACTTGGTCCGCAGAAGCAGTTGCCGATGAAGCTCTATGGACTGCTCTGGAAATCGCCGGAGCAGACGGGTTCGTTCGGAAAATGTCTGACGGGCTGGATAGCCGCGCGGGAGAACGCGGGCAAAACATGTCCGGCGGCCAGCGTCAACGGATCTGCATCGCCCGCGCGCTGCTGAGAAAACCGCGCTTGCTGATTTTGGACGAAGCAACCAATGCTCTCGATGCGCAACTGGAAAAAGATATATTGGAAAGGCTCATCGCCATGCGCGATCAGTTCTCGATCATTTTGGTCACGCACCGCCGCGACACGCAGCAACTAGCAGACCGCTTGGTGACGCTGTCGGGCGGCAAGATCGCCAGCACATGAGCCGCGAACTGATCGAGCAACGCCGCGCCGCCATCAAGAAGCACTTGTTTCTGCTTTGCCCCAACAATAGCGGTTCAACCTATTTATCGCGTGCGTTGGCCAAATCGCAATCGGTCTGGAGCCTCAAGCGCGAAGGCCAACACATACTTGGATTTGCAGGACCGTCCAGTATCGAAACTCCTTGGCCGCTAATTTGGGGAGGAGAAACACGCACACTGGCTTATTTCCGCGATTCCCCAGATTATGATTGGGAACGGACGAAGAAAGCTTGGTATTTTCATGCTGATGCAGTGCACAATAACGCACCGGTTTTTCATACCAAGTCACCGCCATTCCTGCTGATCGCCGACCAGTTGGCTACCAATTTCGAGAATGCATCGTTCTTGTTTATGGTCCGCAATCCTTATGCGGTGCTGGAAGGAATACTGCGACGGCGAAAGCCGGTTGACGGCGAAGCGCGGGCGCTAGAAATGCCCAAAATCGCCGCGCAGCATCTGGTGACATGTTTCAGATATCAGCGTGAAAATATCGAACGCTATGCCGACCGATCCTTTAGCTTTTCCTACGAAGAATTATGCGAGGACCCTGCCGCAATCGCTACTGGCATCAGCACACTTGTTCCGGAATTGGATGACCTTGACTTATCGCAAAAACTTGCAGTGAAAGGCACGTATGATGAGCCCTTGCGCAATATGAACGACGATCAGATCGCGCGGCTCACAGATGCGCAAATCGCAATGGCGAACGAAGTTTTTCGCCCCAATGCGGACCTGCTGTCGCATTTTGACTATCCGTTGATCGAAACATAGGCATAGCGCGACGATGTTTGGACTTCGGACTGAAACGATAAGGAACAACCAGAGTGCCGCCTAAAGTTCAAAAACCGTCCAATGTCAGGCTTTTGGGTCAAGTTGACGCCCAGCAACTCACGGCACTTGCGCAGCGCGTCTCAGTGACAACATGGGGCGAGGAAGATGCGCGCAAAGAGAATGATTTTGAAGTATTTGACCACACCCAACATGTGGTTTTTCGTTTCATTCGGGGCAATCGTGATCCGGAAGACAGCTATGCCAATCCCGCGTGGGATATCTGGGAGCCGGTCTTGATGCCCGTTATGCAGGCGGCGATTTTACCCTACGCGTTTCGCAAGCCGAGATTCCCCAAAGCCATGCTGGCGAAACTGTCTGCTGGACACGCTATCGACCCGCATTATGACGGGGCAGGTTCTAACCAGCGGGTCCATAAGATCCATGTCCCCTTAGTGACAAATCCGGATGCGATCTTTCTGGTCGATGGTGAGAGCTTCCACTTGGAAGCGGGCAATGCGTATGAAGTGAACAACATAGTGTCCCATGGAGCGGCAAATAGCGGATCAGAAGACCGCATACATTTTATTTTCGAGGTGTTCGAAAGCGACTACGAAAGCGCGATCCGGGAAAGCGCGACCGCCGATGTATAGTGCTTATGGATTGGCCATAAAGTCAGATATCGAGCTGCCCGCCCTCGCTCATATCGAACCCACTGAGCCTGATATAACAATTGCTGCCGCCACCATCCCGGCCGATGCCGGCGGCAAAACCAAGTTCCGCAACTGGGAGGCCGAGCCCGAGCGATTTCTCAGTAGTTTCTTCGGTATTGGACGGTTCCTGATAACCGGTGGCGACACCATTCATTACGACCGCGATGCAGGTGCTGACGACACGCAAATCATTTCGATTATCTTGGGGACCGCGCTTGCTGCCGCGATGATGCAACGCAGGATTTTGCCAATCCATTCCTGCAGCGTGATGACCGACCAAGGAGCGGTCCTGGTGATGGGGCGTTCTGGCGCTGGGAAGTCGACGATGCTGGGCGGGCTTCTGGCACTTGATCTGCCGATGCTTGCAGATGATGTGACCGGCCTGGACTTTGACAACAATGGGCAGCCAGTTGCTATACCCGGCTTCCCGGCAATGCGCCTGTGGGAGGACTCGCTGACCAAACTCGGACACAGCACGGATGGTCTTCCGCAGGTTCGCAGTGACATTCGCAAATATTATGTACCGGTCGAAAACTTCCATACAACGCGGGCTCGAATCCGGGCGATCGTCCATCTGACGGTCAGTAACGAGACCAATGTCCGGATCGAACCGTTGGGCGACGCCGAGAGGGTCGAATGCCTATCGCGCTTTATCTTCCGTAAGAAATTCATCGACGGTATGGGTATGCGCCGCTTTGCATTCGAACAGGTCGCAAAAACCGTCAATCAGGTGCCGCTTTTGCGGGTCACACGGCCAGCGGTAGCAGTCGAGCCCAAACGGCTCGCGCAGCAAATGCTCGATCATATCGCGACAGCCGAGGCGGTTAGCGTGCTATGACCTCAGCGCAATTCGATAATGATCGGAAATTGATCTGGCTGGCGTCTTACCCGAAATCGGGCAATACTTGGCTACGCAGCTTATTGACCGCTTATCTGCTCCCCCACGATGAGTTCGATTTAAATGCCATGCTGGGCGAGCAGGATCCCTTCGACCGCCAGCAACTGGATGACCACGCTGGCATCAGCTCGGCAGATTTTCTGCCGCATGAATTGATCCCTTACCAGGCTCAGTTGCATCGCGACATGGCTCAGGAAAGCGAGAATTGGCGCCTGATCAAAACCCATAGTGCTTACGTCAAAGCAGATAACCGCGAACCGCTGTTTCCGGCCGATGCCAGTGCAGGTGTAATTGTGATCGTCCGCAACCCGCTCGACATCGTACCATCCTATGCGCATCACGAAGGCAAGGACAATGCCTGGGTCATCGCGCATTTGGGTAACGAACACGCTGGGACGGACAGTTGGCGGCACCGGAGTACGACAATGTTACCGCAAACAATGTCGAGTTGGTCGATCAATGTCGAAAGCTGGCTGAGCCAGTCCGAAGTCCCGATTCTGTTGCTGCGTTACGAAGATATGCATCGTGATACAGAAGCGAGTTTGACCAAGGCGCTGCGCTTTTGTGCAATTGAAATCGAGCCGGGCTTGGTAACCAAAGCCGTTAGCCGGTGCAGCATCGACCGGTTAAGGATAGATGAGGCGAAGAAAGGGTTTAACGAGCGACCATCGACACAGCGGTCGTTCTTCCGCTCCGGCAAAATTGGCGATGGTGCCAAAAACCTCTCGAAAGATCAGATCAGCATGATATTGAACGATCATGGCCGGGTAATGGAAATGGTCGGATATCCGGCCAATTCATCCATTTTGTAGAAAACCAATTATTTTGAGAGATGTATGACTCAGTCTAATGCAACATTATCGATGGACAGCGTAGTCGCGCACAATGAGGATGTGCTTTTTAGCGAAGTAGCCGACGGCATGTCGCTCATGGATATCGAAAGCGGCAAGTATTTCCATTTTGACGAGACCGGCGCACGCATCTGGAAGCAGATGGACGGTGCGATGCCCGTCAGCGAATTGTGCGAGAAGCTAGAAAAACAGTTCGAGGTCGACACCGAAACCTGCCGCACTGATACGCTTGAATTCCTGCAGGAGCTTGCGAATATGGATCTTGTCAAAACCGGCGGATAGTCGGGTTCGTACAATTCCGATATCGCTGTAAACTATAGACAAGAACCATAAAATCCTTGTCAGCGTGCCGATTCTCATCTTTAAGGCTCGTGGATGGGTGATGTGTACAAATTTTACGGGGAGTTCGATTATGAATAACGCAAAAGACAGCCGTACGGCGTGGAAGAAGCCACAGGTTACAGCGATTACGCCTGTTCGCCGGACGCGCGGCGGGCCCGGTAACATTCGTCCGGTAGAAAACGCTTTCTACGCAACGTCGTAGTCAAAACGATCTGTGCTCGCCTGTCGGCGACGCAGAAATGAAAACGGGCGCAGCCGCAAGGTTCGCGCCCGTTTTGCTGTTTTTGGTGGCCTTTTGCGACAGCAAAGTGAAGACGGGTAAGCATGCTGTTCGCGGAATTTGACAGGCAATCTCTATCGGCGCCAAGTTCGCGTGATGGAGCCACGATCCTGGCCGATATACGCATTGATGACCGCGCAGCTCTTCTCTCAAAATTGGGCATTACCCGGCCTGTCGAAGACCACGAGCTCGTTCTCGAAGCCTATGCCCGGTGGGGCGAAAAATGCATCGACCATCTGATCGGCGACTTCGCATTTTTGATTGTCGATCCCCAGCGCGATCAGATTTTCTGCGCAAGAGATCACATCGGGGCGCGGCCGCTCTTTTACACGCTTGATAGCAGTCAACTGCGCGTCGCTGGCGATATCGAAAGTGTGGCCGGAAATACTGCCAACAAATTTGATCAGGCAGTCGTCGCATCGGTCCTTACATTTAATACCTTTTGCCCAGCCGAGCGTACGCTTCTTCGGAACGTGAAAAGGCTGCCGCCAGGGCACACACTTACGGTTCGCCGCGAAAGCCATAGTTTGGAGCGATTTTGGCGGCCGCAGGCTTCTCCGCAATTGAATCTGGCAAGCGATGAAAATTACATCGAAGCGGGCAGAGAGTTACTGAAACAAGCGGTGTCCGACCGATTGCGTGACATCAAGCGGCCGGCGGTGCACCTCAGCGGCGGTTTGGATTCATCGGCAGTGGCAGCGCTCGTTACGAACCGGCAGCGTGGCGCCAATCTCCCCGATCCGCCCTCTTATGCATGGTATTTGGGTGATCCGGACAATCCATCTGATGACGAAACACGCTGGGCCGAAGCCGCACGTTCAGCGCTCGATCTGACTATGCATGCGCCGGCAACGTCTGCTGAAAATATCACTGCATTGTTGCGATCGGACTGGTCGCAAGGGCCGGATGCTTCCAATCTTCTCGGCGAAGATGCAATACTTGGCCATGCCCGGGGTCAGGGCGTAGATGGCATCCTGTCTGGCTGGGGCGGAGACGAAGGGCTTTCCTTCAATGGCCGTGGCCACCGCGCGCAGTTGCTTACCAGCCTCCATTGGCGCCAGCTCGCGGCAGTATGCGACGGGTCATTCCCGATGGCATTGGCAAGGGGCGTAAAGCAAGGCTTTACGGAACTTAGGCAATCAAACAGCGGCCCACAAACAAAACAAAAGTTAGCCAAAAGCTATCTGAGGCGCGACATTGTAAAGGATGTGGAGCTCATCACGCCCCCTCCGATATCGTTGCGCAACACTAGGCAAGCGATGACGAGCTTACTCGCAACCGGCGCACAAACTGCAAGATTGGAAGATTGGGCGATTGCGGGCCGCCGCTACGGTATAACCTATTCCTATCCGCTGTTGGACCGGCGGGTCATGGAATTTGCGTTGTCCCTGCCAGGACACTTGTTTTACCGGCCCGAGGCGCGCCGGTGGATCATGCGCAAAGTGCTGGATCCCAAACTGCCCGATTTAATCCGCTGGAACAGCAGCAAATTGGAACGCGCGCGTGTCGCGCAGCTTGGAATCCTGATGGCAGAAGCCTTTCGGCAATGCGCCGATCTGCTTGAGGATTGCAGCGATTTTGCCGGTACAGATCAGTTTGTTGATGTGAGCCGGCTCATCGCTGATTTGCGCGGTCCGGAGGACACCCTATTGGACAATTTCTCGTACAAACGCCGCGCGCTGCAATTTCTGAGATTTTGACATGCCAACCCCTCACAAAATTTCAGAGTTGGTGACGGTCACATCGCGCGATTATCTTCCCGGCACGCAGGTCATGCTGCATTCTTTCCTGCGCAACAATGCGTGGTTCGATGGTCAGATCACGATCTTGCATGACGACCTTTTGTCGGGCGATATCGCAGCGCTCGCTGCCAGCTTCCCATCAGCGATTTTTACCGGTCCTTCTGCGGCGCTAACGGCAGCGATCGGCACCTTGGCAGCAGACTATCCCGAACTTAAGAACCGCCTGCGGCGCTTCCTCTCGCTTGAGGCGTTTCACCCTGACCGCGGCGGCAGCGCGCTCTTTTGTGACAGCGATCTGCTGTTCCGCAGCGATATATCGGCTATGTTTGACAGTGACATGCCGCTTATCGCCTGCGGAGATCGCGCGCAGTTAGTGGGCACGGGCCGCGATCCGGCATCGATGGCGGAAGGGGACTCGACCAGCGCAGCAGCGAAATTTACCAGTTTCAATGCAGGGCTGATGGTGATTGATGGATCACTCAGAACGCAGGCCATTTGGGACCAATTGCTCGGGCAGCTCAATCCGCAGGTTTGGAAATCAATCACATCGGACCACACCGATCAGGCTGTCTTCAATCGTCAGTTCGGCGATCAGGTTACGATGGCCGACCCGTCTTACAACTATCTCGTAGGTCACGCGGGGAAACTACGTTCAGCCATCGATAGCCCGATGGGCAACGCAAAAGTGCTGCATTTCAATGGGCCTTCTAAACCGTGGAATTTCGGCGCGCATCTCGCCGCGACGGCGTATGATGCCAGTTTTGTGAAAGCGGTCCAGCAGTGGTTCGATGCCTACGCCGAATATCTATCAGCCTACCATTTCACGTTGAGTTAGCACGCATAAATCAGCGGGCACGGCGGATTACCAGCTCCGTATTAGCATCAAATGGTCCGCGCAAAGTAGTTGTAGTGCCATCGCGCCATGTGACTTGCACCGACTGTATCTTGACCTCATCGCCCAGTCCGAAATGCGCCTGCGGATAGATGCCTGTGGCAAAGCCCCCGCTCTGACGGATTTCGCGCAGCTGTTTCCCGCCCGACTCTGTATCAATCACAATCTGCGCTCCGACACCCGCACGGTTGCCGACACTATCCTCCAGGCGCACCCAGAAAGCGCCACCTGATGGCGCGTCATTGCGATGGACTATCGGCTGAGTGAGCACTGATGCGCGAATGATATCCATATCGCCGTCGCGGTCATAATCGGCCAAGACGTAGCTACTGGTCGCCATTCCGTCGGCTAGGCCAAACCGCGCTTCGTCGCGTACAAATTTCTTACCTTGCAGATTTCGGTAAAACGCGTTGGGCACTGTCGTCCGATGATAGGTCATGCCCGATCCGACGAACACATCCTGCCAGCCATCCTGATCCAGATCGACGAACCGAGAGTTCCAGCTCCAACCCGGACGATCCAGACCCATATCTTCGGTTCGATCCTGGTATTTGCCCTCGGTATCCAGCTGCAGGAATACATTGCGCCGGCCGATCCCGCCGACATAATCCATTTCCTCGATCGCCTTTCTGGCGTTGGGGAAGCGCTCCGACGCGGCGCGGATGCAATGCCGAACGAATACCTCACCTAGACCCGCAACATTGTCGCAGTCGTTGGTATCAAGAACGTAGCCAGCCCGCTGGATCGCGCTGATCCCGGCGCACATTGCACGGTAAGTCGGGTCGCCGATGCGGTCACATTTGGAATAGAGCGAATGGGCGAATTCCATCGGCTCTGATCGGTATCGCGTGGCCAAGAAGCACTCGCCAACCGATCCGGTGTTAAGCTGCTCATCCTCACAATATTTGAACGACGGGGTGTCCTGAATGCGGGCCGTCGGCATGGCGATTTGTGCTGAGTAAAGCTCTTGGCTTAGATCATTATCGATATCACCCATATCGAAACTCATTGTGGTGCGGGTAAGATACGGGATCAGACCGGATGATTTTTTGGCGAGTTCAAATGTCCGCTCGCCGCGATTGAGGTAAATCTTGTCAGCCGTCGAAACATCATCACCGATCGCGATATCGGGTCGGCCATCCAGATCGATATCGGCCACTAAAGAGGTCAGCGACTCGCCCGGTATTCCTTCGAGCTCTTGAGCTTCGAACTTGCCATCGCCTTCGTTCCAGAAAATCCGGTCTTGAGAAGCCATCAGATAGGGATCGTTATTGTTGCCCACCGTCCCAAGCGACCAGTTTGCAGCGACAATATCCAGATCGCCATCATCGTCGAGATCGGCGAACGCAGGCGCGCCCATCATGCCGGCATTGCCGTTGGGCAAAAGTGTGCGGTTCGCGTAAGAAAACTTGCCATCCACATTCCATAAGATGTTCGTGTCATGCATGAAATTGGACATCAGCAGATCAGGCAGACTGTCGCCATTCAAATCCGTGAATGCCATCGTACCAACGAACTGATCGGCAGTGGGACCAAGATCGATAGGAACTTCGACGAAGCGGCCACCGCGATTGGAGAACAATTGCAAACCACCGACAGACGGATTGCGCGCTATCGCAACATCGACCCAGCCATCCTGCTCGATATCGCCGCCTGCCATTGCCCAATACATCAGGTAAGGTTCAAGCACGTCCATCCCGATAGCGTGTGGTTCGACATCGATACCCACTTCGGGGCCGAGCAAGCGATTAAAACCAGCTTCGACTGCGGGCGCGTCAGTTTGCTCCATGACGGGAGATACCAACGCGGAAACTGTGCCCGAACCGGAATGCTCGATTTCGGGATTGGCCGAACTGTAAGCGACTGGTGCGGCAGCTGGCGCATCGACCACGGCATCGGCAGCCATCAGCGGTGCGTCTGGTCGCTCCAGCTCGAAACCGTCGAGATAGCCGATATTCGCGCGGTGGGTTTCCAGCACGACATATTTGTCGGCATAGCTCGCAGCCACGCCGCACACGACCGCCAAGCCCGCCAATGACCCCATCATGCCACTGGCAATCTTCCACGACACGGCCCTCCCCACGATCATGTAGGAATAGATACTGAAGCAGCCGAGCGCGAACATCAACGTCATCGCATATTTGACCGGCCAACCGGCGTTGATCAGAATGACTGCCAGAATAACATCAAATGCGATTGGAACCGGCAGAACGATTCCCAAAATCGCTATGCCGATCATGGTAATCAGAACCATGATTTCGGACCGTGGTGCTCCGATTGCACGCCGGAAATCATTCCAGTCGAACACCGTCACCATAATCGCACCCAACACGCCAGCCAGGATCATCAGGGGCACCGTGACCGCAATGATAAACATCAGATTGCGGCCGAATGTTTTTGCGAGCCACGCTGCTGCTTTGGGCCAGCTGTCGACGTCCGATGCGGGAACAGGCAACGGGCGTAGAGCCTCCAACTTTCGCGCGATCCAGCCGCGCTTATCGTCGAGTTCATTGTGCGCCCGATCAAGCGCTTCCTCCCGGAAACCGGAACTTCCCAGAATACGCGTCAGGATCGGAACTCCGACGATTACAAACGCCAGTGCCCCAAGCAGTTTGATCGCCGCCATATGCGTCGGCAGCAAGGCAAACGACATGCTGACGACAATCACGTTGAGCGTAGGAGATGCGACCAATGCGCTGAGCGTTGTTTCCAACCGCATGCCCGCGCTGTGCAAACCGCGCGCAATGGGAGCGGCACAGTTTACGCACACGCCCAACGGTGTTCCGATAGCAGCGCCCAATGCAGCATTGGCGAAGGGGTTTTCAAACCCGCGCCGTTCAATCAATCCGAACAGGGTTAGTGCGCAGGCGGCAAACAGCACACCGAAGGTCATGCCCTTCCAATTGGTATACATCCAATTGATCGAGTTGACGAAAATCTCCCATAACAGACCGCTGTTAGGTAGCATTTCCAGAACTTGGTCGAATGCGATCCCGCTCATATCGGCGTCGCCGCCCATCATCGCCTTTTCATCGAGAGCGGGATAACGCGATTGGGTCCAGAAATAGAGCGCGATAAAGGCTGTAAGTAGCGCGGCCAGCACCAGTCTTCGATCGCTTAACAGCCGCACGACAATGTTCTGCTCGGACGGCACCTCAAGCGTGTTCATTGTGCCCCATCATATCAATCATATTGCCACATCCCCACGCTTGATCCCTAGCCGTTAAATTCGTTCCGGCAAGTCCCGAAAGCCTTGCCTATCGCGATTGTGTGCTTCTAGGACAAATCAGACAGCGCGGCACAAATTGCTCCGCCGATTGTATTGAAAGCATGGATATGGACGATAAGCGCGATCTGCTGATTTTGGGCGGCGGTCTGGTTGGCATGACCTTGGCCCTCACTGCCGCGCGCAGAGGTGTCTCCAGCCATATTGTCGATCGCGCCGATCCGGCAGACCTGACCGCTGAAGGCTTTGACGGGCGCGCATCGGCGATCTCGACGGCGAGCTGGAACCTGTTCACGAATATCGGGCTGGCCGACCGGCTGGAGCCGCTTGGCTGTGACATCGCCTCTATCGCCGTGACCGATCAAATGAAGCCGGGCTTCCTCGATTTTACTCCAGAACCACATGAAGGAACACTTGGGCGGATGTTCGCCAATCGGGACTTGCGTCTCGCACTGTTCGAAGCCGCGAGCGAAGAGCCGCTCATCGCTTGGCATTCAAAAAGCGAAATCACCGAGCGTCGGCGCGATGAACATGGCGTATCGGCTACCCTTGGTGACGGGCGTAAGCTGCACGGCAATCTGATGATAGCTGCCGAAGGGCGAGGCTCCCCGACCCGTGACGAGGCGGGCATTGTAATCGCCAAATGGATCTACAGCCACCGCGCAATTATTGCCGGACTGGTCCATGAAAAGCCGCATAACAATGTCGCATGGGAGATTTTTTACGAAGCCGGCCCGTTCGCGCTGCTGCCGATGCTCGACCTTCCCGATGGATCGCATCGTAGCGCACTCGTCTGGACCGTTGGAGAGGATGATGCGTCGGGGACGCTCAAATTATCGAACCGGGCTTTTCTTGCGGAAGTCACGAAGCGCATAGGCAATATATTTGGCGAGGTTACATCGGTCGGGCCGCGCTCCTCCTACCCGCTCGGCTTCCACCATACGGCAAAGATCGTCGATCATAGGCTCGCTTTGATAGGCGATGCAGCGCACGGCATTCATCCAATCGCGGGACAAGGCCTCAACCTTGGGCTGCGTGACGTTGGCGCGCTGGTAGATGTGCTTGCTGACGGTATGCGGCTGGGTCTCGAACCCGGCGATGCGCAATTGCTCGACAAATACGAGAGATGGCGCGGGCTTGATGCGTTTTCGGTTGCCTTGGCAACGGACGGGCTCACCCGCATTTTCGGCATTCCGGGCAAAACCGCTTCGGCGGTCAGGCGTTTGGGTATGGCCGGAATTCAGCGCACCCCGATCCTGAAGACCTTCTTTATGGACGAAGCGCGCGGTGTGACGGGCGATATGCCCGATCTGCTCAAAGCCTAAGTGCCACTATCTTCCGCAGGACTGGCTTGCTCGATCGTCTGGCCTTCGCGGTCGCGCAGTTGGCTGCGCTCTTTCACTGCGGACGTCTCAAGGATGTCCAGCGCATTCTGAACCGCGGCGTAGCGGCGCGCATCCGCAATCCACTTCTCGGCCTTGTCGGCCCCGGGCAGCGTCTCGACTTCTTTGATCGCATTTCTTACGCGGCCAACCCCGAGCGCGAGGCGTGCGCGCTCCAACGCACGGTCAGGACGCGGCGAAGCGGTATCCTCGCTGCGGATCACAAACAGCTGGCTCAGCTCCCGCTGGAACTTCGCGAGCGATGGTCCCTCCTCGGATTTCATTAGGTCAGGACCAAGCCCTTCCAATCGCGCGATTAGCTCATCCACGCGGATCGGATTTTCCGATACTTCGATGATTGTAGCGACAGCTTCAGGCTGTGCCGCACCGAAGCGCAGTCGCAATTGGTCTTTCAAATAGCCAAGCCGCTCGCCCTTTTCCAAAGTGCGCCGTGCGGCAAAGGCAATCAGTAAACCCTCGGCCCTCCCCGCATTCCCGGACGCAGCTTCGGCTTGAAGTACCAACCGGTCCAGACGTTGCTCGGCCGCAGCAAGGCGCTGATCCAGACCGCCAGCCTGCTCTTCCACGCGCTCAACTGCTTCGGTCGCTTCTTCAACTGCTTCGGTTTCCGTTGCCGTCGGCACCGGCGAAGCGCCAGGCGAAGCCAATGCCTGGGGCTCTACATCGACCGCCGCCGGCTCCTCCACTTCATCACTCATGAAAGCGTAATCGCCGTCCCAGAAGATGTAGCCAACGAAAATGGCCCCGAGCAAGAATGCGCTCAGCGCAACGCCGAGAATGGCGCTCCAAGAGCCGCTTTTGCGGGAGTTTGTGAGTGTGCTGTTCATCGATTTCCGTTCGTCGTCCGCACTAGGTCAGGCGGACAAATCATGCTGCATCATTTACACAAGTTCTCGGCCAATGCCAGCAAGGCAGCGTCGCTAGGTCGGCCCGCGACCGCCACTTGCTCCCATCCTTCACCGGCGGCCTCTGCGATGCGCGGGCCAAGCGCAGCGATGCGAATATTAGACTTCTGTACCGCCAGACGGCTGCATTCAATGGCGAAATGTTCCGCTGCAACTGCCGAGTGCAGCAAGACAATTGCCCGATCACGCAAAATCGTGGCCATCGGCTTCGGGATCGACACCGGCCGAGCCTCATAGACAATTCTGTCCACGATGGAATGCGAGCGAGGTAGCGTCAAATCGACATGATCGCGCCCGGAAAGCCTCAGGAATCCAATTTCCTTGTGTGCAAGCGAGTCCAACAAGGTTTGGAGCCCGCCAGCACCCACCCCGCCGATCTTAAAGCCTGCATTACGGGCCGTCCGCGCGGTCGTTTCACCAACGGCATAGACGGGATTATCAAGCAACATAGCGAGCTGCGGCCCTCCGTGCCGGATGGCATTGGCACTGCCGAGCAGCAGCGCGTCGAACGCCCGATCATCGGGAACCGACCACGCCACCGGCCGCACTTCAAACAGCGGATATCCGGAAACAGTCAGGCCGCATTCGCTCGCACGTTCGGTAGTTTGGGACAGGCCCGGCTCTGGCCGGATCGCCACAATCGGCGGATGCATCACCCGCCCTCGAACAAAGCGGTTATGCCCGGCGTTCCGCGCGCGAGCAGATCGCGGCCCAATGCGCGCACCTCATCCAGAGCATCGGCGCTGCATTCAAGCGATCCATCGACGCGCTCAGCGCCGTCGGAACTGAACAGTGACGCTTTCATCGTGATCGTGTCACCATCGATAGCGCTCAAAACCGCAATCGGGCTGTGGCAAGTGCCGCCGAGCGCCTCCAGCAGCGCGCGTTCCGCCATGACTGTCAGATGGCTTTCGCGGTGGTCAATCGCGTTGAGCAGTTCGAGGGTTTTGGTATCGCCAGTATTACATTCGATGCCGATTGCCCCCTGTGCTGGCGCTGGAAGCCAATCATCGGCGTCAAGCGGTGTGCCGGTGCCGGTCTGGTCCAGCCTTTGCAATCCGGCAGCCGCAAGGAAGGTCACATCTGCTTCACCGGCAGCCAGCTTTGCCAAGCGCGTCGCCACATTTCCGCGAAACGAAACAATTGTGCAATCGGGGCGGTGGTACAGCATTTGCGCAGCGCGGCGCGGAGCGCTGGTGCCGACGATCGCGTCGCGAGGGATAAGCGTAATCGAGGAGGCGCCAATCAAAACATCGCGCACGTCGACACGCGGGAGAATCGCGGCAATTGTCAGACTGTCGGGCCTTAGCGTTTCGACATCCTTCATTGAATGCACCGCCGCATCTATCTTACCTTCGGCCAGCCAGATATCGAGCTCTCGCGTCCACAGCGCCTTGCCGCCAATATCGGCGAGCGGGCGATCCTGAATCTTGTCACCACTCGCGCGGACTTTAACCAACTCGACCTGGTCTTCGCGCCAGCCATGCGCTTCGCAAAGTCGCCGCCGGGTTTCCTCGGCCTGCGCAACCGCCAGAGGGGATTGCCGCGTGCCCAGCCTTAGTCGTGCATGGTCAGTCATAGGTCGCTTGCCCTAGCCATTCATCTGGTTCAGGGGAAGTCCTATGGGCATCATCCTCGGCATCGAATCCAGTTGCGACGAGACTGCGGCGGCGTTGGTCACGACGGACCGGCGCATTATTGCCCAGCGGATCGCCTCGCAGATTGAGGACCATGCGCCCTATGGCGGCGTGGTGCCGGAAATTGCCGCCCGCGCCCATGCCGAAAAGTTGGCCCCAATGATCGCCGAGGTGATGGCCGAGGCCGCGTTAGAGCTCGACGATCTCGACGCAATTGCCGCGACGGCAGGGCCGGGCCTGATCGGCGGCGTGATGGTCGGCCTGGTAAGCGCCAAGGCATTGGCCATGGCGAGCGGCGTTCCGCTGATCGCCATCAATCATCTGGAAGGGCACGCGCTGTCGCCCCGACTGGCCGATGAGAGCCTCGAGTTTCCATATGCTTTGCTCCTCGTATCGGGAGGACATTGCCAGATCCTGATGGTCGAAGGCGTTGGAGAGTATCGCCGTCTGGCAACTACAATCGATGATGCGCTGGGCGAAGCATTCGACAAGACTGCGAAGATTTTGGGCCTCGGATATCCCGGCGGGCCTGCGGTGGAGAAACTGGCCAAACAGGGCGATCCAAAGGCCGTTCCGCTGCCCCGCCCCTTGGTCGGTAGCGGCGAGCCGCATTTCTCCTTCGCTGGCCTCAAGAGCGCGGTTTTGCGCGCCAAAGACACAAGCCAGCATGAGGACGCCGATATCGCGGCCAGCTTTCAGCAGGCGGCGGTCGATTGCTTGCTCGACAGGCTGCGCGTGTCGTTGGATGATATCGAGAAAGTCCCCGCGTTGGTCGTTGCGGGCGGTGTTGCCGCCAACCAGGCAATACGCTCAGCATTGGAAGGCTTTGCTGATGACCGCTCAATGCGATTCGTTGCACCGCCGCTGGCGCTTTGCACAGATAATGCAGCGATGATCGCTTGGGCAGGTGCAGAGCGACTGGCGTCAGGGCAATCCGATCCGCTCGATTTCGTCGCAAAACCGCGTTGGCCGCTCGATCCCGATGCAGAGCCGGTTCGCGGTGCAGGAGCAAAAGCATGAGTGCAGTTGGTGTTTTGGGCGGAGGTGCTTGGGGAACAGCCCTGGCACAGATGCTCGCTTCGGATCGCCGCAATGTCCTCTTATGGGCGCGTGAAACCGAGCTCGTCGAAGAGATCAATACCAAGCATACCAACAGCCTGTTCTTGCCATCGGCAAGCCTTGCTCCGACGATCCGCGCGACGAGCGAACTTGCCGATTTGGCCGAATGTGAAGCTGTGTTGGCCGTTACACCTGCCCAGCATCTTGGCTCGGTGTTGGACGCCCTGCCGACGAAACCGCGCGATTTGATCCTGTGTAGTAAAGGCATTGAGGCCACTACCGGCCGCCTGATGAATGATGTCGCACAGGACGCCGCACCCGAGAGCGATATCGCTATCCTCTCAGGTCCGACATTCGCACATGAAGTCGCCGATGGTCTGCCAACGGCAGTCACACTGGCTTGCGGTGGAGGCGAGGAACAATGGCAGCGGATCAAGCCGGTCATCGCACGTCCACAATTCCGTCCCTATTACTCCGACGATGTGGTCGGAGCGGAAATTGGCGGCGCCGTGAAGAATGTTCTCGCGATAGCGTGCGGCGTGGTCGACGGGTTAGGCCTTGGCCAAAATGCCCGCGCTGCCCTGATCGCGCGCGGTTACGCAGAGATGCTGCGGTTTGGTGAGGAACTAGGCGCGCGCGGCGAGACACTTGCCGGGCTGTGCGGCCTCGGCGATCTGGTGCTGACCTGCTCCTCCACCTCAAGCCGCAATTTTTCGCTCGGCAAAGCGCTAGGCGAAGGACAATCACCCGCAGAGCTGATGGCGGACCGGCATACGGTCGCCGAGGGCGCACATACCGCGCCTGTGCTGAGTCAACTCGCGCATGACCGCGATATCGCGATGCCGATCGTCGAGGCGGTCAACACATTGCTCGGCGGCGCACCTGCGAAAGAGGTCGTCTCCAGACTTCTCGCCCGTCCCCTACGCGCCGAACACGGACCCGCTGCGTGACCACAGTCGCTACGCCGCCAGAGGATGATCCGGGAGATATTGCCGCGCTCGCCAAAGGTGGGCGCACCAATATGTTCGGCTTCCTGCTAAGGCTGGCCGCGCGGATACCCTTCTTGTTCATTGCCGGACGGCTTTACGGGACCGAGGCCCTGGGGGTGTTTGCATTTGCGCTTGTCGTCATCGAGCTCGCCGCTCTGGTGTGCTCGCTCGGTGAAAAGCGCGGACTGGCGCAGCGCCTGACCGAAAGTGAAGAACATCCATCCAATCTGGTATTCGACGCGATGCTGGTTGCGGTGATACTGTCCGCCATTCCCGCATTGTTGTTCTGGTTCGTCCCGATCACGATGTTCCCCAGCGGCCAGTTTACCGACATGGACAAGCTGATTGTCTGGGCCATCCCCGGATACGCGCTGACCGAGATTGTCCTGGCAGCGCAAGCCTATCGATATGACATCGCCACCACAGTCCGCGCCCGCGCCGTAGTCGAGCCATGGACAATCTCGATCATGGCGGGCGTATTGTTCTACATCATTCCCGAAAGCGGCCTGACCATGGCCTATCTGGTGTCGATCTATACCGGCCTTGCGGTCGGCATATGGGCGTTCCTGCGCACTTACGGCCTACCCCGAGGCTGGCGCCCGACGCCGATACGCCACGCCAAGCTTGTTTGGCGCGCATTGCCTCTCGTCACTGCTGATGCCGTTGAATGGGGAACAAGGCGGCTCGACATCTTTATCCTCGGCTGGTTTGCAGGGCCTGCGGCTGTCGGAATTTATTGGATGGCCCAGCAGATTGCGAGCCTGCCGCAAAAGCTGAAAACCAGTTTCGAGCCGGTTTTGGGTCCGGTCATCACCAAAAATCTCAAAACCAAGAATTACGGAGCAATAGCGCGTCAGGTCTGCCAAGTTGGTTTCTGGATACTCGCGGCACAAGCGGGCATCGCGCTGGCGCTGGGCGTGCCGGGTGAGGCCGTGATGGGCCTGACGGGACCAGACTTCGTCGGCGGTACCGGCGCTCTGGCGTTCTTGCTCGCGGCCGAGGTCGTCGCGGCGACTGCGGTCGTCGCGGAGGCCGTGTTGGTATATGTCGCGAGGGTCCGCAATCTGTGGCTCTCAATCGGGACCATCGCGTTGCAGGCAGTGCTGACAGTGGCGCTGATCCAATTGGTGGTGCATTTCGGCTATGGCGAGCCGTTCAAAGCCGCAGCAGCCGCAGCAGCCCTGATGATCGCACTGGGCACCGCATCGCTGGTGAAAGCGTGGTTCCTCTCGCGCATTCTGGGCCATCCAATCAACAATTGGCGCTGGGCTCTGGTGTGGGCCACAGGCCCTGCTGTAGTGGTCGGGTTCCTCGCCACGCTGCTTCCCGAATGGGCAGAGCTGATCTTCGGTATTCCGGCGATCCTGCTAACCTATGGCTGGATCATCTGGCACAAAGGCTTTGGCGAAGACGACCGCGTATTGTTCCGCAAGAACATGACCAAGTCGGAAGAGTAGCGTCGCCGCGCAAAGCGTTGTTTCGTGGGCTTTACCATCTAACATGACAGTTTCCTTGCAGCGCCATTCAGAGGCGGTTCACGGCCCGAGGCGATGTTGCATGGTCACTAGGGACTGAAGCGGAGGGGACTTATGCGTTTTTCGAAAACCATCATAACCACAACATCTGTTGCACTTTTGGCTGGCTGCGCGACAGCGCCAAACGACGGCTATCAATCAGCGGGCAATGATGCAGCCGCTCCTCCACCTCCAGTCGTTGCGCCGCCACCACCGCCGCCACCACCGCCTCCACCAATGCCCGCACCCCCGCCGCCTGCCAGAACCGGCGCGGCTAGTGGCGATTCCATCGTGGTGACGGGCAGCAGAGTGCAGGGCCTGGTACAGGAAGTACCCACAGCGGTGTCGGTTATCGCTGCCGAGCAGATCGAGCAAGAAGGGGGCAGCAAGCAGAATTCGCGAATGACACGCGGCCTGCGCTACGTCCCGCCAATGGTCGTGCCGCAGGACCCGGGCCGCGAGAAGTATGATGGAGAGGATGTCTCTCCCGTCAAACTGGTCGCGACGGATCCTCTGTCCACGTTCTCCGTCGATGTCGACACCGGAGCTTATGCCAACACCCGCCGCTTCTTGACGCAAGGCCAGATGCCTCCCCGCGATGCCGTGCGGACCGAGGAAATGATCAATTATTTCCGCTATGATTATGCCAAGCCGGAGAGCCGCGACGTTCCCTTTAGCGTCAATACCGATGTAGCGGTAACGCCTTGGAACCCTGAAACGCGACTGATGCGGATCGGCTTGCGCGGCTACGACATCCCTCAGAACGAGCGGCCGGCAGCCAATCTGGTATTCTTGCTCGACGTATCCGGCTCCATGAACAGCGCGGACAAATTACCCTTGGTGAAAAGCGCCATGAAGGGCCTCGCCAATCAGTTGACCGAGCGCGATACAGTTTCAATCGTGGTCTACGCAGGGGCCGCTGGACTGGTTCTTCAACCGACCAATAATCCTTCGGAAATCCGCCATGCTATCGACAAATTGCAGGCGGGCGGATCGACCGCTGGCGGCGCGGGCATTGAACTCGCCTACCGTATTGCCGAGGACAATATGATCAAAGGCGGCGTAAACCGCGTGATCCTTGCCACCGATGGCGACTTCAATGTCGGAGTATCGGACCGTGACAAGCTCATCGAACTGATCGAGGACAAGCGCAAAACCGGGATCACCCTGACAACGCTCGGCTTCGGTACGGGCAATTACAACGAAGCGATGATGGAGCAGATCGCCAATCACGGGAACGGCAATCACGCCTATATCGATAGCGCGCTGGAAGCCCGTAAAGTGCTCGGTTCGGAAATGGGATCGACCATCTTCACGATCGCGAAAGACGTGAAAATTCAGGTCGAATTCAACCCCTCGGTCATCAGCCAGTATCGCCTGATCGGCTATGAGAACCGCGCACTGCGAAACCAGGATTTCGACAACGATCGGGTCGATGCCGGTGATATCGGTGCCGGACATCAGGTAACTGCGATTTACGAAGTTGTTCCCGCCGGTGCCAAAGGCTGGGTCGGTACGCTTCGTTATGGCGAGCCTTCGGCCAAGATGACCGCCGACAAAGAACATCTGACCGAAGCAGCCTATGTGAAGCTCCGTTACAAAATGCCTGATGGCGATACGTCAAAGCTGATCGATACGATCATCCCGTCAAGCGCGTTGCGGAGCGCCAGCGCGCCGAGTGGTGACTTCGCCTTTGCAACGGCAGTTGCAGCCTTTGGCCAGAAACTCCGTAAAGATGATTTGCTGGGTGATTATGATTTCGACGATATTGAGAAACTCGCTGGCAATCAGCGCGATTTCTGGCGGCAGGAATTCAAGCGCCTGACTGACGTTGCTGGTAGCATGGACAGCCAATTGGGCGGATAGAACGCAACACCCTCTTTCCGGCAGCGTCAGGCATGGCTAAGACCACGCCATGCCCGTTCGCCCTACCATTGCTATCGCCGCCGGAGCCTTAGGGAGTATCGCGCTGGCGTTTGCCGGGTCCGTGTGGACCGCCGATGACATCGTCGCCCAATTGTCGCAGCGCGCAGCAGCTGCGGCGGCCGATGCGGGCGCGCCCGATGTCACGGCAGATTTCACTGCGATCAATGGCTGGCCGTCGCGTCATCCGCTGCTTGTCGGCGGCGAAGATCTGGGCGAACAAACCCGCGCTGACGCGGCGCAGGCCATTGCCGCAATCCCCGGGGTCGGCGGGATTCGCTGGTCGGACGGAACCATGGCTGCCGAAAGCGGCGCAGTACCGCTCAAGCCGATGCATTGTCAGGACGATGTCGAAGCGCTGCTGCGCGCCCGTACCGTTCGCTTTGAGGAATCTTCCAGTGCAATGGATACCGCAAGCCGTGAATTGCTGGACGAGGTGGAAGCGGCTTTGCGCCCTTGCCTCGGCTCCATCATCGCGATCACCGGGCACACCGATAATTCCGGGCCGGAGCCGGGCAACCTTGCTTTGTCGAGAGAACGTGCCAACGCGGTGCGCAATGCTTTGATCAGCCGCGGAATTCCCGCCGACGGGCTGCGCGCTATTGGCCGTGGATCAAGCAACCCGGTTGACGGTCTCGACCCTGCCGACCCTGCCAACCGCCGCATCGAGTTTTCAGTCATCGCGACCGAGCCGCTCGCTCCCACTCCCGTCGACACACCGGGAGCGCGCTGACATGCCGATTTGGTTTGAACTCATCGTGATGATGCTCGCAGCCTACGCAGTCGGCCTTACGATTGGCTGGGCGTTGTGGGGCCGCAAACCGGCAACAGATATTATCGATAGTGAAGAGGAAGCAGAGCAATGATGGAATTGGCGCAAGCCAACTGGCCGCTTTTGGTGGCCGCTTTGGTCATCGGCCTATTGGCCGCGTGGTGGATCTTCGTCGCAATGCGGCGAACGAAGGTGGACACCGACACATCCGATGTTTTGGATGAAGGCAAAGGACCGGCAAACCGCAATCAGGCGCTGATCGATGCGCCCGCGGCAGCTGAAACTCCACCAATTGCAGTACCTGCAGCGGGAATTGCGGGCGCCGGAACTGCTGTTGCGGCAGCCACGGAGCATGCGGTTGAAGCCGCCAAAGCGAACGCGGATACCAGCAATGAGGCGGACGATCTGACGCGGATCAAAGGCGTTGGCCCCAAGCTCAAATCGTTGCTGATATCGCTCGGCGTGACCAAGTTTGAACAGATCGCCAATTGGACCGATGCTGAGATCGACGAAATAGACGCGCAATTGGGCCGTTTCGAAGGGCGCATCCGCCGTGACAATTGGATGGAGCAGGCGAAGTTCTTAGCCGCCGACGACACAGCCGGTTACGAAGGTAAATTCGGCAAACTCTAAAGTATCGCAGGAGATTATTGAGTGACTGACGCAATTTTTCCGGTGTCCGACGAATGGGCCAAAAACGCGCTGATCGACGACGCGACCTATCTGGAAAAATACCAGCGTTCTATCGATGACCCGGACGGCTTCTGGCGAGAGGAAGCGCAGCGGATTGACTGGATTGAACCGTTCCACACGGTCAAAGACACGTCCTACGATAAAGACGATTTTCATATCACATGGTTCGAAGGCGGTACGCTCAATATCGCAGCCAACGCGCTGGATCGTCATCTGGCTAAGCGCGGTGATCAGATCGCGATTATCTGGGAGCCCGATGATCCTTCGGAAGAAGGCCGCACCCTCACCTACCGCGAGCTTCACGCAGAAGTGTGCCGTTTCGCAAATGTGCTCAAGGCGAACCGTGTCAACAAAGGCGATCGCGTCACAATCTATCTGCCGATGGTGCCGGAGGCCGCGATTGCGATGCTGGCCTGCGCGCGGATTGGCGCGGTGCATTCAGTCGTGTTTGCCGGTTTCAGTCCCGATGCGCTGGCTGGGCGGATCGAAGATTGTCAGTCCAATATCGTGCTGACGGCGGACGAAGGTCTGCGCGGCGGCAAGCCTATTCCGCTCAAGGCCAATGTTGATGCTGCATGTGAGAAAGTCTCGGTCGATACGGTAATCGTGCTCAAACGTACCGGCGCGGATGTGCCCGTGATTGCAGGCCGCGATGTCGATTGGGCCGAGGCGATGGCGGCTTCTTCCGAAGACTGTCCGCCCGAAGTGATGGACGCGGAAGACCCGCTGTTCATTCTCTACACATCGGGCTCCACCGGCAAGCCTAAGGGTGTACTGCACACTACCGGCGGCTACGCCGTGTGGACGAGCATGACGCAGGAATATGTGTTCGATTACCAACCCAAGGCGGATGGATCGATGCCGGTTTACTGGTGCGCCGCCGATGTCGGTTGGGTCACCGGTCACTCCTATGTCGTCTATGCCCCGCTGTTTAATGGCGCGACGCAGGTGATGTTCGAAGGCGTCCCCAATTACCCCGATCACTCGCGCTTCTGGAACGTTATCGACAAGCATCAGGTCGAGATTTTCTACGCCGCGCCAACTGCGTTGCGCGCGCTGATGCGCGAGGGCGATGAGTATGTCACCAAGACCAGCCGCAAGAGCCTGCGCCTGCTTGGCTCGGTCGGTGAGCCCATAAATCCCGAAGCATGGGACTGGTATCATCGCGTGGTCGGCGAGCGGCGCTGCCCGATCGTTGATACGTGGTGGCAGACCGAAACAGGCGCAGCAATGATCACGCCTATGCCGGGCGCAACCGCGCTCAAACCCGGCAGCGCCACGCGCCCGATGTTCGGTGTAAAGCCAGCCATTCTCGATCCCGAGAAAGGCACCGTGCTCGAAGGCGCTACGCAGGGCGCACTGGTCATCACCGATAGCTGGCCCGGCCAGATGCGGACGGTCTATGGCGATCATGAACGTTTTTTTGACACCTATTTCAGCCAATATCCCGGCTACTATTTCACCGGCGATGGCTGCCGCCGCGACGAGGATAATTACTACTGGATCACCGGCCGGATCGACGATGTAATCAACGTCTCCGGCCACCGGATGGGTACAGCAGAGGTCGAAAGCGCGCTGGTTGCGCATGAGCTGGTTTCCGAAGCCGCCGTTGTGGGCATGCCGCACGATATTAAAGGGCAAGGCATCTACGCCTATGTGACCACCAATGCAGGGGTTGAGGACAGCGAGGAATTGCGCGCCGAGCTGGTCAAATGGGTCCGCAAGGAAATCGGCCCGATTGCAACGCCTGACGTGCTGCAATTTGCCCCGGGTCTACCGAAGACCCGCAGCGGCAAAATCATGCGGCGCATCCTGCGCAAAATCGCCGAGAATGACACGAGCAATCTGGGTGACATATCGACACTCGCCGATCCGGGTGTCGTCGATGATTTGGTAGCCAACAGGGGTAGCTAAGCTGCTCCCCCGAAGGAGAATTTCGTGAAAAAATCGATAGCATTGCTCACCGCTCTGGCACCTCTTGCTGTGATAGCAACGCCGGCACAGGCCCAAGATAGCGAAGCCGAACCGGTTGCACAGAAGCCCGACTTCAAAGAATCCATCGGTCCAGGCGGGCGCCCTGTCGGTGCAGATTGGTCACGCAGTCCGGTCTATGCCGAAAACGGGATGGCGGCGACCGCGCATCCGCTGGCTAGCCAGATTGCCATCGATGTCCTCAAACAAGGCGGCAACGCGGTTGATGCCGCGATTGCAGCCAACGCTGCACTGGGCCTGATGGAGCCGACCGGCAACGGCATCGGCGGCGATCTTTACGCGATTATTTGGGATCCCAAAACACAAAAACTCTACGGCATCAATGGCTCGGGCCGATCGCCCAAGAACCAGACTCTCGATCAATTAAAGGAAAAGCTCGGGGATCGCGACAGCCTTCCCCCTGTCGGACCGCTGCCAATCACAATTCCCGGTACGGTCGATGCGTGGTTTGAAATGCATGGCGAGTTCGGCAAGCTCTCGATGGCCGATATTCTGGCGCCGACGGTGGAGTACGCGCGCGAAGGCCATCCGGTCGCGCCGATTATTGCGATGTATTTGGATCGCAGCCTGCGCGCTTATGAGCGACGGCAGGAAGCCACACCTTTCGATTTCTCCAATGCCCGCGCGACGTGGTTCGCCAACGGCGCGCCCAAAGCGGGCGAGATTTTCAAAAACCCTGACCTTGCGAACACGCTGGAAACTATCGGACGCGGTGGCCGCGCAGCATTCTATGATGGCGAGCTCACCAAAGTGATGGTCGATTATCTCCAACGCCAAGGCTCGGCCTTCGAATATGAAGACTTTGCCGAGCATACCAGCGAATGGGTCGAGGTTGCCTGCGCCGGGTACAAGGATGGCTACGAACTGTGCGAACTACCACCTAACGGGCAAGGCTTCGCTGCTTTGCAAATTGTCAATATCCTCAAGAATATCGACCTCTCGCAATGGGAACGCGGCAGCCCCGAAGTGCTGCATTATATCACCGAAGCCAAGCGCCTGGCCTACGCCGATGTGGCGCGTTTCTACGCCGACACCGATTTCTCGAAGTTTCCGATGGAATTGCTGAGCGAGGAATATGGCAAGAAGCGTTTCGCGCTGATTGATCCGGCTAAGGCGACGCCCGATTACCGGCCCGGCGAACCCAAGCTGGAAGGTCCCGGCGACACAACGTATCTCACCGTCGCCGACAAAGACGGGATGATGGTCAGCTTGATCCAGTCCAATTATCGCGGCATGGGCGGCGGGCTGACACCGGATGGGCTCGGCTTTATGTTTCAAGATCGCGGGGAATTATTCAGCCTCGATCCCGCGCATCCCAATGTTTATGAACCGAACAAGCGGCCATTCCACACGATTATACCGGCCTTCGTGAAGAAAGACGGCGGCCCCTATATGACACTTGGCCTGATGGGCGGCGGAATGCAGCCTCAGGGGCATGTCCAAGTGCTCATCAATATGGTCGACTACGGCATGAATATTCAGGAGGCGGGCGATGCTGCGCGGCTGAACCATGATGGCGGCCGCCAACCGACCGACGATCTGGCGGGTACAGGAGCGGACCTGCTCGGAACTCTGCACGTCGAACCGGGGATTTCGGCGGAAACCATCGCGGCGCTCGAAGCTATGGGCCACAAGGTCGAAGTCGTCGATAACGGCATCATGTTCGGCGGATATCAGGCGATCCGCCGCGATCCGGAAACCGGCGTCTATTCGGGCGCGACCGAAATGCGCAAAGACGGTCAGGCTATTGGCTATTGAGTGTGAGTGAAGCAAAGTTCCCCCTCTTCTTTAGAGGAGTCGGTTAGGGGGTGGTGTTGGCGGACACAGAGTTGTGCCAAAACATCACCCCACTGCGACTAGGCTCTGCTCCGCATCGCTAAGTCTCGCTGCCCCTCCTCTAAAGAACAGGGACCATAATAGGATCGATCATGACCATTCGCCCTTTGCGTTCCGCCCTTTATCTCCCAGCCAATCGGGCGAGCGCGGTCGAGAAAGCGCGCCGCGCAGATTGCGATGCGGTAATCCTTGATCTGGAGGATGCTGTCGCGCCGGAGGCCAAGGTAGACGCCCGGGCGGCGGCGGTCGCAGCCGTCAATGAAGGCGGCTTCGGTCACCGGATTCTGGTCGTTCGGGTCAATGCGCTCGATACCGAATGGGGACCGGCAGATATTACCGCCCTCGCCGGATGCGGGCCCGATGCGGTTCTGGTTCCGAAGCTTTGCCATCCTGATGAAGCGGGTATCTACCGGCAACAGCTTGGCACTGGTCCGGAATTGTGGGCGATGCTGGAAACCTGCATTGCGTTTACTCAGCTCAGCGCGATCTCTGCAAAAGCGGCGGCGGCCGAACTGACTACCTATGTGATGGGCACCAACGATCTTGCGCTGGAAATGCGGGCGAAGCTGGATACAGCGCGCGCACCGTTCCAGCCTGTGCTTGCTCAAGCGGTTATCAACGCCCGAGCTTACGGACTGTCGGTGCTCGACGGCGTGTTTAACGATATCGGCGACGAGGAAGGCTTGGCTACGCAATGCCGCGAAGGTGCCGATATGGGCTTCGATGGCAAAACACTGATCCATCCCAAACAACTCGCGATTGCCAATGCTGCCTTCAGTCCATCTGCCGCTGAGGTGCGTACAGCGCAATCAATCCGCGATGCCTTCGCCGCGCCTGAGAACGCGGGAAAGGGTGTGATCAAAGTCGGTGGGCGAATGACGGAAATTCTCCATTTGCGTGAAGCGGAGCGTACACTCGCACTCCACGCAGCAACGCAGCGCAACCCCTCTTGATAAGACTGCACTTGCGGCGCAGGATGAGTCCTGCAAGAGGCACACTAAACTAGTTTCAGGAGTAACTATGGCTGGCATGGTGCCATTCAACTGGGAAGATCCGTTCAATCTGGAATCCCAGCTGACCGAAGAAGAGCGGATGATCCGCGACGCCGCGCATGGCTTTGCGCAGAGCGAGTTGCAGCCACGCGTTCAAGAGGCCTATCGCAACGAAACCAGCGCGCCTGAACTGTTCCCGTTGATGGGCCAGGCGGGACTGCTCGGTGCGACTATTCCAGAGGAATATGGCGGCGCAGATGCCAGTTATGTGTCCTACGGCCTGATCGCACGTGAGATTGAGCGGGTCGATTCCGGCTACCGATCGATGGCTTCCGTCCAGTCAAGTCTCGTGATGCACCCGATCTATGCATATGGATCAGCCGAACAGTGCCAGAAATATCTTCCCGGCCTGGCTAGCGGCGAATTGATCGGCTGCTTCGGCCTGACCGAACCCGATGCCGGCAGCGATCCCGGATCGATGCGTACCTATGCCAAGAAAGACGGCGATGGCTATTCGCTTTCGGGTGCCAAGACCTGGATTTCCAACTCACCCTTCGCGGACGTGTTTGTTGTGTGGGCGAAGAGCGAAGCCCATGCCGACGGGATCCGCGGTTTTGTGCTGGAGAAGGGCATGGAAGGCCTTTCCGCACCGAAGATTGAGGGCAAGCTGAGCCTGCGGGCTTCGACCACCGGTATGATTATGATGGATGAGGTCAAACTGCCTGCAGAGGCGCTGTTGCCCAATGTCCAAGGGCTTAAGGGCCCGTTCGGCTGCCTCAATCGCGCACGCTACGGGATTAGCTGGGGCAGCATGGGCGCGGCAGAATTCTGCTTCCATGCGGCGCGCCAATATGGCCTTGATCGCAAGCAGTTCGGCCGCCCGCTGGCGAACACACAGCTTTATCAAAAGAAGCTCGCCGATATGATGAGCGACATCGCGCTCGGCTTGCAAGCATCATTGCAAGTCGGTCGTCTGATGGACCAAGAGGCATTCGCGCCGGAAATGATCAGCATCGTCAAGCGCAACAATGTCGGCAAAGCGCTCGATATCGCTCGTCAGGCGCGCGATATGCATGGCGGCAACGGCATTAGCGATGAATACCAAGTGATCCGGCATATGGTGAACCTCGAAACGGTGAACACCTATGAAGGTACACATGATGTCCACGCGCTGATCCTTGGCCGCGCAATCACTGGGCTGGCGGCATTTTGATCGCTGCTGTCCTACTGGCGCAGCGTATGGCAGAAAGGCGCCATGACGCACCACAAACCCACTTTCGAGATAGCTCGCATGGTGGTTTTAGGCATGGAACTTCTTTGCTATTGGACCGTGTTCCATGTGTTCCATCCTGTAGGATTTACCGAGGGTAGAATCGGCTGAGATGATGAAGCTTCACGGATATTATCGCAGCTCGACCAGCTACCGGTTGCGCATCGCACTGGAGCTAAAGGCGCTGGAATACGAGAGTGTGCCGGTTAATCTGCTCAAAGGCGAGCAGAAAGGCGAGGCGTTCAGGGGCCGCAACCCGTT
Organism: Pontixanthobacter aestiaquae; assembly: GCF_009827455.1. NCBI lineage: Bacteria > Pseudomonadati > Pseudomonadota > Alphaproteobacteria > Sphingomonadales > Erythrobacteraceae > Pontixanthobacter > Pontixanthobacter aestiaquae. The sequence continues at coordinate 2,621,311 of NZ_WTYZ01000001.1, forward strand.
TGCAACCGTACCGATGCTGGAAGCCGGTGGCCGCGACCGTGCGCAAAGTATGGCGCTCATTGAATGGCTGGATGAAGCCTATCCGGATGCGCCGCTTCTGCCATCCACACCCGAGGACCGCTACACCGCCCGCGAACTCACCTATGCCATTGCAACTGAACTGCACGCACCGTTGAACCTGCCGGTGCTGAAATTCCTCAAGGAGGAATATGGCAAATCACAGGATGAAGTCGGCAAATGGTATCGCCACTGGCTCGCAAAAACGCTCGTCCCGGTCGAAGCACGACTGGCACAGCTGGGTAGTGGCGATTTTCTGTTCGATACGCCCGGTATCTTCGAGGTCGTTCTGCTACCGCAGCTCTACAATGCGCGGCGGTTTGAATACGATCTCGGGAACAGCCCGCATATGACGCGCATTGAAACAGCATGCCTCGCGCTCGAAACTTTCCAGCGCGCGCACCCAGATAATCAACCCGACAGTCCAGAGAATGGCCCAGAGAAAGTATAATCCATGAAACTTGCAACGCTCAAAGACGGTACCCGCGATGGCAAGCTGGTTGTCGTATCCAAAGACATCACCCGCTATTGCGCAGCGGACAATATCGCGCCGACGATGCAATATGCGCTCGACAATTGGGATGAAGTCGCGCCCAACCTCGAGGCGCTATACCGTGACGTCGAGCATCAGACTGTGCCTTGCGAGCGTTTCCACGAGAATGACGCGCATTCACCCCTGCCCCGCGCCTATCAATGGGCCGATGGCAGCGCTTACATCAACCACGTCGAACTGGTCCGCAAAGCGCGCAATTCCGAAGTTCCAGACAGCTTCTACCACGATCCGCTGATGTATCAGGGCGGCAGCGACACTTTCCTCGCTCCGCGCCAGGACATCCCGCTCGGCGACACCGCTTGGGGCTGTGACATGGAGGGCGAAGTCGCTGTGATTACGGGCGATGTGCCAATGGGCGTGTCTGCGGAGAATGCGGCGGATCACATTAAACTGGTAATGCTCGTCAACGATGTGTCGCTCCGCGGTCTGATCCCGGGCGAATTGGCAAAAGGCTTCGGCTTCTTCCAATCCAAACCCTCCAGCGCATTCTCACCCGTTGCCGTCACACCTGATGAACTGGGCGACGCGTGGAAGGACAGCCTGATCCATCTTCCACTGCTGGTGGATTACAACCGCGAAGCTTTCGGCCGGGCGGAAGCCGGCGTCGATGCGACATTCAACCTCGCGCAATTGGTCGCGCATGCTGCCAAGACCCGCAATCTGGCTGCAGGCACAATAATCGGATCAGGAACAGTTTCCAACAAAGGCGAAGATGGCGGCCCGGGTAAGCCGGTGAGCGAAGGGGGCTCAGGCTATAGCTGTATCGCCGAAATCCGGATGATCGAAACGATCTATGATGGCGGTCCCAAAACGCGCTTTATGCAGCCCGGCGATACCGTGAAGATCGAAATGAAGGACAAGGACGGCCATACGATCTTCGGCGCGATCAAACAGGAAGTCGTACAGGCCTGACTGCGCACTCGTTGGACCTGAACCAAGGTCTATGGGGGTAAAGTCAAAACCCGTTTGACTGCCACCGCGCTTTCGCGGATGGTCCTCCCTTACAGCGGCGGGGGAACCGCCCGTTTGACAGGGATCTGCGATGTTTAAAGTCTGGTTTTCCATTCCCCTTTGGCAACGCGTTATCGGGGCGCTGATAGTCGGTACAGCGCTCGGCTGGGCGTGGCAGGAATATGGTCTGTTCGGCGGCGCGGATCCAACCAGCATCAAGTGGATCGGCGACCTGTTCATCAAGGCGATCAAGATGCTGATCGTCCCACTCATTTTCTTCTCGCTCGTTTCGGGAATCGCCGCGCTGGGCGATCTGAAAAAGCTCGGCAATGTGGGCGGCAAAGCATTGATGATTTTCGCTGCGACTGCCGCGTTCTCGGTCTCGCTGGGCCTGACTATGGCGACTGTGGCTGGCCTCGGCAAAGGTCTTGATGTGCAATTGCCCGAAGGCGCGGACGTGCCGGACGCAGCGACGACCACTGCAGTAGATATGATCCTGTCAATGGTGACCGACAATCCGGTCGCGACAATGGCCGAAGGGCAAGTTCTGCCGCTGATCATCTTCGCATTGCTTTTCGGTATATCGGTGCTGATGGCGGGTAAGGAGGCCGCCCCCATCGTCAAAGCGATGGATGCCGGCGCCGCTGTCATGCAGCGAATGACCATGATCGTGATGGAATTGGCGCCATTCGGTGTGTTTGCGCTGATGGTCTGGGTAGCTGGGACACTCGGCTTGGACGTGCTCCAAAGCCTCGCTCAGGTCGTGCTCTTCAATTATATCGGTTGCTTTATCATAATCTTGGTAGCCTACCCGACGATCATCAAGTTTATCGCAAAGCTGCCAGTCGTCGATTTCTTCCGCGGTATTGTCGATGCTCAGGTCGTTGCATTCTCGACCGCTTCATCGAATGCCGCGCTGCCGGTGACACTGCGCTGCGTACAGCGCAATCTGGGCGTATCGCGGTCCGTTTCCAGCTTCGTTGTCGCGCTTGGCGCAACAATCAATATGAACGGCACAGCGATGTATCTTGGGCTCGTTGCGGTGTTCGGTGCCAATGTCTACGGGATCGAGCTGTCTTGGATGTCTTATGTACTGATAGCGATTACCGCGACTCTGGGCTCTGTCGGAGCTGCCGGGATCCCCGGGTCAGGCCTAATCATGCTGACACTGGTTCTGACCTCCATCGGAGTACCACTGGAAACAGTCGCGCTTGTAGCGGGTATCAACCACATTATGGACATGATGCGCACCATGACCAACGTTACAGGCGACGCGACCGTGGCGGTGGCTGTTGGCCGGATGGCGGGTGAAATCGACGTGGAAGAATATGTCTCCGCCGACGATATCTAATCGGGTACACCGCATATGAGAAAACGTAACATTGCACTCGGTATAGTAGGCGTACTCGCCGCCGGGGCAGCCGCAACAGCATATGTTGTTTCGCCAACAATCCATGCTGGTGAAAGCGGGGAGACACCCGAACTGGGCCGGACCGGCGATTATGCGGTCGGCACATTTGTGCAAGACTACAGCCTGCCGGGCCGGACACAGATCGGCGGAATGAGCATGGTGGCGGGCGGCCTGAACGAGAATGAGCGCACGCTGTCCGTTCGTTTCTGGTATCCTGCCGAAGCAGGCAATGCAGGCGAGATCGTCGCTTACGACCATGTGATGGAGCCGCAGGGCCAAGACCCTGTCGAAGTATCGACCAAGGGTATCGCCCGCGCTGGTGCCGCCGCGCTGACCGGCGAGAAGTTCCCGCTGGTCATCATGTCGCATGGCTATCGCGGATGGCGCGAGCAGTTCAGCAATCTGGGAGAGCACCTCGCGTCGCGTGGCTATGTGGTCGCATCCATTGATCACGCCGACATGCCGGCCGATGGACTTGCTTCGTTGGCGATTTCATTCAGCAATGTTCTAGTCGATCGAACGCAGGATCAACGGCAGGTGCTGACTGCAATCCATGAGCAAGCTGGCGCGGAGGATGACGCAAGCTTTGCACTGATCGACACCGAAAGAACCGGTCTGATCGGCTATTCAATGGGAGGATATGGCGCTCTTGCCACCGCTGGGGCGTCCTATCAGTTCGCCAATGACCCTATGTCCAACATTCCTGCAGAAGCGCAACGCAAGCTCGCCGAAGTCACCGCAGAAGCAGCGCCGATTGATGCGCTTGTGACTTTCGCGCCTTGGGGCGGACAACCGGATAACCGCGCATGGTCTGCCGGGGCACTCGCCAAGATCGAAATTCCCGTCCTGGTCGTCTCGGGCAATCAGGATGATGTCGTCAATTTCGACGAGGGCGTGACATGGCTTTTTAACAACCTCACCGGCGCGGATCGGCATATGCTGGTATTCCGCGAGGCGCGGCACAATATTGTCGGCAATAATTTTCAAACCGCCGCCGATACAGGTTTCCAAGCGATTGAGTTCATCAGTGAGCCCGTGTGGCGCGGCGACCGGCTCAACGGAATCAACCAGCATTTTGTGACCGCATTCCTCGATCTGCATCTGAAAGGCGATTCTGACAAAGCGAGTTACCTCAATGTCCCGACCATCGACTCCAATGACAGCACTTGGGATGTTGCCTTTCGCGAGCAATTGAACGGGAGGCTGGCTGGCCCCGAACAAGACCAGCATTGGCGCGGTTTTCAGCGGCGCTGGGCCCTCGGCCTAGAGATGTATCGCGCGGAAAAAGGTAGTGGCGGGATTTCTACCAACGCCAAATAGCCGCCGATCAGCGCTCTGGATTGGCGTAAACCGATAGCTACATTGAAACTACTAGAAACCTATTCATATTCGGCGCGTTGGTGCGGCAAGTTCCGTGGCAATTCAGTTAAACGTAGCTGCAGAAACACTGTGATAGAGAAGATGCGACATGGCGAACTGCGCCAACATTTTGTAATTTGAGGGATTTCCATGCTGGGAAAGACAAACATTTTCGTTAAGTCAATCAGCGTCGCGGCTTTGCTGTTCACCGGCACAGCCTTGTCGGCGCAAACGCCTTCTCCACAAGTGGCATTGGCGCAAGCGAACGAGAAATTTGCTCGCTTTGTGCCAAAGGCCCATCCGGTAAGAACCAAGATTGATTACTCGATTTGGGACGAAGCGCTGAGCTTCTTCGTTGTGCCGATGGGTTCCTCCATACGCGAAGGTGCCCCTCGGGTGGATGGCCGCACCGGCACAAGGCGTGTTTATGGCCATGACTCACGTTTTCGTTTAGAAGGCAATCGTATAGGGTTTTCGTTCTTCACCGATGAAGTGACACAGTCGCTCGTTGAGTACCGGGTCGATCTGCAACAAACAGCGGACGCTGTTAACATCAGCACTCTCAGTAAAAACGAACAACTCGCTTTTTGGCTCAACCTTCATAACGTAGCGATTATCGAACAAATTGCCTTGCAGTATCCACTGAGTCAGCCATCGCAGCTTACTGTTGGCGGCAGCCCTGAGTTACTCGACGAAGCCCCTTTTATAACCGTGGCCGGGGTCGCGATGAGTCCCAAAGATATTCGGACAAAGATCGTCTATCCGAATTGGAAAGATCCCAAAGTAATATATGGCTTTTTTCGCGGAGATATTGGCGGACCATCAATCCAAAGAGAGGCATTTAATGGTAATAATCTGAGCGGCCTCCTGGATCGATCAGCGAGAGAGTTCATCAACTCGCTCCGCGGTACCGACAAATCAGGCAAGAAGTTGCGTGTTTCAAAAATTTTCGAAGAAGCGCGATCATTTTACTTTAGCGATTGGCCACGTGCCATTCGCGCCCACTATGCGAAGTACGCCAACGATCCAGTCAAAGAGATCATGGACAAGACTATCGGTGCCGAGGCAACTATTTACGAAACAGATATTGCCGATCTCTCCAATGGAGAGCGAGATCCAAATTTGAGCACGATAGAGGATGCGCTAGATAATGGCAGAGGGCGGCAAGGACTTCAAATACCAACGGCAATCGCCCGCCTCATGGTTGAACGGCAACAAAAGATAGAGAAAATAATCAAGCGCGGCGGGCGCCAAGGAACTGTGACTTTTGTAGATGTCGATCTCGACGGCGATGGTAGCGGCCCGGAAGTCGTCGAATAAAGTGTTGCGCAAAAAGGTGCACACGAATGCCGAAATACCCAATTCCACCTAACACAAACTGATTGGGCAGACCGTCTCGTAGCGGTTCTTAGCAGCTGACAATTATCGTTCTGGACACTTTTGGGACCCGGATCCCGAAAACTGCATCCAGGCAAAAAAGAGCGGCAGCACTTATTACGTGCCGCCGCTCTTCATTATTACGTACGCTGTACGGCTGGTACCTATATTAAGCGGCTATTACAGGCCGTCTGGGCCGCAATCATTAGCGAGATAGTCTAGCATCTTGGTGTATAATGCCTGCTGGTGGCTATACATCCAAGTGTTAGAGAAGTGGTCTGCTCCGTCGACTGTCATAAACTGACCGACTTTGCCCGCCGCTTCGAATGCCTTCTTGTAGTCTGTGAAGTTGAAGTACATTACCCGGCGATCCTGTTTCGGATGGACCATGAGCAGCGGGATGTTAACCTTCGCCACTTCGTTGATCGGGTTAATACCGATCGTACCGCGGCGTTTGCTCCAATCATCGAGTGCTTTCGGCGGGTTAGTGCCGCGGCGACCGATGTAAACTTTCTCCGCATCGGCTACAGCTGCAACAGCGATTGAACATTGATAGAGGTTTTCTTCGCGCGAGGCCGCAACCAGTGCCGCATACCCGCCATAAGACCAGCCGAAGAAAGCTACTCGATCCGGATCGGCCAAGCCCTGCTCAATCAGGTACTTTACGCCATCGTCCTTATCGTCCTGCATAGCGAGACCATGCTCACCATAACCCGCGTCAAAGTGCTTCTGGCCCCAACCGGTAGAAATACGGTTCTGGGGATACAGCACCATATATCCGGCATTGGCGAACATCTGGTTCATTTCCCCAAAGCCGATCACGGCGTTGACGTGGGGACCGCCATTGTGCTGGACGATCAGCGGAAACGGACCTTCACCTTTCGGGATTGTAACGTACGCTGGGATTTCAAGACCATCACGAGCAGTGTAACGGATGTATTTCACATCCGAAAGCTGAGCCGGGTCAAGCAGTGGATTTCGGCTGCCCACCTTGATCATTTTTTCGTCCATGACCAACCAATAAGAACCCGGATCACGTGGGCCACGGTTATTGACGATCATTTTCTTCCCGTCACGCGACCGGCTGCTGATGCTGATCTGATGGGCATGCGGTATTTCGCGCTGCAAGTTTTCGAAAAGCTGCTTTTCTTCTTCATCAAACCAATGACGCTCATACTTCGCGCCAGGGTAAATGGCGGCGACAAGTTTATTGTCGCCCGCCCAAGCCATAGAGCTGGTTTGGATACCTATAACGTCAGCATCAGGGTGTTCAAAAAGTTTCTCGCCTAGCTGGCCGGTGTCAAAGTTAAATTCATATAGCGCGGCTTTATCGCCTTCCGGATTGTCGATGAAATATCCGATATTCGGATTGTCCTGCTTGAATCCCTGCAATCCTTGGAAGCCGCCTAGAACACGGTAAAGATTATCAGGGTCATCAAGATCATAGCTCTGAAATTCAGTCCACGAGCTATCACCGGGCTTACGGTAATAGAACGTCTGCTTTTTTGAGCCAGCGTCATAGCTGGTAGTGAAGCGCGGATTGCCCTCATTGTCAAAAACCGCTGTCGGATACTTCTCACTACCCCTGAGGACAAGCGAACGAGTACCAGTCTTCAAGTTAAATTTATAATACGAGCGCGGCCGGAATGCCGCGAACGGATCAACGCCGGTCGCGTCACTCACTGCGGTCCCGGTCGCGATCAACACATTGTTATCGTCTTCGGGCAGGTTATTGACGATGTTGAAGTTACCGGAAACTTTCGAGAATTTTTTCGTCTCGGTATCAAACGAAAAAGCAAGATAGTCACGAATGTCCTGCTCGGGACGTTTCACTGATTTACGCTTTACCTGCCAGGCAGTTCCGAAAATATATCGGTCATTTACCCAGCGCGCAGCAATGATCTCCATCGGGTCTGCTTTAGTCCGGATAGGCTTACCGGTAAGGTTGTTCGTATCATGGATCTCCATGATATATTCGCCCTCTTTGCTCTCCAATTTCATCAGGAGCAGTTTGTCACCACTGGGCGATAGAGACACGTTCGTCATGAGATCGCGCAATGCCCAAGCTTCGACTGGAATGGTCGACGCATTTTGGGTTTGAGCAGTTACACTAACTGAGCCACCGCTGAGCACCATGGCTCCAGCAGCAGCGGCGAGGAATGTCGATTTTAGAAGTTTCATTTTGCTACCCTAAGAAAATTCTGATGAACGTAGGTCTAACAGAAAACGGCCCCATAACAAGGTTACGGGGCCGTCTCTTAGTTAGTTTTCAGATAGGACGAGAACTTAAAACTCTTTCCGAACAGAAAAGAAGAACTCACGTCCATCGTAATCGTAACCTAGGCCGATCGCGGTATTCGCAACCGAGGTCACTTCAGTTGGATCAACCAGCGGTGGTGCCGTGTTGAAGATGTTGTCAACACCCGCAATCAGGGTCCAGTCGCCATCACGATAGCGGACCGATGCAGTATGCAGGAACTGCTCCGATGCGAAGCCGACGTCGCGACAGAACACACCATCGCCAGCTACTGCGCCACCATCACCACCACCGGTACAGGTGTTACCAAACTGGTTGGGTGTCACATCGCCATTAGGAGCAACCGGGAAACCACCGTCCGGACCGTTCTGAAACGCGTCAGCGAAAGCGTCGATACCGTCAATATCCTGCTCGACCGGGCCGGTGTAACGCACCTGCCAGGTAAGACGGAACTTATCGATATCGGCAGTGAACACCGCACGACCAGTCCACTTCGGCAGACCGAATTCGCCAGCATCCTCGTCAAACGTGACATTGCCGTTATCGTCAACGAAAGTCGTGCTTCGTTCGATCAGGTGATTGGCACGAACGTTCAGCCCCAAGTCAACCAGCGTCCCGAACATGGTAACTTCTTTACCAAAGAAGGTATTGATATCGATACCACGTACGCTTTCGGTGTCGAAGTTCAGGAAGTTGTTCTCAATCCTGCTAACCAGACCGGCGTCACGAGGGTTCGCGCCCGTAGCACCGTTCAGTGGCTGGAAGGAGAGGCGATCACAGAATGCACTGCGGTTTCCGTCCTCACGGGCGAAGCAATCGAAGATAATGAAGCCTGGATTTGCTTCGACGATCGAATCCTTCAACTTGATGTCGTAGTAGTTGAAGTTGACCGAAACATCATATCCGTCGCCAAAGGTCTCTTCGAACGCAAACCCGGCGGTCAGCGATCGTGAAGTTTCCGGGTCGATATCGAACGACCCCCCCGAGACAATCTGCGCGCTGTTAGTCTGTTGCGAACCTGCGACATTCGCTATGAGGCCCACTTGCAACGGGTCACGCCCTTCTCGCCGACAGTTGTCGAAAATTGCCTGAGAACGTGGATCGTTGGCTGGGTTATAACCAGTACCGCCCAATGTATCGATGGCGACAGCTGGAACTGCGCATGGATCGAATACGGTGTTGAACGAGGTCTGTTGACGCAGGAAGTTTTCACGCAGGTTCGGCGCACGGAAAGAGGTGCCGTAGCTGAGTTTCATCAGCAGCGGCTCGATCGGGCGCCACCCACCTTTGATCGAGTAAGTGAAGTTCGTTCCGTAGAACTCTTCTTTGGTCACACGTCCTGAGAGGTTGAGGCTTAGTTCTTCGACCCAGTCTTTACCGGAAACCAGCGGAAGGTCGAGTTCGCCGAAGCCTTCGAGGATATATTTCTCCCCCGCAGCTCCTTGATCAGCATTGAAATTCAGGAAAAGCCCATTCGAAAAGGCGGCATCCGGCTCGGATTCGATCGAATCGGTCCTGTATTCGGCACCCAGCACAAGACCGACTGGACCACCTTGAAGGTCAAACAAATTTCCCGTCATAAACGCAGACAGGACTTTCTGTTCATAAATTGTATCGAAGCCGCGCTGTCCAATGAGGTAATCCCGCTCCGCCTGCGAGGCAAATTCGCCAACCAGTGAATTGAGTAGGCTCGGGGCAAACAGATTGACCGGCACACAGCCATCTAGCAGGTCAGGCATCGCCGCGCCAGGATTTGCCAAGGCATTAGCATCGCAGGGTGTAATGCCTGGGTTGTTGTAAATGGCGTTATTCCCGAATTGCACGTCAGGATCATAATCGTCGGCAATACCATCGCCGGTGTTGTCGAATATCCCGTCGTTATTGAAGTCGGCCGTCGGGTCGATACCCAAAGAAAACGCAAGCTTATCTTCACGCAGGCCGTTACGCACGGTCTTACCGACCGAACGGGAGTAAACGAACGACGCATCGAAGCTCCAGCTTGGGGAGATGAAAGGCAGGTCGCCGCGGACGCCTAGAACGCCGCGATACTGCTCCTGTGTAATCTCGACATTGTTACGATCACCTGCCACAGCCACGAACGGTTGTACGGTCACGCTCTGGCCGATGTCGAATTGCGGTAAAGGAGGAAACAATCCACCGGGCCCATAAATTGGCGGCCTGCCGGTTGTAGCTTGAAAGAGCCCGTTGGTTACAACGCGGCAATCCACACCCGTTTGAACATTACAAGGATTGAACGCATTATCCGCAGGCACCCTTGGATCGATACGAAGGACGCCGAAATTGTCATTAGTGATCTCCGCACGGCTGTAATTCACCTCGAAGTACGGAGTAATATTGGCTTCACCCGGCAAAGTGTATTCGCCATACGCCATGACGTTGATCAGATTCTGTTCGCTCAGAAACACCTGTTCCTGATTTTGTCCTGCACCAAGATAATTGGCGCTGTTGACATCTTGCAGACCATCCCCGTCCAAATCAAGTGGGTCAAGAACCTGATTCTCACGCGTACCGAAACCTGGCAGACCGAATTGAGTCAGGTTGTCGAAATCGCCGTTCCGTACTGCAAAAACAGAGTTTAGGAATGTATCATTGACAACAAAACGCCCCTGAAAGTCGCTGGTAAAGCCGGTAATCCGACACGGACTATCGAGAGTGGAGATTGCGCCATTACTGTCACTCTGCACAATTGCATTCGTCCGCTTGTCGACCGTCAAGATGTTGCCATCCTGATCAACTTCATAATCGCTAGCACAGCCTTGGAAAAAGCGGCGATCATTGAAACGGATTGCGTCACGGTGGTCATATTCGACACCGATTCCGATAAAGCCGCGATCCAGATTGATCCCGTATGCGCCGCTGATCGAATAATCCTCGCCAGCGCCCTGAGGATTAATTTCGCCGCGTGCGAACAATTCCAGACCATCAAAGTCTTTACGCAGGATGATGTTACCAACACCCGCAACCGCGTCTGAGCCATAAATCGAGCTCGCGCCATCGAGCAGCAAGTCGAAACGGTCAATAAGCGATGACGGCAGCAAGTTAATGGATGGGTTCGAAGGAGCCCCCTCCACACCAGCAGGAGCCAGACGCCGACCGTTTACGAGCAGAAGCGTGCGATCCGCACCAAGGCCGCGCAGGTTCAGCGTCGCAGATCCTGGACCATTATCGACTACGAAACCAGCAAAGGTTGCATCGATCTGCTGACCTGCAGCCGATTCATCGCGCTGCAGAATTTGCGAGGCGTCAAACAAACCCACTTCGCGAGATTGCTCGGTAGTGATAACCTGAAGCGGCGAAATGCTGGAATAGGTGTCGCGCTTGATCCGCGAACCGGTAACAACGATTGCACCGTCCTCTTCGCCACCGGCCTCGCCGGTTTCGGTAACATCAACCTGCTCTTCTTCCTCTTCGGCCGGCTCTGGATCGGTATCCTGCGCCATGACAGGTGCGGATAGGATCATCGCCATTGCTGATACTGAGCAGGCCAAGCCCTTCAGCGCGCTCTCTTGAAACTTTTTCATAATTACTCCGGTTGCGACTTTTAGCGACGTTTGAGTGCATGACATTCTATTGCTGAACTATGATTCTCAAACATATTGAGCGTTAGCAATAGCTTATCGGAGACCCCCAGTCCCTAGATGGTCGGTTAACTGCAATAGGCGGCATGGCTTGTCAAAGCGGTTCCCATGAGATGCACACTTTTCGCCTTGCTGTTGCGTTAATCACACAGTCAGCCTCCATGGCGGTGTGCAATCCTATGCGGGCCGGCGCCATAACCGGTTGCGGATCACAACCGAAGAGCACGAAGGACAGGCGGGCAATTTTGCGGTAAGACACGCAAATAATCGGACTGGAGGGGCTACTATGCGACCGACCGACCATCCGCTGAGGCAATGGGCCGTCAACGAAATGCATCTGCGCAAATTTGCGCCGGTTCCCGGGCATTGCGAGATATATCAGGCTGTCCGGCTGCTAAGCGCCGACGATCGTCACAAAGAAGATGGCCGCTTGATGGGCGACAAACCCGATTTTGATGAATGGGCCGTGCGCGAACGCTACGCCGCCGGGCATTGCAAATCGGGCATTCACTTTCTGTGGGAACGCCATTCCGAGGCGACAACGCTCACGCTGATCCTGCCGAACGGCGGAACGGAAGAAGCGAATGCACCATACATCCGGTGGTTGGAGGAATGGAACGGTCCGGTCATACGGGCCACTCGCGTGTTTGTGATCCCCGATGCGAGCAACATCGACCAGCATTTGCAGACCCATGGAATGGATCTGAACGAGCTCGTCTGCTCGGATGTCAGTGGCGATCTCAGGATTTGGTCTGACTTCGGCATTCGCGGTGACGGATATGGACGCCTGATTGCCACCGCAGGCGATGTTTCCGCCCCGGAACGAGGCAGGATCATCCAGCGCCTGCAAGAGCTCGGCAATTATCGAAACTTGGCGTTGTTGGGCCTGCCTTTGGTTCAGGAATACGGCCCAAAAGCCGACGCCTTAGAGGCCCAGCTTTCCGATCACGCGGAGCGAGTAGCATTAGCCGAAGATGGAGCCCACGATGATGATCTGCTGCAGGAGCTGATCGAGATATCATCCAAATTGGAAGTTATCCGTTCTGCAACAGGATTTCGGCTGAGCGCGACCGCAGCCTATGCTGGAGTAGCTGCCGACCGCCTCGCCGGCCTGTCGATAAAAACCGTGTCAAACTTGCAAAGTCTCACCGAATTTACCGAGCGGCGACTGGTTCCTGCGGCCCGCACGTGCTCGGTATTTACCGACCGCCTTGCCCGGATCGCAGAGCGCATTTCCCGCGTGATGCACACGCTTGATGTGCGTGTCGATACGCGGATCAAAGAGCAGAACCTCATCCTGACCAAGCGCATGGAGCGATCTATACAATTGCAATTCCGCTTGCAAAGTCTGGTCGAGGGTTTGTCGGTCATTGCGGCGGCCTATTATCTGGTCGGCCTGATCGGATTCCTGATTAAAGGCGTATGGGCCTGGCCGAGCGGCTCTTCTGCAGATCTGGTCATCGCAGCTGTGACGCTGCCGGTAATCGGCCTGATCTATGCATTTGTTCACCGCACTCGAGGGACCGTTTTGAAGGAAACGGATTTGGAATCCAATTAGGCATTCGAGTACCGGCAGTATGCTCAGGGGTTAAACCCTTCCAATTACAGCCTTAGTAGGTTAGTCTGATCGCGGGAGACACGGAGTCTTGTGAAAGGGAGTTAGTATGCGAAAAATTAATGCACTGGCAGGCGTGGCCGCTTTGGCGATCATGACTGCGGCATGTTCCGGTGGTGGTTCTGAACCGGCCGAACCGGCAGCTGAAGAACCGGCGGCGGAAGCGCCTGCTGAAGAGCCAGCCGAAGAAGCGCCCGCTGCTGAACCAGCGGCTGACGGCGACCCGATGGCAACTACCGACGGAATTAGCTACGCCAGCCTGACCGGAGACGCAGCAGCCGGGAAAGCCGTGTTTGCACAATGCCGCACCTGTCACGAAACGAAAGAAGGCGTAAACAAAACTGGTCCGTCATTGGCTGGTATTGTCGGTCGGCCTGCGGGTTCGGTTGACGGCTTCAACTATTCGCCAGCCAACGCAAATAGTGGCCTGACTTGGACCGAAGAGCAATTGTATGTCTATCTGGAAGACCCTCAGCGGACTATTCCGAAGACCAAAATGATTTTCCCTGGCCTGCCAAAGGCTCAGGACCGTGCCAATGTGATTGCGTATTTGAAAGATCCAAGCTGATCTGACGGTGCGTTAAAAATGAAAAGGGGCCGGATTTCCGGCCCCTTTTTCTTTGTCATCTTTTGCCGGGAGTCATTGGCTCAGCATTCACGCAGCAACGTCGCGCCTTGCCAATTCGCATCGCGACCAGATTTCACTGAGCGCGGTCAGCAAGCGGTCGATATCTCCATCGGTATGCACCGGGGACGGCGTCAGGCGCAGGCGCTCTTCACCGCGCGGAACAGTCGGATAATTGATCGGCTGCACGTAAATGCCGTGATTGTCCATCAGCCAATCGCTGATGAATTTACACTTATGCGCATCACCCACCATCACCGGGATGATGTGGCTCGGATTGTCGAGATGCGGAATCCCCAATCGGTCCAACGCACCGCGTACCTTCGCAACACGCTCTTTCTGGCGGTCGCGCTCATGATTGCTTTGCTTCAGATGCTTGATACTCGCGCAGGCACCGGCCGCAATCGTCGGCGGCAAAGCCGTCGTAAAGATGAAGCCACTGGCGAAAGTACGGACATAATCACACAGATTCTTCGACGCCGCGATATAGCCGCCCATTACGCCGAATGCCTTGCCCAGCGTACCTTCGATAACGGTGATCCGGTCCATCAAGCCTTCACGTTCGGCAACCCCGCCGCCGCGCGGACCATACAGGCCAACCGCATGCACTTCGTCGATATAGCTCATCGCATTATGCGCTTCGCACACATCCAGAATTTCCGCGATGGGCGCAATGTCGCCATCCATCGAATAGACGCTTTCAAACGCCACCAGTTTTGGCCGGTCGGGATCAAGCGTCGCCAATTTACGATCAAGGTCCTCGGGCGAATTATGCTCGAAAATCATCCGGTCCGCTTTACTGTGGCGTATACCTTCGATCATTGAGGCATGGTTGAGCGCATCGGATAGCACCATACAACCAGGGATGCGCGCCGCGAGGGTTCCGAGCGCTGCCCAGTTGGATACATAGCCAGAGGTAAACAACAACGCGTCTTCCTTACAATGGAGGTCGGCAAGTTCGTTTTCCAGAAGGACGTGATGGTGGTTGGTGCCGGAAATATTGCGCGTGCCCCCGGCCCCAGCACCGCAATCGTCGAGCACTTTATGCATCGCGTCGATCACGGTTGGGTGCTGGCCCATTCCTAGATAATCATTGGAGCACCACACGGTGACATCGCTTGTCTCACCTGCGACATAACGCGTTGCTTGAGGGAACTGCCCCCGCTTGCGTTCGATTTCGGCAAAGACACGGTAGCGGCCTTCATCCCTTACGGATTGCAGTTGGCTGCCAAAAAATGTCTCATAATCCATAGTCAAAGCCCCTCAATTCAACCTTCTGTCCGATCCGCCCGTCCGTCAAGTGCCCATTGCCACAGGGCGGAATCGCGGAAAGGTATTGCAAGAAATATGTGTTCGAGCGCGGCCAGCAGGCACAGGCAGCACAACAGCGCATTCTGGATGGCCAGACCCGAGATTGTCGCCGCAGATGCAGCAAGCGCGAAGTAAATCGCAAGTCCGCCAATTGCCGCGATGCTGAGCAGCAGAATGGGTCTCAGACGCTTCGGGCCGAAGTAGCTTTTTAGATATGCCATATGCTTCGGCAGCAGTTCATCGCTCATATTCGGCACGCCCCAATAGATATTGAGCTTCGATGAGAGCCGGAAGATCAGCAGCAACGCGAAAGTATAGGCACCAGTTGCATTGCCGGTGAAGGCCGCAAGAGACAGTAGCAATCCTGCCGTCATTGCCAGCGCGATTTCATGATGGATCAGCGCCGTTGTCGCTGCGGAAAACCGCTCCCAGCCTTTGGCGCCTTGCGGACAAGGATCGCGGTGAGACCCGGCAACGGCCCCCGTAAGAAAGCTGATCTCATGCCAGCTCCAGATCAGCAAACCGCCAACGAAAGACGCATAGATCGCCCAATCAGCCATAACGTTACTGGTCAGCACAACCAATGACAGACCGCCAATCGCGCACACGCCGGAAATTGCCAGAGTGCGGGCCAATGACTGCCGCAACCTATGATTCAGCATAGCCACCAGGCCCGTGCTCACAAACCACAGCGTAACCACAACCGCAAAAGGCAAGCCAAGATCGGTCACTGCTACCATGCAGGGGCAAGCCGGACAGTTTGTGGAAGCTCGTTCTTTTTCGGCGTCATCAAATACATGCGCGCAAAGGCAAAGCCAGCCTTGGCCATGTATTTCGCTTTGCTCAACGACCCGGCCATACCCCCGCATGCCTTGGCATCTTCAATGCCGTTCGAGGCGAGGCGTAAATCTTCCATCGCTTTACGAAACTTCGGATTGTCCGTGTCCAGTTCAACCGGGAACACTTGCTTGCTGATCTCGGTGCAGATCGAGAAGACCTTGTAGCCATACTCGGCCGGATCGACGCCCAGCGCCTTATGGAACAAAGGTCGGTTGTGATCGCGCACATACATCGTCGCATAGACCGACAGCAGGAAGAAGCGGATCCACAGCTTGTTGTGACCTTTCAGCAGCTTCGGATCGGCGCGCAGCAACAGCGCAAATGCCTCGCCGTGACGGAACTCGTCATTGCACCACTCCTCGAACCAATCGAAGATCGGGTGGAACTTGTTCTCCGGGTTCTTGGCCAGTTCACGGAAAATCGTGATGTAGCGGGCATAACCGATTTTCTCCGACAGATAGACGGCGTAGAAAATAAATTTCGGACGGAAATAGGTGTATTTCTTGGTCTTGGTCAGAAAGCTCAAATCAACCCCAATCCCGGAGCCCTTCAGCGTTTCATTGATGAAACCAGCATGGCGGCTTTCATCACGGGCGAGCAGCTTGAACAGTTTTTTCATATCCGGATTTTTGGTCCGGCGGGCGATCTCGGCATAGAGAATACAACCGGAAAACTCGGAAGTGAGCGAACTGGCGAGGAAGTCGATAAACTCCTTGCGAAGTTCCGGCTCAAGCCCTTCAATCACACCGTCAAACTTATCCGTCTTTTTGAAGTGCTTTTTGTTGGGATCGCCTTCCATTTCGGCCATGAGCTCGTCCCATTCCCTGCGGACGAGCGACACGTCGAGTTTATCCATCGCCTCATAATCAGTCGTATAGAATCGCGGCGCGAGCACCGTATCCTGTTGCGCGATTTCCATCGTATTGGGCGCATCGGCCAGTTCAGGTGCGATTTTGGTATGGGCGTTCATCAGAGCCTCCCGGGATTGAAGCTGACTTCGTAAAGTTCGGCCATCTCGAAATGGCCAGCGAGTTTTGTCCACGCGCGGCGCAGCGGGCTCGCGCGTCGGACGGTAGCATTGCGGTCAAAGGTCACCTTTTCGCCAAAGGAAACCATCACAGGTTCACCGTGGACCTGCACGCTGTCGCCCGGGTAAATCGGAACGTTGCCGTCCAGCCTCACATGTGCGTGAAAGTGATCGGGGCTCTGCTCGATCTCTATCCGGCATCCGGTGTCGAATGATTCAGATGCGAAAAATGCAATCACGATTTGGCTCCTTCGAGCAATTCGGCAAAGGCGGCGCTGTGATCCGCGCCATAGCCGTGGATTTCAGCATGCTCGCCGGTCTGCGGATCATGCAGAGACAATGCTCCGTTTTCCCAGCGCGTAAGAGTGAATGGCGGCTCTGCGCCGATGCCCGCTGCTGCGCGGCGCTTGGCCAGACGGCGTAAGGTTGCGCGCGTGAAGCCTTCTTCACCATAGCCGATGACTTTGACTGTCTCGCCCGTAGCATGATCGGAAATGACCACTGCTCCGTCGTCGCGGTCGGCGAAGTGCAAGTCACGTTGCTCCGCAGGCGCAACATTGGAGGCAGCACGCGATGCTTCCGGATTGGCTTCCTGCGGCATCAGGCCCGACGTCACCGCGCCGGTCAGACCGAGTATGACCAGCAGGAGCGCGCCAGCGGCGATCAATGCCTCTTTCGGAACAGTCGGGTCATGATCGTGCGCGTGGCTCATGCTGGCAGCCCTTCTGTGCTTGGCACAGAGACAGCATCGTCAATTTGAGCGATTGGCTGCATCGCGCTCGTTGCATCGAACATCGACTTCGCAACCTTCCGTGCATCCGGAATAGCACGCAACATCGGCTGGGGACGCACAAAGCGGAGCGAGCGCGCGTGCGGCCATAACATGATGTATCCCATCCGCGGCATGCCTTTGAGAGTCATCACGATGCTGCCGGTATCGCCCGATAACATTTTCAGATTGGCTGTTTCGATCTCGCTAAGCGGGATATTGATGCACTTGTTGAGCGCTACCCCAATCCGCAGAACGATCCGCTTATTGGTCAGCGTGTAAACGGTGGTCCGGCCCACTCCATAGGAAAACAGCGCGAAGAACGCCGTCACCAGCAACGCAAAGGCTACCATCGCTGCGGCCGTAGTCGGATCGCCGCGAGTCAGCGCCACCCCGGCGATAATCGCGAAGTAGAACAACGAGAGCCGGATATGCAGCGCAGAGGCAGCCATCTGCTTCCAGTCGGGTGCTCCTTGCCAAATGATATGCTCATCCTCCGGTAGCGCCTCTGGCAGCCCCCGTATGGGTTCATGGTCATATTCGCTCATAGCAACGGCTCCTGCCGTTCACGATTGGCGTAGAGGTAACCGCCGCCGAAATAGGCCACGACGCGCTCTTCCTCGTAGAAAGTTATTTCATTCTTCTTCGCGGGTACGGGTGCAGCTGCGAAATCAGCTGCGTTTAGCGCATCGATAATGACGGTATTATTCTTACCCCTCACGACTGACATCGCCATCGGGGCAAGCACTTTGTTGGTACCGGTATCCACTTCCAGATAGCGGATCTGGTGCTCTGCACGGTCGATCCAGATATCTGTGACTGTGCCAGCCTCTTCACCGTCAGCGCCCAGTACGGTCATACCGCGCGGATCAGAGTCCTTTTTGTGGACTGTAATTGAGGGCGTGGTGCTGATTGGCACAATTCGGTTATGCCCTTCCGCGTCCAGATCGGGATGTTTCGCACGATCTGCCCACGCTGCAGGGCCAAGGCCGTCTTCCAGCGGATTGCCGGTCGGATAATATGGCGCGCCAGGCGAACGGAACGTACGTTCCCCAGCAACGTCAACCTTCTCGCGGCCTTTGGTCGGAGTAGTTACGGGATCACGCCCGAACGGCATGATGAAGGTTTTACCCGTTGCGCTATGCATCGGCCCGGCTTCGGTATCGAGGCGGCCGGTAACTTCATCTTCCAGTGGATACCCCTCGCGGCGATCTTCGCGGCGCAGGTAGAAAACGAGCACGATAAAGAACAGCGTGAAGGCGAGGAAAACCAACTCCGTCACGTCATACGTGCCTACTATCTTTACATCATCCATCTCACACTCTCCTACTCAACATCTACCAACGCTCAGGTCGGGAATTCCCTTAACCCCAGGCCGCTACGACCATCTTCCTTGTTAGTTTGGTTTAGGCTGACGATCCGACCAACTACGGGGCCGAGAACCAGTAAGGTCACCAGCAGCAGCACAATCTCCAAAGCATAGACCGTGCCGTATCCTGTTCCGCGATCAGCCAATGTACTGCCCATTGCGCTGCTCATAGCGACATGCGTCATCCCGTCGCGGATCAGCCCGCCCAAAGCGATCCCGAGACCAGCAGTGCTTGCCTGCACCGCGCCCCACGCGCCCAAAGCCATGCCTGCTGCGCCGTCCTTAACGAGCCCCATGGCGGCGATCATTGTACCGACCGAAAACAGACCCGTACCAAAACCAATCGCGCCTGCTCCCGCAAACAGCAGCGGCGCGGATGCCAGCGGACCGGCAAACAGGGTCATGAGAAATGCGGCAATCCCCACCACTACGCCGAAGCCAGCCAAGCGCAGCGGATCGGACCCACCGGGCAGACGGTTCGCGCAGACACCGAAGGCGATGAGCGCGCCCAACGACCACGCGCCGGTCAGGCTCGTTGTCGAACCGACTGAAAGGCCTAATATTTCTCCCCCATAGGGCTCCAGCAACGCATCCTGCATCGCGAAAGCCATCGCGCCAACGCCAATGGCCAGCAGCAGGCGCTTGGTATTTGGCTGGCTGGTGAATGATGCCCACATTTCTGAGAATTTCGGATCGGACGCCTTGGACATTGTCTTCGCAGCGTTGCGCGCTTCCTGCTTCCACAGCGCGACAATGTTCAAGATCATCGTCAGCGCAGCTGCGCCTTGGATAATCTGAATAAGGCCGGTCTTGGTGAAATCGAGCAGCAAATTGCCGATGGTGAATGCTGCCGCCATCATGCCAACCAGCAGCATGACGTAAAGCAAAGCTACCACGCTCGGCCGCTTATCCTCCGGCGCAAGATCCGTAGCTAAGGCCAGACCAGCCGTTTGCGTTACGTGCATACCTGCTCCGGTTAGCAGGAATGCGAGGCAAGCTGCCGCCAACCCTACCGCAAACGTATCTGGACGCGTCAGCAGAACCAGCGCGAATGGCATAATTGCAAGCCCTCCAAACTGGGCCAGTGTTCCGAACCAGATGTAGGGCACACGCCGCCACCCGAGCACCGATTTGTGGGTGTCGCTGCGATAGCCGATCAACGCGCGGAACGGCGCGATCAGCAGCGGGATCGCGATCATCAGTGCGACGATCCACGTCGGGGTTTCCAGCTCGACAATCATCACCCGATTGAGCGTGCCATTGAGCAAAACTGCAGCAATGCCCACGCTTACTTGGAACAGTGCAAGCCGCAGAATACGCGACAGAGGCAGCTTTTCGCTGGCCGCATCCGCGAAAGGCAAAAAGCGTGTTCCAACACCTTGCCAAAACGTCGCGGATGATGGCCGTTCACTCACTTGCGGCTGACCCCCATTGCTTGCGATTTGTAGAACCCGCTCGATACGCGCTCTGTGAAATCAATATTCCAGCCCGGCAATTTCATCCCGATCGCATGAGCGAGCTTTGACTCGCTGATCGGCTTGATCGCGGGTGAACGATCGCTTCGCGGGAACAGTTTGCCTGCAAGGTGCATAGCTCTGAGCAGCGCGGTACCGGGCGCGAAAGTGAAGGCGATATGGTTCGCCCGCCCTGCCCACGCATGCAGAACCGCGACGACGTCGTCCTGATCATAATGGATCAGCGAATCCATCGCGATCACATGGTCGAAAATGCCAAGCGCGCGATCGCGCATGTCGCCTACGCGCCAGTCAATTGCGATCCCTTCAGGCGCGCGTTTCGCAGCAACATCAATCAGGCCCTGCGATACGTCGATCGCGACCACATCCGCGCCGCGTTCAGCCGCGGCAAGCGCAAGCGCTCCCGTACCGCAACCGGCATCGAGCAGGCGCATCCCATGCATGTCAGCTGGCAGGGTCGACAGCAGCACATTGCGCATTTCATCACGGCCTGCCCGCACCGTTGCACGGATGCCGCTTACCGGAACGTCCGACGTCAAATCTTCCCATGCCTTACGCGCGGTTTGGTCGAAATAGGTTTCGAGCCTGCCGCGGCTTTCAGCATAAGAGGAATTGGGAATGCTCTGATCCATCATTCGAAACCCAGAAAGTCGAAGATGTCGCGGTCCTTCATCGGAGTCGCAGTTGGTGGATCGCAGTCTTCCAACAGCTTCTTCGCGAGATTGATATATTCTTGTCGCGCAGCCTCGATCTCCGGTGAGTCTTCCATTTCGAACAGCGTACATTTTTTCAGCCGCGAACGGCGAATGGCATCGAGATCTTTGAAATGGGCCAGCCGCTTCATGCCGATGGCATCGGCGAAACGGTCAATCTCGTCAGTGGCGGCGGAGCGGTTCGCAACCACGCCAGCCAGCTTCACGTTGTAGTTCTTGGCCTTCGCATTGATGGCCGCAACGATCCGGTTCATCGCAAAGATGCTATCGAAATCATTTGCGGCGACCACAATCGCATTATCGGCATGCTGAAGTGGAGCCGCAAAGCCGCCGCACACGACATCACCCAGCACGTCAAAAATCACCACATCGGTGTCTTCAAGCAAATGGTGCTGTTTGAGCAGTTTAACCGTCTGGCCGACAACATAGCCGCCACAGCCGGTGCCTGCGGGTGGCCCGCCAGCCTCAACGCACATCACGCCATTATAGCCTTCGAACATGAAATCTTCGGTGCGGAGCTCCTCACTATGGAAGTCGACTTCCTCAAGCACGTCGATCACCGTCGGCATCATCTTTTTGGTCAGCGTGAAGGTGCTGTCATGTTTCGGGTCGCAGCCGATCTGGAGCACGCGGTGACCGAGCTTCGAGAATGCTGCGGACAGGTTGGACGAAGTGGTCGATTTGCCGATCCCGCCTTTGCCATAGACCGCAAAGACCTTCGCGCCTTTAATCTCGTCCTGCGGATCGAGCGCGACCTGGACGCTGCCTTCACCGTCTGGTGGTGCGTCAGTGCCATCGAGTAGAGTCATGTGCTGGTAC
This sequence comes from Pontixanthobacter aestiaquae, assembly GCF_009827455.1. NCBI lineage: Bacteria > Pseudomonadati > Pseudomonadota > Alphaproteobacteria > Sphingomonadales > Erythrobacteraceae > Pontixanthobacter > Pontixanthobacter aestiaquae. Next base: position 2,643,438 of record NZ_WTYZ01000001.1, read on the forward strand.
TCCTCATTCCGCTGGAACCAGGCCTTCCAGCCGGTCCTCAAGATCGTTGCTTGCTGCCTTCAAGGCAGCGAGTGTTTCGGCATCGGGGGTCCACAAATCACGCTCGGTTGCTTCGAGCAGACGCTCGGCAACGCGGGCTGATGATTTGGGGTTCAAATTGGCCAAACGCGCGCGCATTTCATCGTCAAGCACGAAGGTTTCGCTGATTTTCTGATAGACCCATGGGGATACGGTGCCAGTGGTGGCCGACCAGCCCATTGTGTTGGTCACATGGCCTTCAATATGGCGCACGCCTTCAAAGCCGTGCTTGAGCATGCCTTCATACCATTTCGGATTAAGCATTCTGGTCCGGGTTTCGAGATCGATCTGCTCGCCCAGCGTGCGGACTTTTGTATCGCCCTGGGTCGCATCCACGACATAGACGGGCGCCGCTTTACCGCGTGCTTTCTCGACGGCTTTGCTCATCCCGCCAAGGCCATCGACGTAATGGTCAATGTCAGTCACGCCTAGCTCAACCGACTCAAGGTTCTGATATGTCAGATCAACTTGCGCCAGTTCGCTTTCGAGCAATTCACGGTGCTGCGTTGGCTTACCGCTGCGACCATAGGCATAACCTTTATGCGTCTCGAACATATCGGCGATTTCTTCGGGATCTTCCCATGTCCCACCGTCGATCATCATGTTGACATTGGCGCCATAGGCGCCCTGCGCATTCGAAAAGACCCGCAGGCTGGCGGTTTCAAGATCGCAACCATGCTTGGCCTGATGCGCTAGGCTGTGTTTGCGCACGAAGTTCTGTTCGACAGACTCGTCGGCCATCGTCGCGAGCCATGTCGCCTCGGCAATCATTCGTGTCTGCAGCGGCAGAAGGTCACGGAAAATGCCCGAGAGTGTCACCACCACATCGATCCGGGGGCGGCCAAGCTCTCCCAGCTCGATCAGTTCGGCGCCGGCCAGGCGGCCATAATCGTCAAAACGGGGACGCGCGCCCAGCAGTGCCATGGCCTGTGCGATCTGTGCACCTTCGCTCTTGAGATTGTCAGTGCCCCACAGCACCATCGCAATACTCTCGGGAAGCGGATCACCGCTTTCAAGATGCCGCGCGAGCAGTTGCTCCGCTTGCGCCGCACCTTGTTTGCAAGCAAAGCGGCTCGGGATACGGAAAGGGTCAAAGCCATGTAGGTTGCGGCCGGTTGGCAGCACTTCCGCGTTGTGCAGTATATCGCCGCCCGGTGCGGGCGGGACATAAGAGCCGTCCAATGCGCGCATCAACGAGCCAAGCTCGTCATTGGCGTCGATGGTCGCTTCGATATCTGCCCGCTCCAACGCAGGCGTAGCTGCAATCATCGCATCGACAAGGCTATTGCGCTCATCGTTGGACATTGCGCCGCCGAAGACATGCAAGCCATGCGGAATCAGCTCGCGTTCGATTTCGTAGACACGCCCTGCGAGTGTTTCCAGATCACCCGCTTCAATATCCAGTTCCGCGCAATTGTCGCGGATCATAACTTCGAGTTCGGCCCGCTCTGTCGCGTCGTCGCTCGTGCGGTGGCGTTCCACTAGCGCTTTTAATTCACCGAAGCCCTTGGTCAGGCCTGCTTCTGCCAATGGCGGCGTCAGATAACTGATCAATGTCGCCCCAGAACGGCGCTTGGCAATGATACCTTCGGAAGGATTGTTTGAAGCATAGAGATAGAAGTTGGGTAGATCGCCAATGAGACGCTCTGGCCAGCAATCGCCGCTCATACCCGCTTGCTTCCCGGGCATAAATTCGAGCGCACCGTGCGTGCCGAAATGGAGGCATGCATCCGCGCCGAAATCCTGCCGGATGTAGCGGTAAAAGGCCGAAAATGCGTGTGTCGGGGTAAAGCCGCCTTCGAACAGCAATCGCATTGGATCGCCTTCATATCCAAACGCAGGCTGGACACCGACAAACACATGGCCGAACTGCGCGCCGTAGACGTGAATGCTCTGACCGTCGCTCTGCTGACGGCCCGGAGCAGGCCCCCACTGCGCTTCGATCTCTTTAAGGTAGGGTTCGGCGCGAACATGATCGTCGGCGCTGATCCGCGCCGCGACATTTGCGTCGGCGCCATACTGCTCGGCATTGCCCTTGAGGATTATGTTGCGCAGATCATCGACGCTAGCTGGCGCATCGACATCATAGCCTTCGCGTTTCAGGCGTAGCAGCGTGGCATGGAGCGATTCGAACACCGCCAGATGGGCTGCGGTGCCGGTCGCACCTGCATTGGGCGGAAAGTTGAACAACACAATCGCAAGCTTACGCTGGGCTTTCTCGGCCTTGCGCAGCGCCACCAATTCGGCCACTTTACCTGCGAGAGCTTCAGCCCGATCGGGACAACACTGCATCGCACGAACGCTGCCAGATGCATCAAAGTGGCAATTTCTGCTGCAACCCGTGCAGCCCTCGGGCGCTCCATCGGCACGTCCACCGAACACGCTCGGTATAATCGCACCGTCAAGTTCTGGGATAGCCAGCATCATGGTGGTTTCCAGCGGGAGCAGACCCTGCCGGCCCGCGCCCCATTGCTCCAGCGACTGAAACTCAATCGGATGTGCCGCGACATAAGGCACATCCAACTCCGTCAGCATTTCAACCGCTGCGTCGACATCGTTGTAAGCTGGCCCACCGACCAGCGAGAACCCGGTCAAATTGATCACGCTATCAACGATGCTCTCTCCATCTTTTACGAAGAATTTCTCAATGGCCGGACGCGCATCCAGCCCGCTGGCGAACGCTGGAATAACTTTCAGTCCCTTCGCCTCTAGCGCAGCAATGATGCCATCATAATGGCCGGTATCGCGGCCCAGCAGATAAGACCGAAGCATCAAAACGCCGACGGTGCCAACCACTTTGCGTTTCTTGGGAAGCTGTGATGCCTCGTCGGCCATCAGGCCTTTCATCGCAGGATGATAGACCCCGACTTCAGGATATTCGCGGGGCGACGCTGCGGTCATTGTGCCCCGCAGCGCAGCGCGATCTCCGGAAGCATACCGGTCGATCAAACCCCGCACCATATCGACGACGTTGTCGTCCGATCCGGCGAGCCAATATTGCATCGTCAGGAAGTACTGCCGCACATCCTGCGCTGCGCCTGGAACAAACTTCAGGATCTTGGGCAAACGGCGCAGCATCCGCATCTGACCGGCACCAGAACTTCCGCCCGGCTTCTTCGATCCGCGAAGCTTCTTCAGCAGTGCAAGCGGCCCTTTGGCGGGCTTGTCCATGTCATAATTGCCGAGCTTGGTGAGCTTCACGATATCGCTCTGCGACATCAGTCCCACAATCGCATCACAATCGTCACGACGAGCGAGCAGAGCAGGCCGGATCGCGCGAACGTGGTCCTCGAGGAACAGCATCGTTGCGATGATGATGTCTGCCTGCTCGATATCTTCGATGGCGCGTTCGAGGACGGTGGGGTCGCGGTCCCAATCTGATGCCGCGTACAGAGCGAGGCTGACGCCATCACTGCCAAGTTGCACATTCGCCCGCTCGACCGCGCCGGCCAAATGGTTGTCCAGCGTGATGATTACCGCGCGAACAGAAGGAGGCCGACTACCGTGCATAATGAGCCTTCGCTTCGTAGAGCGTTTCGAGTTCGATAGTCGCGATGCCCTGCTCTGCGGCAAAAGCTTCGGTGTTCTTGCGCGCCTTGCCGCGGACGAAAAACGGTATTTTCTTTAGCTCGCGCTGCGCGTCCTCGCTCCACGCAGCTTCGGTGTCGTTGGCCGGCTCGGTGATTGGCTCGGGTGCTGGCGCAGAATGGCCGGAGCCGAGGTGCGATGGTACCGCGCCGTCGTTAAACTCAAAATCGTCACGGAACATCGTGAGCAAGTGCTCTTCCAGCCCCATTACAAGTGGGTGGACCCACTCGTCGAACAGCACGTTCGCGCCTTCAAAGCCCATATGCGGCGAGTACCGCGCGGGGAAATCCTGCACATGGACCGGCGATGAAATGACCGAACAACCAATGCCAAAGCGTTTGGCGATATGGCGTTCCATCTGCGTGCCAAGAACCAGTTCGGGCTGTGCTTCCTCGATAGCTTTCTCGACCGCAAGATGGTCGTCAGTGATGAGCGGTTCAACGCCATATTTCTTGGCAGCCGCTCGGACATCGCGGGCGTATTCGCGGTTGTAGCAGCCCAGCCCGACGACTTCGAAACCCATTTCTTCATGCGCGACGCGGGCCGCCGCGACGGCATGGGTGCCATCGCCAAAGATAAAGACGCGTTTACCGGTGAGATAATTGGAATCCACCGAGCGGCTCCACCAGGCTAGGCGCGAAAGGCCTTCTTGGAGCATCGGTTCGGGATCGACACCGGCAACTTCAGCAACTTCTCGGACAAAGTCCTGCGTCGCGCCGACACCGATGGGCACGGTGCGGATCGCCTGCTGACCGAATTCGCGCTTGAGATAATCCGCTGCGAGATCGCCCGTTTCCGGATACATCACGATGTTGAAATCCGCTTCGCCCAGTTTTGCGATATCTGATGCGCCTGCACCGAGCGGCGCGACGACATTCACGCCAACGCCCAGTTTGGCGAGCAAGCTCGTCACTTCGACAATGTCGTCGCGGTGACGGAAGCCCAATGCGGTCGGACCGAGAAGGTTCGCCAGCGGGCGACGCCCCTCCAGATCGCTTGCCGTGCGGCTCTTGTCGGACAGAGTGCGAACAATCTGATAGAATGTCTCGGCCGCGCCCCAATGTTCTTTGCGCTGATAGCTGGGGAGTTCGAGTGGAATCACCGGAATGGGCAAGCCCATCTTTTCGACGAGCCCAGCCGGATCATCTTGGATGAGTTCGGCAGTACATGATGCACCGACCAGCATAGCGTCGGGCTTAAAGCGCTCGATCAATTCCTGCGCGGCGTCCTGGAATAGCTGAGACGTATCCTTACCCAGATCGCGCGCCTGGAAAGTGGTGTACGTAACTGGCGGGCGCTGGTCACGCCGCTCAATCATCGTGAACAACAAATCGGCGTAAGTGTCACCCTGCGGCGAATGCAGAAGATAATGGATGCCCTTCATTCCCGTTGCGACGCGCATTGCGCCCACATGCGGCGGGCCTTCATATGTCCAGACGGATAGCTGCATTTCTAAACCTCCAACACATCGCGGCGGCGGAGAGGACGGGCGAATAGTTCTGCCAGATCGCCGGCTTGGTCGAAGCCGTGGATTGGCGAGAAGACGAGCTCGATGGCCCATTTTGTCGAAAGACCTTCAGCTTCGAGCGGGTTGGCGAGGCCAAGGCCGCAGACTGTTAGATCGGGTTTGATTTCGCGTACGCGGTCGAGTTGCTTGTCGACATCCTGTCCTTCGCTCAGTTGGACACCTTCCGGCAAAGCAGCGAGTTCCTGAGCCAGATTTCCGCGATGGAGATACGGCGTTCCGACTTCGGTCGGGATCATGCCAAGCTCATTCGCAAGGAAGCGCGCGAGCGGCACTTCCAGCTGCGAGTCCGGCATGAAGAAGATCGTCTTACCGGCCAGCCGCTCGCGCTGATGCGCCAAAGCTATCCCGGCACGCTCTTGATAAGGGGCGATAACTTCATCGACATGTGCTGCAGCAATGCCAAATTCTGCAGCCGCAGCGTGGAGCCAATTGCTGGTACCCTCAACGCCAAACGGGAACAGCGCATCAATCCGCTTCGCGCCAAATTTGGTCAGCAAATTCGCGGTGTCATTCAAGAATGGCTGTGCCAGCAAGAAACGCGTATTTGGGCCAATACCGGGCAAGTCAGCCACAGCTCTTTCGGGCAGACTGGCGACATTCCCAATACCGATTTTGGCGAACAACCGCTTAAACTGGTCTTCGACGATATCGGGAAGCGAACCGACGACGATCAAATTGGCCGGCGCATCGTCGGCCAGTACCGGCATTTCGGGCACGAGCGACTCAAGGCATGCATCCTCACCTTCGGTGAAGGTAGTTTCGATGCCGCTTCCGGAATAGTTGAGCACGCGAACCTGCGGCGCATGCTTTGCCCCCAAACGCTGCGCTGCTTTCGACAAGTCCAGCTTGATGACCTCTGAAGGGCAACTGCCGACAAGGAACAGCGATTTGATCTCGGGCCGGCGCTCGAGCAGCTGGTCGACAATCCGGTCCAATTCTTCATTCGCATCGGCGAGGCCTGCCAGATCACGTTCTTCCATAATTGCGGTCGCGAAGCGTGGCTCGGCAAAGATCATCACGCCCGCCGCTGACTGGATCAGATGCGCACAGGTGCGTGAACCGACCACTAGGAAGAAAGCATCCTGCATTTTGCGATGGAGCCAGATGATACCGGTTAGTCCGCAGAACACTTCACGTTGGCCGCGCTCCTTTAAGACTGGGGCGCAATCTCTGCCTGCCGGCGCTTTCAAAGCGATCGGTGCGTTCATGCCGCCACCGCCATTTCAGCATCGCCCTGCAGCCGCGCTATCCGCAGCTTCCACAGGAATTGCCCAGCATTGATTACGTAGGCCGCATATGCCGCGAGCGCGACATACATCTGCTGGTGCGTGGTACCCCATCCGTTGAACAGCATCAGCAAATAGGCGGTATGCAGAGCCAATACCGCCATGCTGAACACATCTTCCCAGAAGAATGGTTCGGCAAATAACCACTCGTCGAACACAACCTTCTCCCAGATCGAGCCGGTGACCATGATCGCGTAGAGCGCCACAGTTTTGAGCAGGATCGAGATTTCCGCAGCGGATTCGCCCTCGCCACTGGTTAAGAATTTCACCACAAGAAAAAGGCTAACGCCGAAAATGATGAATTGTACCGGTGCGAGAATGCCTTGAATCAGCGTCCAGACCGACTCGTCGCGGCGCTTTCTTTGATCCGATGTATAAAGTGACCGCACAGCACCCGAAGCCGCCTGAGCCGCGGGTTTGTCGGTTTTTAGCGCCGACTCGTTTGATCCTTGTGAGGACAGCTTATCTTCTCCCACCTTATATACGGGGAGGCTAGGACCTGTCAGAGCAAAGTGTCAAGTTTTTTGGACATCAAAAAAAGTTGACACTCGTAAATTGCAAAAGCGATTGATTTCGCATAGCTTGCGAGTCGCGCGAGGCAGAATACTGCCCGCATGGCCGACGTTATGCCACGCCGACCAGACTTCTTAAGGGAGAGTCTGAATATGGCTTCAGATTTCGGATTATCAGTACTTCGGTCGAGGTTCGATGAGTGGCGTCAGGGCCGCAAGGACGATGACACTCAACTGGATGGGCTGATCTCAGAAGATAAAGCGCGTGATAAAAGGCTCCCATGCTCAATCATTGATGATCCGCGCGGTTCCGCTAATTTGTCCCTGTTGCTTGAAAATGTCGTAATCCCGAAACTGATAGCAGATCGCGGCAATCCAAATATTCGCCTGAGCAAACAAGGCTTAGCCGAAACTGTTGGCAGCAATCGCAAACGCCCGATTAATCGGCACGATGTCGTCACATTTACTGGGCTAACTCTCACAGGCGATGCAAGCGCGCTGCTCGATTTCATCGACAATTGCCTCGCAACGGGTAGTTCGGTCGAGTCAATTTATGTCGATTTGCTGGCCCCCTCTGCACGGAGACTGGGCGAGTTCTGGGAAGATGACTCGGAAGATTTCGTGGACGTCACAATGGGACTTTGGCGGATACAGGAGGTCTTACGGGAATTGGCTTTGCGTGTCCCCCCGCCTGCAGTGGCGGGCCAAGGATCGCGCTCTGCGTTGTTCTCTACAATGCCAGGCGAACAGCACAGTCTGGGCACTCTTATGGTCGCCGAATGTTTCTTGCGCGCTGGCTGGGACGCTGACGTCTTGATCGAACCGTCGCAGTCCGAACTGACTGCCAAGTTTGCCAACAGGCATTACGATCTGGTTGGATTGACGCTCAGTAACGACTACCCTAGTGGACAGCTCGCCGGCCTGATCTCGACGATCAGGGGTGTATCAAGAAACTCGGGAATTTACGTTATGATCGGCGGCCGTCTCGTCAACGAGAATCCGGATTTGGCCGGGCTATGTGGTGCAGATGCGACCGCCGTTGACGCGCCATCTGCAATTGAAGTTGCCAACGCGCTCGTCCCACTGCTGACTTCCCGTCCACAGCAACTGACATAAGGTCTGCAGCAACGATGGACCAGCCCACATCCGAGAACCCACGGATACCCTTTAATGATGCCGAAGCGATGTTCGCAGGCTTCAGCAAAGATGATTTTATCGAGCTCGCCTATTGCGCTGGCGATTTTATGCTTGCGATTGATGAAAGCAGTATCGTCCGCGATGTTGCGATTAACACCAAAGAGTATGCGCTTGCGAATGAATGGATTGGCAAGAAATTTGTCGATATCGTAACCGTCGAAAGTAAGCCGAAAATCGAACGGATGCTCGACACACGCCAAGGTATCGACGCCACTTGGCGGCAGGTCAATCACCGCCATGATGGTGACGATATTCCAATCAAATATCGCGCGATTAGACCAGCTGATGGGCCTTGGACCATCGCTGTCGGGCGTGACATGCGCGTTGTGTCGGCGCTGCAGCAGCGCTTGTTGAAAACGCAGCAATCGATGGAGCGCGACTATCTGAATTTGCGTCAGACCGAAACGCGCTATCGGCTGTTGTTCGACAACATTTCATATCCTGTGGTTATCGTTGACGCTGATAACCTGCAAATCCAGCAGGCCAATCGCGCGCTGCATGCATTAATCAGTGCATCGCCGGGAAGCTTGGACGGGAAAGCCCTGACCAGCCTTGTCGATGACGGTTCGAGAGATTCTCTGGTTGCGCACATAGGAGCCGCATCCGTCAGCAATACAACCGAAGCAGTTGATGTTGTGCTTTCCGGACAGGCAGAACCAGTGCGGTTATCGATGTCGGCGTTCCGTCAGGCTGGGAAGCCATATTGGCTGATCAATATCGACGATGGCGAGCACAACGTGCCCAGCAATCAATCGGACCGTTACATTCTTGATGCAGTCGAGAAAATGCCGGACGCGTTTGTGCTGGCCAATGCCAATCAAGAAATCATCGTTGCCAACCGCGCGTTTGCTGAGCTGGTACAAGTGGGCTCTGTGGAGCAATTGGTCGGAGTTTCACTGAACCAATTTATCGGACGCCCTGATGTCGATCTGAACCTTTTGCGTAAACAGCTCAAAGACCACGAGAATGTTCGGAATTTCAGCTCTGTGGTCAACGATCTGAACGGAAGCGAAGAACCGGTCGAGATATCGGCAATCATGATCGAGCGTGACCAGCCTCTATTTGGCTATTCAGTTCGCACTATAGGCCGGCGTGAACGCGACCTTCCAACCCCGGGCGAAGAACTCCGCTCTGTCGATCAGCTGACCGAGTTGGTCGGGCGCAAACCGCTCAAGGAAATCGTTCGCGAGAGCAGCGATCTGATCGAACGGATGTGTATTGAAGCGGCGCTGATCCACACGTCTGACAACCGCGCTTCAGCAGCGGAGATTTTGGGCCTGAGCCGCCAGAGCCTGTACTCGAAATTACACCGGCACGGACTGGGTAATTTGCGGGATAAAAACTAGCGGAAGCCGTATAGAAATCTTACCCAATAGAACTGTCCAAAACATTTGACACTTGGGGGGATGAGGCATAGCCTCTGCCCATGACAGACTCGTCAATTCCAGCAACGTCTCCGCGCATTCCCGCGCTGAAGGATATTGTCGAACTGACGAAGCCTGTAACATGGTTCCCGCCCATGTGGGCCTTCATGTGCGGCGTAGTGTCGTCGGGTGTTTCAATTGCCGATAACTGGACCTTTCTGCTTGCAGGAATTCTCCTGACTGGACCGATCGTGTGCGGCACGAGCCAAGTCATCAACGATTGGTGTGATCGCGAGGTCGACGCCATTAATGAACCCGACCGCCCTATTCCCTCCGGCCGTACACCGGGGCGTTGGGGCGTTTGGATTGCGCTGACTGGTACCGGCATATCCTTGGTGGTCGGAGCCTTACTCGGCACTTGGGTATTTATCGCCACCTGCGTCGCGCTGTTCTTCGGCTGGGCGTACAGCTCGCCGCCTTTGCGTTTAAAGCGTAGTGGATGGTGGGGGCCCGCTGCGTGCGCCCTGAGCTATGAGGGTCTTTCATGGTTTACTGGCGCCACCGTGATGCTGGGCGCCGTGCCCGGAACAGATCTACTCGCGGTGCTATTGCTGTATAGTCTGGGCGCGCACGGCATCATGACTCTCAATGATTTCAAAGCGGTCGAAGGTGATACCGCTACCGGTCTGCGATCGCTTCCCGTCATAATGGGTGTGCGCAACGCGGCGCTGACGGCCTGCGCGGTGATGGCCCTGTCGCAAGTTGCGGTGATCGCGCTGCTTATCCAACAGCAACTCGCTCTGTCTGCGGCAATCGTTTCGGTTTTGCTGTTCATACAAGTCGCTTGCATGGTCCGGTTAATACGCGATCCGAAACAATATGCGCCTTGGTACAACGCCACCGGCGTCTTGCTTTATGTGCTGGGCATGCTTGCCTCTGCATTGGGGTTGGGAGGCTATTTGTGACAGCACTTTCACGGCGATCGGACATTAGCCAAGAGGGCTTGGGGTGGTTCGGCATAATTCGCGTCGGCACAGTTCAGGCCGCAATCGGCGCTATGGTCATGCTCGCGACATCGCTGCTAAACCGCGTGATGGTAGTGGAGTATTCGGTCGCTGCAGCCGTCCCGGCCGCACTCGTGGCTTGGCATTATGCGGTGCAGCTCACGCGCCCCTTATGGGGCCACAAGTCGGACCAATCGCGCAGCCGCACCCCTTGGATCGTCGGCGGTATGTGCATCCTTGCCTTCGGGTCGGTACTGGCTGTTGACGCGACAATCTGGATGGCAAAGCCAGACCTTGGAGCAGTGATACTCGCTATCGCAAGCTTCACCATGATTGGTTTTGGTGTGGGCATGTCGGGCACCGCCCTTCTCGCATTACTTGCCTCGCGCGTGACGGCAGAGCGCAAGCCCGCCGCCGCTGCAATCAGTTGGACGATGATGATCGCGGGAATTGTGATCGCAGCGGGCTTATCCGGCGCATTCCTCGATCCATTTAGCGAGCCGCGCTTGGCCATTGTGACTAGCATAGTCGTGCTTGTTGCGTTTTGTTTGGCAATGCTGGCACTGCGCAATCTTGAGGCAAAGAACCCTCCGATTATCCAGGCGAACGGATCTGAAAAAACGCAAAGCTTCCCCGAAGCCTTGCGCGAGATTTGGCAAGAGAAAGAAGCGCGGCGTTTTACATTTTTCGTGTTCATTTCGATGCTCGCATACTCAATGCAGGATCTGATTATGGAGCCTTTCGCAGGTTTTCTTTTCGAAATGACACCCGGTGAATCCACGCAGCTATCCAGCCTTCAACACAGCGGGATCCTAGTCGGTATGTTGGCGTCAGGCGTAGGCGGCAGCCTTTATACAAAATGCTTTGGTCAAAACCTCAAACTATGGATCGTGATCGGCTGCGTTGGCTCTGCCGTCATGCTCGGCGGATTGTCTTTCGCAGCGACGCAGGGCGTCAGTTGGCCACTGAAAGCCAATGTGTTCGGCCTCGGCCTCGCCAATGGAATTTTCGCGGTAGCGGCCGTGGGCGCGATGCTTGGCCTCGCCAGCAAAGGGCGTCGATCGGGAGAAGGCGCGCGCATGGGCGTGTGGGGCGCATCGCAAGCAATTGCCTTTGGCCTAGGCGGCCTGACCGGAGCAGTGCTGGTTGATCAATTGCGCGCCTCTACCGGTCAGGACGCTACAGCATTCCAGATCGTATTCTCGATTGAGGCATTACTGTTCGTGGCTGCGGCACTGGTCGCCACTGGCACCACGCTGATTCGGCCATCGGGCGAGCAAAAAGAGGGACTAACCGCATGAGCACAGAGCCAGACTTCGACGTAGTGGTCGTGGGCGGGGGTCCTTCCGGTGCAACCGCTGCACACGATCTGACAATGCAGGGTCACAAGGTTATGCTACTCGACAAAGCAGGGCGGATCAAACCATGCGGCGGCGCAGTACCTCCTCGCCTGCTTAAAGACTTCGACATTCCCGAAAGCCTGCTGGTGGCGCATGCCAAGTCGGCGCGGATTATTGCGCCCTCCAACACCAAGGTGAATATGCCCTGCGGTGATGGTTATGTCGGTATGGTTGATCGTGACCAATTTGACGAATGGCTGCGCACCCGCGCCAGCGAAGCAGGGGCAACGCGCGTAACCGGCAAATGCGAAGATGTGCTGGACCGGCCCGATGGTTTAGCGACTGTCGCCTATCGAACTGATCGCAACGCGAAACTGACAACCGTAACCGCGCGCTGCGTGATTGGCGCTGATGGAGCGCGCTCCCGCGTTGCCCAGCAATGCATTCCCAATGGCGAGAATGTAAAATGCGTCTTTGCCTATCACGAGATTGTGAAGGTGCCAGAAGATAATACGGCAGACTATGAGCCCGACCGCTGCGACGTCTATTATCAGGGCCATCTATCGCCCGACTTCTACGCTTGGGTTTTCCCGCATGGTAAAACTGCCAGCATCGGCCTTGGCAGTGCCAACAAGGGCTTCCCGCTGCGTGAAACCACCAAGTTAATGCGAGAGCAAACCGGATTCTCCAAATGGGAAACCATCCGCAAGGAAGGCGCGCCCATTCCGCTGAAACCGCTCAAACGGTGGGACAATGGCCGCAATGTGCTCGTTGCAGGAGACGCCGCCGGTGTTGTCGCACCATCATCTGGCGAAGGCATTTACTATGCGATGTATGCCGGCCGGATGAGTGCCGATGCGGTCAACCAATTCTTAGTCACCGGTAATGCCAAAGCACTGAGAGGCGCGCGCAAGGCCTTTATGAAAGCGCATGGCCGCGTGTTCTGGATTCTCGGCGTGATGCAGTATTTCTGGTACAGCAGCGACAAACGCCGCGAACGCTTTGTGAAAATGTGCGATGATCCCGACGTCCAACGCTTGACGTGGGAAGCCTATATGAACAAGGAATTGGTCAGGCGGGACCCGATGGCACATATTCGAATTTTCATTAAAGACACCGCGCATCTTCTTGGGCTGAGACCTGCCAAAGCATGAGCCGCGCTTCCCTACTTCCGATTACGATCGCCGCCCTGCTGGTGCTGGTCACTGCCTTTGTTGGTGAAACCATCACCGTTCTGGACGAATGGTATTATAGCCTGACGCAACCGAGCTGGGCCCCGCCCAGCTATATGTTCGGCATTATCTGGACAGCCGTATTCGCATTAATCGCCATTGCAGGTGTCTTTGCATGGGAGAAGGCACCCAGCCGGAGGCATACCGAAATCATGCTCGGCATGTTTGCGTTTAACGGCTTTCTGAACTTGCTTTGGAGCTTCCTGTTCTTCCGGATGCAGCGCCCCGATTGGGCGTTTTACGAGCTGATCGTTCTTTGGCTTTCGATTGCGATCTTGATCCTTTTTTGTGGCCGCTTCTCGAAAGTGGCTTCGCTACTGCTGCTACCGTATCTGATCTGGGTAACCATCGCGGGCGCACTGAATTATCAAGTCATCCAACTCAACGGCCCTTTCGGCTGAGCGCAGGAGGTGGAGGAATTTTTCTCCAGCGGACGCGCGGTCGATGTGGTGTTGGCCGTTCTGGTAATGGAGGCAATCTGGCTCAAATGGCGCGGCAGTGGTTGGGCGGATATTCTACCCGCGCTCGTTCCTGCTATTTTGATGATGATTGCGTTAAGGGCGGCCCTGACCGGGTTAGGCTGGATCTACATCTCGGTACCATTGATGGCCGCGTTTCCGGTTCACCTTTATGACCTTCATCGGCGTGAAATGCTTCGCTCACGCGATCAGAATTAACCAGCGATCCAGATTACAGGTTCGACGCCCACGCATTGTCACGAAAGTCTTTTGCTCCGGTTCGAAACCCTTGTACGCTTTGCATGAAAAGAGCCGGGAGATCATTTTATGACCTATAAAGCGACCAAGGTCGTCATCATCACGGAGAAGGTGATCTTTGACGGCGTTGCCGATATAATCGAAGAAATGGGCGGCACTGGCTACACTGTCGTTGCCGCCGGCGGACGTGGTAGCCGCGGCGTTCGATCAGCAAGCGGTGCATCGATTGTCGATGCTTTTCGCAACATCAAGGTCGAGGTGATTGTTAGCGAATTGGCAATGGCAGAAAAAATCGCAGATGCCGTAGCAGAGCGGTACTTCCAGAATTATTCGGGTATCACCTATCTGGAAGAGGTCGATATTCTGAGGCCGCACAAGTTTCACCACTAAGGAGAGGCTTACGGCTGTTCAGCGTCAGAATACCATCTGCGCAAGCGCCAAATAGAGAGGTATTCCAATCGCGATAGCCACCGGTGTGCCGATACTTGTCGAGGAACCGATATAAGAGGACGGATTTGCCGTTGGGATTGCCGCTCTCAATGTCGGCGGTCCGGAAATGTCCGAGCTTGATCCGGCTAGCACCGACAGGAGCACAACACCGCCTGGGCTAAAACCAGTCGTGACGTGCAGTAGATACCCCAATCCGAATGCGATTAAACCATGCGTCAGCGGTGCGGCAAAAGCGTAAACCGCATACCAATGCGCTACTTTGCGAAGTTCATTCAACCGCTGATAGGCTTCCATTCCCATGATGAGCATGAGGATAGACAGCAAGCCGCGAAATAGCGGATCGTAAAAGCCCTCGAAAACTTGCTCAGGCCGAGTTAGGAGCCCCAGCGCCAAACCCAATATCAGCGCCGATAAGGCCGAGCCGCGCAGGCTGTCTTTGATGATCGACCATATTTTCGGACCATTACCGGATGCACCATCTTGCTTGGCCAGATGGAGGTTGGCGAGGACGATGGCCAGAACCAATGCAGGAATGTCCATGAACGGATAAAGCGCGGGCACCCAGGCCTCATAGAAAATATCTTCCTCTTCCAGAATGACCATGGCTGCCGCCAGTGTCGACGCGCTAACGGCACCGAACAGACCGGCGGTAGCAATGGCGTCCTCCATTTTGACGCCAGGCAAATAAGCCAGCGTGAACCGGCCCAAAAGAACAATTAGACACCCGAGCGCTATTGTCACCAGTGCCGGCAACAGCATTTCTGCAAAGCTGGCATCGCGAATTTCCAGCCCGCCTTCGATGCCGATCCGCATCAACAGCATGAACACAGCAAATTTGTAGATCGCGTCAGGTATTTCGAGTTGACTGCGAAACGCGGCCAACGCCATCCCGCCAATCAAGAACGCCAATGCCGGAGACTGGAATTGTGTAACTAAGCGAGACAGAAAATCAGCGACCAAGTCCATGATCTGCCCCTAACAGAAAGTGCTTGGCAAGCCGAGCAAAAACACCGGTACTCGGCTCACCGAATTTAATCTTAAGCTATGCCTGCCACTTAAGGCAGAATCAGCGCACCTCGGCCGGATCAGTATCGGATGGCTCGACATCTTCCGGTATTACTGGCTCGTTGGGGTTATCGGCCTCACCCGCTGCACGGCCACCCCCTTCTTGAATCTCGGGGGCACCGGAATTCATTTCGTCTGCTACTGTCCCGTCACCTGCGTCTTCAGCGAGTTGCATATCTTTGTCGGCATCGGCGACGGCTTCGGGTTCTCCACCACAAGCAGCCAGTGCGAGTGCCAAAGCTGAAATTGCAGAAATTGATCGGTACGGCTTTACCATGACAATTGCCTTTCACATGCTTGATAATCGAAGATAATACGCTGCCTAGAATTCCCCAAATCAATATTCCGCGGAAACTGCCGGCGCGCGCAAGGGGCGATCAATATTCAGGGGCATAGTGGTGCTCAATCGCCCACAGGTACCAATTGTCGACCACTGTCCCAGTCAGCAGGATACCAATACCGCCAGTGAAGGTACACAATACAGCGAACCACCACGCCCAACGGTGGATCGACTCCATCGTCGCATTGAAGCCCATGGTCCAGCGCCAGAATAATGCCGCACGCTCTGACGCAGTACCGCGATCAGTAATCTGTTCAAGCTCGCGCTCGCCGCCGTAACGGCCAACTGCAAGGATAGTTGCGCCATGCATGGCGAATAGCAAAGCCGAGCCATACAGGAACACAATCGAAAGAGCATGGAACGGATTGTAGAACAGGTTTCCGTAAAGCAGCGAGAAATTGTTCGTCCACTCGAGATGCGGGAAGATGCCAAACGGCACCGCCTCGGCCCATGATCCCATGAACATCGGGCGAATAAATCCGAGCACCAGATAAAGCCAGATTGCGCTCATAAATGCCCAAGCTACATGCGTGCCCATGCCAAGCGCGCGGGCTCGGCGATAGGTCCGCACCCACCATAACAATATCGATAGCGTCAGGAAGAAACCCGCAAGTATCCACCAGCCACCATCGTTGAGCGGCACAAATGGACTGAAACCGTATTCAGGCCCTGGAGGCGCAAGGCCAAGCCAGAAAAATTGACGAACGAATTCGATCGGGTCCCAATTAACCGATGCGAGCATGTTGAGCCCGATGATCTCGATCGCAAGGAAGCCGAACAGGAGCGACGCGATGCCGAGCCAGCCGAGATATATCGGCCCGATTTGTGCCTGACCGAATTTGCCCATCCAATAGCTAAACGCAGTATCCTTGGTCCGGTCACCCTGCTCTTCCGGCGGAAGAGGGATTCCCATTTCAGGCGCGTGAGCAAGCTGGACTTGCGTGAATATGTTTTGATAGCGTGCCATTATCTATTCCCCCTCACGACCAGATCGGCATGTTGCGCCACCATTCCCACCATTCCGGCCAGCCTTCAGCATAAAGCGGCCCGGCGATGAAGATGCACACTGCACTCCAGAAACCGGCATTCAATGCGAGGAACAGCCCCAAACGGTGGATGCCGATAGTGCCCACGGAATAACCGATGAAATCACGGAAAAACGTGTCTTCATATTCGGGCGTTTTGACTTCCTGCCCCTTTTTCGGGTTCACCGCTGACAGGATTAATGCCCCGTGCAGAGCCAGCGCAAATGTCGTCACGAAGAAGAACGACACTGCGATCATATGAGCGGGGTTGTAATGGAAGTTTACATATTGATAGCCGGTGTTCGACACCCAATCGAGGTGACTGAATATCCCGTAAGGGAAGCCGTGTCCCCAAGCGCCCATAA
Organism: Pontixanthobacter aestiaquae; assembly: GCF_009827455.1. Lineage (NCBI taxonomy): Bacteria > Pseudomonadati > Pseudomonadota > Alphaproteobacteria > Sphingomonadales > Erythrobacteraceae > Pontixanthobacter > Pontixanthobacter aestiaquae. Next base: position 2,660,528 of record NZ_WTYZ01000001.1, read on the forward strand.
AGAACGGCCGGATGACGACCAAGGTTACATAGGCGAAAATTGCGACGCCAAAAGCTATCGGGACATGATAGCCCATCCCCAGCTTGCGGCAGATTTCCACCTCTCGCAGCGCCCATGAACTGAAGGCCACGATCGCGCAGATGGTAATAATCTGCCAGAAACCACCTTCGTTGAGCGGGGCGAACCCCAGCCCATAGGCAATGTCCGGCGGATTGATCGAAATGAGCCAGGGATTCCACGTTGGCCCCTGCGAGGCCGCGTAGAATATCAGCGCCGTCCCGAGTATTGCGGATATTGCCGAAACAACCCCGAAAAACCCGACATAGAAAGGCCCGATCCAAAAATCGAACAGATCGCCTCCAATCAGGGTACCGCCCCTGACCCGATATTTTCGCTCGAAACTTAACAGCGACATGGCATTTCCCCTGCGCGCTCATCCTTGCCACCTGCGGCGCAGGCGGACGTTTACACATTACTGAAACCGGCGTCCCTGCGGGAGGCACGACGCCGGAACGCCGTGTCCTCCAAAGGGCCGGGGTCAGGTTAGTCGTTCTGACTGTTCGACGGTGACAGAAGCCACAGCCGGGTCTGCACCTGGTCCTTCGATCCAGTTGAAGCGATCAGTGCTCAACAGGATGAAATGGATCAGCAGTGCGAGTACGAACAGGAAGATCGCGAGAGCGACCAGCGTCCGACGTGGGTCGAAAATTAACCATAGTCTCCACATAGTCGTTCTCCTATCCTAACAGTGGCATCAAAGTGGCTTGAGCAACCCGGATTCCATCATCCAAAGCCGCATAGCCGTTGACCCCTGGGAACCAGGGACGCCACATCCACACCAACACATGCGCGATGATCGCGATGATGGTGAAGCCGATGAAGCTGCTCACAAATATCTTGTGAAACTCCTTGGCTTCTTCTGGGGTCAAATATGCCCCCGGACCGAAGCGGTCGTTATCTTCACTCATATTTCCTTCTCCAGTTTAGCCCCCTGCAAGCCGCCAGAGGCGCCTCCCACGGGTATTGCTCGATCGGTTGAAACAACCGGGCGAGTTGCGGATGCCAGATATAGATCCGGCAAATATATTGAGCGGTGCATCATGCGTTCGCTCCATCAAGAAGTGCTGCTGCCAATCGGTCAGCAGAGACATGTTTCTCACCCGCCAGCCGGGCATGACGCTCGGCCGCATCGCGCAGGTTTTTCGCGGCTGAAATGCGCACCAGAACCGGCTGCGCTTCGACAATCGCATCCAGTTTCTCTTTGGCTTCCACATCCCATTCGAGCGGCGCATGAGACCGCGCCGGTGTAGACTCACCGGCGTCCATCTGGGTCGATAGGGGCAGAATATGGAACAGCGCGTCGAACAGCGCATTGCACACTTCCTGAACCAGATAAGTCGCGCCGGAATAGCCCATATAAGGTGTGCCGGTATGGCGACGAATGGCAGCACCGGGGAATGACGCCGGAATGAATATCCCGCGCGCTCCAGCCTCGGCCATATACATCCGCTCATTGTAACTGCCGAACACCACTATTGGCGGGTTCTCGAAGATTGCGGCACGGACAGCTTGATTGTCTGGCTTCACGCCTGCACTGCGGCTGAAAGAGAACGAACACGGCAAACCCATGTCATTCTCGAGGAAATTGCGAATACCGCGCGCGTATGTTTCGTTCGCTACGATCCCGAAATTGGCGGTGCCAAAGAAATCTTGCGTTACCGACCGCCACAAATCCCAAAGCGGCTTGATTGTGGTGTGCTTTTCCTTGGTGATGAATGGTTCCGGATCGATACCCGTCATTTCACCCAACTGGCGCAGGAATTTCGTGGTAGAATCCAGTCCCACAGGTGCTTGTAAATAAGGCCGCTCCAGCTTTTCGCACAGATTGCGGCCGAACTCGCGGTACATGCAGATATTGACCGACGCATTGGCTAGCTGACGGATGTCGGCAAGGTGACTGCCCAGCGGGAAAACCATATTTACTTCGGCGCCGATGCCTTCGATTAGTCGGCGGATCTCCGCGACATCGGACGGCATATTGAACATGCCGTAGGATGGACCAATGATATTGACTTTCGGCTTTTCACCTTCGGCCAGTTTCTTTGGCTCCGGCATTTTCTTCGGGCCGAATTCGGTCCACAGCCAGGTTAATGCACGATCTTCCGACTGCCATTGATCTTCATCGATAGTGCGCGGGAGGAAGCGCTTGATATTCGTCCCCTCAGGTGTAACCCCGCCACCGATCATCTCGGCGATAGACCCTGTTACCACAACAGCCGGAAGATCCGGATCGAGCGATTGCCAAGCACGTTTCATCGCGCCTTCAGTACCAGTTTTACCCAGCTCCTCTTCGCCAAGACCCGTGACGACAATCGGCAGCTCATGCGGCGGAAGGCCATCGGTGTAATGAAGTACGGATGTCACCGGCAGGTTTTCGCATCCGACTGGGCCGTCAATAATAACCTGCAATCCCTTGATCGCAGTGAAAGCGTAGACAGCCCCCCAATAGCCACCAGCCCGGTCGTGATCGAGGATTAGCGTCACGAGCCTACCGCCTCTGCCGCCTTCGCGGCCATGGCATTTTGGGCGGCGTATTTCTTTTTAAACTTTGGACGGTCTTCCGGCGTTTCAGTCCAGATACCGCTGGCATAGCCTTCGCCCACACCTTCAAAAAACTCAGTCATGCGTTCAAAGCGTTCTTTGTTACCCATCGCCGCATTGACGACTTGGGCAAGGCTGCCCGCACCTGCCGGCCCCATAAGCGGACGGGCCGAAATGAGATTGGTGAAGTACAGCGCCGGAATGGCTTTCGCTTTCGCGTGCTGGACGACAGGCGTGGTGCCAATCGATAAATTGGGGCCAAACTCCTCAACCGCTGCGATGTCTTCTTCTAGGCTTGCACGATAATTGACCCGCACGCCCTCGGCCTCGAGCCATTCGCGGTCTGGATCAGACCATTTGGTGCGCGGGCACGCCGTGCCGACATAGGGTACTTCCGCTCCGCTTTCGATCAGCAGCCGAGCAACCAGCAGCTCCGATCCCTCATAACCCGAAACAGTAATCCGCCCCTTGATTGGCATGGCGTTGAGCGCGCCATCAATCGCAGGCAGCATCGCATTCTGCGCGGCGGAGATTTGGGCAGCGCTCGCGCCCGTGGCTTCACCGATAGCTTGCAGCCACGCGGCTGTGCCGTCGCGGCCAACCGGAGCTGACCCGACAACCTTGCGGCCCGCTGCTTCAAACTCGCGAATGCTCGCGGTGTAGAAGGGATGGATCGCAGCGATCACCGCACCGTCCAAAGCCGTGTAAAGGTCGCGCCACTCGCGTGTCGGCACAACCGGTCCAGCCGCCAAACCGAGCGGCGCAAGCATGTGGCCGATGCCGACCGGGTCAGCCGGGAACATTTCACCCAGCAGCGTTACAGACGGCTTGTCAGCGCGTTCTTTCGGTGCTGCGACGGGGCCTTGCTCCGCCTCGTCGCGCGCATATTTAAGCATTGCGCCCGCAAGCACGTCTTTTGCTTCCGCATGCGTCGGCACCCCAAAACCTGGCACATCAATGCCGACGATGCGGACTCCATTGATCGCGTCTGGCAGCAACCGCAGCGGCACACCACTCGCAGTCGGAACACAGAGATTCGTGACGACAATCGTGTCGTAATTCTCAGGGTCAGCCATCTGTTCGACGGCTTCCTTGATGTCTTCGAACAGCTTGCCGGTAACCAGTGTTTCGCTGCTAAAGGGAACATAGCCGACGCTACGCCGCGCTCCGTAGAAATGCGACGTGAAGGTCAAACCGTAAACACAGCAGGCAGAGCCTGACAAGATCGTTGCAGTGCGCCGCATGCGCAGGCCAACACGGAGCGACCCGAAGGCCGGGCACATGCTTTGCGGCTGATCGTGCGGACCGACCGGATAATCTTTCTCATATTGATCGAGAATATCGCTTTTGCCCGCCTTCTTGGCGGCTTCACGCATCGTCTCTGCACCGCCGTGACAGCCCGCGCTCTCGGCTTCCAGCGCCGGAGCGAGATCGATCCGGTCCGGAGCACGTTTGGCCGGTCTGGCCGTCGGGGCGAAGGCATCACTCATGCATCAAATCTCGTCGTAAATGATTTCAAGGGATGGCCTCTCTTCGAACGTGCCGCCGCGCATATCGGCCTGTGTCGCAGGGACGAGCTCGATGTTGCCGCCGGTTTCTTCGGGGGAGAACAGATCAAGTAGTCCATCTTGCTCGAGCGGCTTTGGCTGCTGCGGTGGAGCTTCCGCGACGTTGGTCGCCAGCTCTTCAAACAAGCCGCCCCACTCGCTGCCGGGTATACCGATGATCTGGTAATTGGCTGACTTGCGGCGAATATCCTCATTGGCCGGGATCGCTGTGAGAACCGGAATATCGACGGCGTCGGCAAATGCCTGCGCCTCGCCGGTGCCGTCATCTTTATTGATAATCATGCCGGCGACGCCGACATTGCCGCCCATCTTGCGGAAATATTCAACCGCTTTGCACACGTTGTTAGCGACGTAGAGCGATTGCATATCGTTCGACCCGACCACGATAACTTTCTGGCACATGTCGCGCGCAATCGGCAGACCAAACCCGCCGCAAACAACATCGCCCAAGAAATCTAGCAGAACGTAATCAAAGCCCCATTCGTGGAAGCCAAGTTTTTCAAGCAGTTCAAATCCATGGATGATCCCGCGCCCGCCACACCCGCGACCGACTTCCGGACCGCCGAGCTCCATCGCGAATACACCGTCGCGTTGGAAGCAGACATCTTCGATAGTCACTTCCTCGCCAGCGAGCTTTTTCTTCGACGATGTCTCGATGATCGTCGGGCATGATTTGCCGCCAAACAGTAAACTGGTTGTGTCCGATTTCGGATCGCAGCCAATCAGCAGGACCCGCTTACCTTGCTGCGCCATCATGTAACTGAGATTGGAAAGTGCAAAGCTCTTGCCCGAACCGCCTTTGCCGTAAATCGCGATGACTTGCGTCTCTGATTTGACCTCACCAGTATGGACCGGATCAGGCTCTTGGGCTGCTTCTTTGCGAAGTGTATCGACGTCCAGTACGCTCATGCGCATTCTCTCCAATCGAGCACCATTTTCAGGCAATCGGGATCATCAAAAGCTGTAGGGTAAGCCGTCTCGGCATCATTCGCCGGTTCGACATTGGTGATCAGGCCCGAAAGGTCGAGCGCCCCCGTTTCGATCAGTGCATTGATCGAAGCAAGATCATCGGGCTGCCATTCAGCGGCAATCCGGATGCGTGCCTCGCGCTGGAAGGCCGGAGGAAAAGCGAAGCTGATGGGTTGATTGTAAAAGCCCGCAAGAACAAGTTCGCCGCCTTTGGCCAGCCGTGCAATGAAGCTCTCGATTGAACCTGCATCGCCGCTAACATCATAGATATTCGCGTAGTCATGGCGATCATCATCATCGGGATGGACAACCGAATAGCCCTGCCCGCCGGTTTGGCGACTGGAATTGGTGTCCCACACAACGGGCGGCTTAGAGCCTGCTGCAACGGTCAAGCGGGCTAGCAAGCGGCCGAGTACACCGTGACCCACGATTAATTCCGGCGCATCACCATGCGCAATGGCATGAAGCGCCGTCGCCGCCAGCGCGTAAAGAATACCGTCCCGGCCAAGCTGCTCCGATACAGGAAGCGCTCTCGCTGTCGGCAGAATAACGGTTTTCGCCGAGCCGCCAAACAAACCGCGGGCATCGCGGTAGCAATTAGCGCCTGGTACAAAGACCCACTCGCCAAGGCGTGCTTCAGCTTCGGCTCCAGCATCAACCACACAACCGACTGACTCATAGCCCGGCACCAGCGGATATCCCATTCCGGGGAAGTTCGGCATCTTGCCGGTCCAAAGAAGCTTCTCCGTACCTGTGCTAATTCCGCTCCAGTGAATATCGACCTGCACATCGCCCGCTTCCATAGGGTTCAGCACGGTTTCCCGCATCGCCAAACGCTCAGGTGCGTCAAGAATGATGGCCGATGTTTCCAAAAGGTCCCTCTCTGGATCCCCGTTTCATGACAGGGACTCCGTCAAGTGTTAAACTACCGGAACATTATCTATTGTCAACTAAACTGGACACCTTGGCTGTCACTTGTGCGCGACAAGCGCCTGAGCGATGATCGGAAGAGGCGTGTTTATCGCTTTAACCCCTGAAAAGCCTGCATTCTTCAACATTTTCCGGTTCTCTGTGGATGAGCGCGGCCGACCAGAGCCCATCGCCCACAAATACATCCCGAAATAGGCATCACCCATGCCTTCAGCGAGTCGAGTCTCCGCCATCGGCTCGGCAATCAGCAATCGTCCTCCCACCGCGAGCGACTCGTAAACCGCCTTGAGCAGCTGCGCGGCAACATCATCGTTATGGTCATGCAAAATGCGGATAAGGGTGACGAGATCATAGCCCAGCGGGATCGGATCAGCGCGGAAGCTCCCGCTATGAATGGTCACACGCTTCTCCAGCGGCGTATTAGCAAACCGCGCCTCCGCCAAATGGGCCACATCGGCTAGATCAAAGATGCCGAGCTCGATTCTTGGAGCGGTGCCGGCAACTGCCTCGACAAAAGCCCCTGAGCCGCCGCCGATATCTAGCATCTTTCTATGCTGCCTGAAGGAATAACGCCCAATGATCTGCTCCCATACCATGGGCTGCGTTGCTTGCATTAGTTCGGAATAGGGAGTCGCGCCGCCTTCGCGATCCTGCGCATAGGTCCAAAACTGCGACAGTTCGCTATCCACCCCGCCTTGCCGCGAGAGCAAGGCCATCGGATCGGCCATATCGCGATAAAGCAATGCGTGATGCCGGACCATCGCCATCGCTCCCTCGTTCACCGAAAGGGCCGCGCCTACCTCTCCCAAAAGCCACAAATCGTATTGCGGCGACTCGCACAGTTTAAGCGCGGCACCAGCCTTCAGAATGCGGTCCGTAGCTTCTCTCTGAAAGCCGAGAAATTCAGCAACATCATCAAACTGCCTCGGCCCTTCCCTCAGGAAATCGATCAGTCCCGATTGCACGAAAACATAGGTTATCTGTGTATAGACAAAGCCCGCAATCAGATGGAATTGCCCAGCCGCTTTACGCCGCGCAATGCGCCGGAAAATCAGCGTTTTTGCGGCCCAGTTCTGGAACCTCTGACTGCCCAGAACCCTGTTGCGACACAGCGCCCATCGGGTCCGCCAATTCGGTGTGGTTAGTTCAGAGTCTTTGATGTTAGACATAATATTATGTCCATTCTGATGGACCTATGATAATCATCCGTCAAACCGAAACTCTTGGGAGCGGGCGGAGAGAGCGTGGCGGAGACCCCGACAGTCATCATTGGCGCAGGCATTGGCGGCCTGACCAGCGCGGCGTTGCTGTCCGCGCAAGGCGTGCCGGTGACTGTGCTGGAGAAGGAAGCCATGTCGGGCGGAAAAATCCGGCAATTGGATGTCGATGGTTCGCCGATAGATGCTGGCCCGACCGTGTTTACAATGCGCAGCGTCATCGACGCGATTTTTGAAAGTGCGGGCGCATCAACCGACCATTATCTAACGTTGACCAAAGCTGACACGCTCGCGCGGCATGCATGGGACAGAGCAGGCTATTTGGACTTGTTTGCCGATCACGAGAAGAGCGTCGATGCAGTCGGACAATTCGCCGGCGCGAAAGCTGCTCAGGGGTTCCGCAGTTTCTCTGCTGAAGCCAAACACATCTTCGACATTCTCGACGAGCCGATGCTACGCGGAAGCAAAGTCAGCTGGCCAGTCCCGCTAATGCGGCGGATTGGCCTGTCACGCATCGGGGCAATGCTAGCGATCCGGCCCTATGAAAGCCTTTGGAAAGTGCTCGGCGAGCATTTCGACGACGTCCGGCTGCGCCAATTGTTTGGCCGTTACACCACCTATTGCGGGTCTTCACCCTTCCATACTCCCGCCACGCTGATGCTGATCGCGCATGTCGAAGCGCAAGGTGTCTGGTCGATTAGAGGCGGCATGAGCGCACTCTCCTCAGCTCTAGAAGCTGTCGCCCGCAAAAACGGCGCTCGTTTCCGGTTTGGCGCACATGTCGATGAAATCCGTACCGACCGTAAAGGCGTGCGCGCAGTCCACCTTGAGAGCGGCGAAACGATTACCACACGCGCGGTCATCTGCAACGCCGATCCTGCGGCGTTGGCGGCAGGTCAATTCGGTCGCGAAACAGCGCGAGCGGCGAGGATAATGAAATCTAAGAGCCGGTCACTTTCCGCAATGGTGTGGCTTGCGAAAAGTAAGGCTAGCGGGTTCGCGCTGGACCATCACAATGTGTTCTTTTCGGGCGATTATCCGGCTGAGTTTGCCGAGATCAAATCGGGCCACCCGCCACAAAATCCCACAGCTTATGTATGCGCCTTGGATCATGATACCGGAGCCCAATCGGACACAGCGCAACGCTATCAAATCATCGTCAACGCACCCGCCAATGGCGACACCCACGAGTATTCTGCCGAGGAGAAAGACCAATGCACGTCGAACATGCTGAAACGCCTGAGCGCATGCGGGTTGGAGCTGGAGACGCCGCTGCGGCACGAACTGGTCACGCCGAACGATTTCTCGCAACTCTTCCCGGCGACCGGCGGGGCGCTTTATGGCAGGGCTTCGCACGGGTGGGCGGCCTCCTTCCTCCGGCCCGGCTGCCGGACGAAGATCCGTGGGCTCTATTGCACGGGCGGAGCGACCCATCCTGGCGCGGGCGTCCCGATGGCCGCCTTGTCGGGGAAACTCGCGAGCGAAGCCGTGCTGTCAGACCGTATTTCGACGCGTTGGTACCACCGCAAGGATACCGCTGGTGGTATGTCGATGCCCTCAGCGATGACGGAAGCTACGGGCTAACCATCATTGGCTTTATCGGAAGCGTATTCTCCCCTTACTACAAGAAATCCGGTCGCGATCTGCCACTCGATCACAGCTGCTTGAACATTGCACTTTACGGGAAAAACGGTGCTCGTTGGGTGATGACCGAACGCGGCGCTGCAGACACATCACAAGCACGCGACGAATTGCAAATTGGCCCAAGCGCGATGCGTTGGGACAAGGAAAGGCTAATAATCGATATTGAAGAGCGCGATATCCGCCTTGGCATTCCGTGGCGGCGGCGTGTCAAAGGACAAATCACCCTGACACCCGAAGTGCTCAATGCGCACAGCTTCAAACTGGACGCAGAGGGCAAGCACAATTGGCACACCATTGCCCCTCGCGCGCGGATAGAGGTGAAGATGGATCGCCCCGACGTCAGCTGGTCAGGCAGTGCCTATCTTGATGGGAATCATGGCAGCGAACCCATCGAAGACGGTTTCCGTGACTGGCATTGGTGCCGCGCCCATGCGGGTCACGATGTTGGCGTCATCTATGAAGGCAATCGCCGCGATGGCAGCCATTTTGCCAGCGCATTGCGCTTTGACAGGCACGGCACTCCGCACGAAGAAGAACTACCTTTGGTCGCACCCTTGCCGCCAACTTTGTGGGCTATGAAACGGCAGACACGGGCCGATCGCGGCCATGCCTCGGTCATCAAGACATGGGAAGATTCACCGTTTTATGCGCGGTCTGCGTTATCCATGCGGCTGTTCGGTAAGCAAGTGACAGCGGTGCAGGAGAGCATTTCGCTCGATCGTCTGATCAATCCGGTGGTGCAATTTATGCTGCCGTATAAAATGCCCAGAGAATAAAATCCCGCGAAACGCGGGCAGAGTAAGTTTATTTGGCCTCTTCAGATGATTTTTTCGCGTCTGCCTTGGCCTTATCCTTGGCGATTTCGCGGTTGACGGACCATAATTGCCAAAAGCCGAAACCTAGCGCGACGGCCCCGCTGAACACGATCTCGATCCATCCCAGATTGTCCCAAACGCTGGCTTCCATAATGTCCGCTCCTACTCGCTCGACCCGGCGACAAATGCCGCGATCAGATCGGCAATCTGCTCCGGCTGTTCCTCATGTGCAAGGTGGCCGACATTCTTAACCTCCTCAAACACACAGCCCGGTATCAGCGCGCACGCTTGTTTAATCGCCGATTTCGGGATCGCATTGTCGAGACTGCCGTGAACCAACACAGTGTGAGAAGAGAGTCGGGGCAGCCTGCGCTGCAACTCTTCCAATTCCCAACTCGCCATCATCCGGATGGCCCCGTCGCAATGTCCCGAGCGCGTCAGCAGCCTGTGATACAAATCGACCCCAGCGCGGTCGATTGTCGACCCGGTGGACTTACGCATAAACCGGTCCACCTCGCTCGGTGACCGCATCATCCGCGCAAAAATGCGCGATACGAACGGATTGGTGAACAGGATTTTCGCCAAAGTTGGAAACAGTTTGGCAGCCAACCCCGGAAATGGGAGAAGCGCCGGGTTCAGGCCGACAAGCGCAGTGTTCCAGCCATTATCAAGCAGCAACTGCACACCAATCGCAGCGCCAGCCGAATGGCCTATAATGACATCGGGTTTGGCACCGAGTTCTTCCAGCAAGACACCAACCGAAGCCGTCATTTGCGGCAGTGACACGCGCCGCGCATGACTTGGTTTGGTAAACCCGTGCCCCGGCAAATCGATCGCGATCACGCGGTACGTTTTCGCCAGGATCGGCATCACATCACGCCAGCTATGCGTCGCAGCGCCGGTGCCATGAATCAGCAAGCAAACCGGTGCATTCTCCGCATCAGGCACCATCTCCTGCACATGCCAGCGATAGGTGTCCGCCTCCACGAAGCGGCTTGAATCACGGTTGGGCCAGTCGCGTCCTTCCATCTCCCAACGCGGATAACGCTGGCTCACGCATCGGCTCCGGTGCCGATACTATCAATGGCCTCGACCATCGCAGCGCTTTTGGCGCGAGGCAGCGCCAGATATTTGCCCAGTAGTGCCGCTGCCAGCTCCGCAGCTTCCTCGCGCGGCCGCGGCGAAATATCGATCACAATGGAGTGGTGGCCTGCCGCGGCAATGCCCTTGGCTACATCCGCGACTTCTTTCGCAGCTATTGTCCGGTCGGCTTCACCAGCCAAGGTTACATTGGCTTTACCGTCAGTCAGCAGGGCAATCGTCGGAGTTTGTCCGCGTTTTTCAGCAGCATCTGCGAGCAGGCGCGCCTCAAGCAGGCCGGCCGCCAATGGCGTTCCGCCGCCGCCCGGGAATGCGCTTAGCGCCCGCCGTGCACGAGTGAGCGATCGCGTTGGCGGGAGCAAGATTTCCGCGCCGGTTTGTCTGAACGCGATCAATGCCACTTGCGAGCGTTTCACATGCGCTTCTGCCAGCATCAGCTCGACAGCTCCCTTCGCTTCCGCCAGCCGCGACAAGGCCGATGAGCCTGACGCATCTACAGCGAAGATTGTCAGCGTTTCGCGGTTCTGTTCAAACCTACGTATGCGCAAATCCGACTTGCGGATATGCAGCCCATCATCACCAGCCTCCTTCCGCCGAATGGTCTGCCATGGCGCAGCTGCGCGCAAAGTGTCGATCAAAGCCAGCTTGCAGCCGTCTCCGGGAACACCAGGATGCGACCCGCGCGGACGGCCGCGCCTGGTAGATTTTTCCTTCTGCCCGGATTTGCCCGATCGACCACCGGAGGCCCGCACGGTGCCTTTGGAAATGCCGTCCAAAATATATTGCGGGATTGCCGCTTCAGCAGCCTCCAATAATAAATCGTCAAGCGAGATATCGTCGAGGTTCTTGTCGTCGTCCGTTGGTTCGGAATCGTTGCCAGGTTGTCTAGGCTCCTCTGCGGGAGGAGGCGGCTCATGTGCCTCAGGCAACTGCCGGGCGCGCGGACCGATGACCACCCGGATGGCCGCTTGCAATGTATCATCACCTACGGTTTCCGCGCTGGCCAATTGCGCGAAGTGGCGAGCCGCCTTCTCTGTCATTACCATCGGCCGCACGGAATGCACACCGACGGCTGCAGCAGTCGCAGAAATAGCTTTTCGCTGGGACATTGTAAGCGCTTTGCCCTGCGTGTCTCGGTTGCGGCGCCCGTGAAGCACAAAATCCAAATCTCGGATAGCAGTCAGATCGCAATGAAACGCCGCCCTTTCCAGCAAAACGCCTGGGGGGACCTCATCGCTTTCAATACCGTCATCGAGCGCAATCACTGCGATCTCGCCACTATCCATCGCCTGCGCCAGATGCGCGGCAACATTCGCCGAAACACGCTCGGCCATTGGTACAAGCACGACACCGCCGCGGGCCTGTTCGAGTAAACCGGCACGTCGAACAGCCGTGCCTTTTGCGAGCGTCTCTGTGAGATCCAGTCCGCCGAGCAATTGCTCGCTATCGACATTGATCGGAATTCTGATCACAGGCCCGCGCTGGGCAAGCTGCTCTGCCATTTGCGCAAGCAATCGGTCTCGAACTGGTCCGGAACCGCGCAGGACAATTCCGCCGAATGTGTGTGGGTTATTCAGGAATAGCCGGGCCGCAAGGATTACATCTGCCAGACCGGCATTGGCTTGCCCGGCCTCAATCAACCGAACAGCTCTGCCAGCGCAAGTTCGATCCGCACGGTCGAACCCGTTTCGTCCAGCACATCGCGGCGCAAGCGGTGGCGGAGTGCCAATGGCGCCATGGTTTCGAGATGCTTGCGCGTGACCGATGCATCGCTATCCAGCGCCGCCAAAGCTCGTGCGCTTCGCATAAGGGTCAACTCTCCGCGCAATCCGTCCGCGCCCACCGCTTTGCACAGGGCCGCAGTGTCCCTCAGAATTTTAGCTGGCGTCTTGACCTTCGGCAGCGCTTTTTTCGCACGCTCAATCTGACGCAGGATTTTGGCGTCCTCGCCTTTCCACTTGGCAGCAAACTTGGCTGCATCGCGTTCCATCGCATCGCAGCGGCGCATGATCTCGACCCGCTCGTCAATCGAGTCGGGTGTGCGCACTTCAACCGATAATCCGAACCTGTCGAGCAATTGCGGGCGCAGTTCGCCTTCTTCAGGATTGCCGCTGCCGATCAGCACAAAGCGCGCTTTGTGTTTTACACTCAGCCCATCACGTTCGACTAGATTTTCGCCTGATGCGGCTACATCAAGCAACAGGTCGACTACATGATCCTCCAGCAGGTTTATCTCGTCGATATACAGAAACCCGCGATGGGCCTTGGCCAGCAATCCGGGTTCGAAATGTTTCTCGCCTTTGGAAAGCGCCTTCTCCAGATCAAGCGTGCCAAGCACCCTGTCCTCAGTCGAGCCAAGCGGTAGGTCGACAAACGGCACCGCTATCTTGCGGACGCGCTTACTGGTGCAAGGATCGGGGCAATCATCGCTATCTTCAGGCTCGCAATTATAGCGGCACCCTTCGACTGCCCGTATCGGGGGCAGCGTTGCAGCAAGTGCGCGTGCGGCGGTACTCTTACCCGTCCCGCGATCACCGAAGATCATCACCCCGCCAATCCGCGCATCGACCGCAGCCGTCAGTAATGCCAGTTTCATTTCTTCCTGGCCGACAATGGCGCTGAACGGGAATGCGGACATGTGCTTTACCTAACATCATGGCAGGGCCGGTCAATCATACGGCGCAAAAGGAGGATGTTTGACCGCAATAGTAGCACTGCTAAGTTGTCCTCATGAAACCTGCCCCCAATCGCGTTCTGGTCTTCGGTGCGAGCGGAACGATCGGGCAGGCTTGCGTTAGCGAATTCCTCATACGCGGCTATCAAACCATTTGTTTTGTCCGGCCTCAGACCGATGCCCGACAGCTGGAGCGCACCGGTGCAGAGGTGAGGAGAGGAGACGTTACCGATCCCGGCTCAATCAAGGATAGCGCCTTTCGCGGCGAAAGTTTTGATGTCATCGTGTCCTGCCTAGCGTCGCGCACTGGCGAGCCTGAAGACGCATGGCTAATCGATTATCAAGCGAACGCGAATATTTTGAAATGCGCACGATCCCTCAATGTAAAACAGATGATTTTGTTATCTGCCATCTGTGTTCAAAAACCGCTGTTGGCATTTCAGCACGCCAAGCTAGCCTTTGAAAAGGAACTTGCAGAATCGGGCTTGATCCATTCTATCGTCAGGCCGACGGCATTCTTCAAATCACTGTCGGGCCAAATCGAGCGGGTCCGTGCAGGCAAGCCCTTTGTGATGTTTGGTGATGGGAAGCTGACTTCATGCAAGCCAATCAGTGACCACGACTTGGCTGTCTTTATCGCTGATTGTATCGAGGATCAGACCAAGCATGGCGCGATTCTTCCTATTGGCGGCCCGGGCCCGGCAATCACTCCTCTTGATCAAGCGCACATGCTGTTCCAAGCCACCGGGCAGAAACCCCGGTTCCGGAAAGTACCGGTAAATCTGCTGGACTTGATAATTTCGGTGCTCGCTACGGCTGGTAAACTCTCGAAAAGGATTAATGCGAAAGCTGAATATGCCCGTATTGGAAGATATTACGCCACGCAATCAATGCTAGTGTTCGATCCCGCAATCGAGGCGTACAGCTCGGAACAGACCCCGGAAACCGGCACGGAAACGCTGCTGGTATATTACAACCATCACAAGTGATCCGCAAAGTCGATAGACTACGGCGAGCCAAACTAGTCAGAAACTAGTGCTGGGGTCCGTGGCGGTGCTGTCAGTCTAATCGCAACTTGTCTCTGACTAAGAAGATCGCGCTCTACCGCTGAACCCTGCCCGATCCATCACCCGACATGAGCTTTTCAACCTCCGGAACGGTCACGCGGTTGAAGTCGCCCATGATCGTGTGTTTGAGCGCACTGGCGGCAACCGCGAACTCTAGGCTCTGCTGGCGATCTTCATAGGCATTTAGCCCGTAGATCAGCGCAGAGGCGAAGCTGTCTCCGCCGCCGACGCGGTCGACGATATCGGTCAGTTCGTATTTCTTCGAGAGTTTGAACCCGCCGTCACGGGTGCGTAGGCAGGCCGACCAGTTGTTGCGGTCCGCACTCAGGCTTTCGCGCAGCGTAATCGCGATGGTGTGCATATCGGGATAGATGTCGAGCACTTTCTGGCCCAGCGCTTCGTACTTCTTCGTATCAAGCTCGCCGCTCTCCACATCGACATCGACGGTGATGTCGAGCGATTTCTGACAGTCTTCCTCATTGGCAATGCCGACATCGACATATTTGACCAGCTCGCGCATCACTTCGGGAGCGGTCTTGCCGTATTTCCACAGCTTGCCGCGGAAGTTGAAGTCGCAAGAGACGGTAACGCCCGCAGCCTTGGCTGCTTTGACGCAGTCCATCGACATATCTGCAGCCGACTGGCTCAGCGCCGGGGTAATGCCGGTGATGTGCAGCCACTTCACGCCTTTGAAGATGGTCGGCCAATCGAACTCGTCTGCGCTGGCATTGCAGATCGACGAGTTGGCGCGGTCATAGACCACCTTCGAAGGACGCTGGTTCGAACCGGTCTCGAGGAAGTAGATCCCCACCCTATCGCCCGATCGGCTCACATGTGCGGTATCGACCCCGAACTTGCGCAGTTCCATAATCGCGTTCTCGCCGATGTCGTTATCGGGCAGCGCGCTCACAAAGCCTGCATCCAGCCCGTAATTCGACAGCGCGACCGCCACATTGGCTTCACCCCCGCCAAAGGTCGCTTCAAACGCATGCGACTGGAAAAAGCGCTCATTACCCGGCGTCTTCAGCCGAAGCATGATTTCACCAAACGAAAGAAATTTAGACATTATGTGCTCCAACTGGCTTTGGCTCTTCAAATTCCGGATGTAGCGGCCCGCGCATGCAATGCCGTGCCCGATCCTTAAGGCAGCTTGACCGCCCCTTGCTCCACCGCACCGCGTTCTAGCAGCACCGCAAGCGAAGCATATTTCGACGCCATCCGGTCGTAGCGTTCACGGTCTTTATCGGTATCGGGAAAGGGCCACTGAGAGGGTGTATCGGCATATTTTGCCAAGAAGCCCTGCGCTGTGCCGAGGCTGCGGCCGTCGGGCAGCGTCGCATTCCACAAATCGCGGTTCACGCACTCAGCAATCGTTGCGAGGCGCGCTGCACCATCGACGACGAATATCGAATAATGCCAGCTGCGCGTGCGCTTCAACTCTTCGATAAAGCGCCCTTGCTTGTCCATCTGGACGCCCAGCCGGTATCGCGGGAAGCTGTCGACAACGCTTGCTGTCGCGCCCTCCAATCCGGCGAACAGCGCAAAATGCGCGAGATAGAAATCGTAGAATACGCCGTGATTGTTGCGCTTGTTCATCTCGTCTTCGCCAAGATCGCTGGTCGCCATCCATGCAGCGTAATCCGCATACCATTTGCGCAAAGCGCCGCGCTCTTCTTTGGACAGAGCGCCGGAGGGTTCGATCAGACCAACGGTCTCGACGATGGTCGAGAGATCGGAGGCTTCGATAATCCCCTCGCCGCGGCCATTCACTTTGCCGGGAATGCCTTGGGCAAAGTTCATATGCGGGTTCATCCGCGTTGCGGGGTCGAGAAACCATGTTCGCACCAAGTGCGCGGCGCGATCCGCGTATCGTCCATCTTCCGTGACGAAGTAGGCTATCGAGAGCGTTTCCAGATCATTGGCCAAATCGCGCAGGCGGTCCTTGTCAAACTCGGGGCCATCGCGTTCGGGATTCACTTCACCATCACGGCGAATATAGGGCAGTCCGTCGCGTTTTTTGGGATCGGGCCACCAATAGGGGCCGATCGAAGCATAGTCGTTCTTGCCCGCGCCGGGCACGGGACGCGGCTTGTCGGTTACGCTGTAGAGTTGGCCTCGCAGCACCTTGTCCGCGGCGCCCACCAGTTTCGCTTTTTCGCTTTCATCGGCCAGTGCCGAAGCGCGGATGCTTTCAAGCCATTGCGGGCGCCACAGGAACGTGCGGCGACCATCGAAGGAAGCCGAATAGCCCTGCGCACCATCGCACACCGGCCCCTCCGCTGGCGGCACATAGGCTGGAACCGTTGCGCTTTGCGCGAGCGCTGGAGCAGCCAGCAGCAATGCGGCCAGACCGGCTGAAAACGCCGAGACACCGCACCGAGCAATCACCGCGCCAGCCATCCGCCATCAACCGCCAGAATGTGCCCGTGGACATATTTGGCTGCGTCAGACGCCAGAAAAACCGCCGCCCCGCCCAGATCCGACGGATCGCCCCAGCGACCCACTGGAATACGCTCAAGTATCTGCCGGTTGCGGTCTTCATCGGCCTGCAATGCGGCGGTGTTGTTGGTCGCGATATAGCCGGGTGCGATGGCATTTACATTGATATCCTTACCGGCCCACTCATTAGCCAGCAGCTTTGTAAGCCCGCCGACACCGCTTTTCGATGCGGTGTAGCTGGCGACCCGAATGCCGCCCTGGAATGTCAGCATGGATGCGACATTGATGACCGAACCACCGCCATTGGCAGCCATTTCGCGGCCCGCGGCTTGCGTCAGGAAAAACAACACTTTGAGATTGGTGTCCATCACCGCATCCCAATCATCCTCGGTGAAATCGAGCGCGTCGTTGCGGCGGATGATTCCCGCATTGTTGACCAGAATATCGACGCTTCCGAGTGCCGCCTTTGTCTCGGCGATGATCCGTTCGCATGGTTCTGTGGTGGCGAGATCGGCCATAATGACCGCCGATTTGCGGCCAGCGGCTTCGATCATGGATACCGTTTCCGCCGGATCGCGGCGCGCGACCAGAGCAACATCGGCACCCGCCTGCGCAAGTGCAACCGCAATGCCCTGACCAATGCCGGTATTGGCACCGGTCACAATCGCGACTTTTCCCGTCAGATTAAATGGACTGTTGGACATGGACTTATCCTCTCTTTGCGACCGCGCTGCGGGGTTCAAAGGCCGCGCAGATAGGCGCTGATCTCGTCATCCTGCGAATTGGCAAAGAAATAGTCGGCGAATTTCTCGCCCGCGATGGCGGCCTTCAACAGGTCCTGATCGACATTCTTGAGCACCGTCAGCATATCGTGGCAGGTCGCGCCTTTGAGATCAGCGAGGATCGAACGGTTCTTCGCCATGATTTCTGCTCGCTCTTTCGGATAGCCTTCACCCGGCGTTCCCTCGAACAGTTTGCGATAGCAATCCTGCAGGTTCAGCTCTGCCGCCCAGCCGAAACCCTTTGCATAGGGCATCGAGATCGCGTTGCCCGCATTGATCTGGCTGAACAGAAACGCGTCGGTCGGGTCGATAACCAGACCGCAGAATACGCCCGGCATCGAATTGCATGCGAGCATGGAGCCCATGCCCGTGCCGCATCCGGTCACGACGAAATCGGCGGCCTTCGAATTGAGCAAAATGCCTGTCAGTAGGCCATTCATGACGTAAGTCAGCTGCGCGCTGTCGTCCGCCGTGTACATGCCGTAATTGAACACTTCATGGCCGAGCGGCTCAGCCACCGACGCGAGCGCATCATGGATAACGCCGTTCTTGGCGGCTTGGCTGTTTTCGCTGATCAAGGCAATTTTCATAAGTCTCTCTTTCAATGTGCTGCTGCGCCGCTCTTAACAATCGAGTTTGCGGCACAGTAATTGGCCCTTTAGGTAACCGGTGTCATTTTCCTATGCAAGCAGTTAATTCGGGCAATATACAGATTTCATTCTCTTGTTTGGGCCCTATCGTTTGGGCGGGGCTACGACGGAGTCGCGCTCGATCAGAGTGGATGGCAATCCGACACCGATATTGGCATCCACTTCATCACCGTGAATGATCTTTGTCGCCGCCGCGTGTGCCATCTCAACAATCGGCCACCGCACCGTGGTGAGCGAAGGCCAGATATGGCTGGAGAGCGGCGTATCGTCGAACCCAACAATAGACAAACCGCGCGGTATCTCGATGCCCCGGCGGCGAGCGGCAATAACTGCGCCGATGGCCATCTCGTCGTTCGAGGCAAAGATCGCGGTCGGCCGTTCCTTGCCATCGATCAGCGCGAGCCCCGCTTCAACACCTGTTTCGAACGTGTAGCCCCCCGTAGCGATCATCCAGTCATGCACCGGCAATCCGGCGTCGGCCATCGCCTGTTCGTATCCGGCCCGGCGTTCGGCCGGAGACAGCGAGTCTGGCCCTTCGATCAGGGCGATCTTCTCATGCCCCATGGCGATCAGATGCTGCACCGCGCCGTAGACCGCCTCACGGTCGTTTGACATGACGATATGTTCGGGCTTGTCCAGCTCGCGCGACACCATGCGGACATATAGGGTGCCCAGCGCCTCGCACAGGCTGGCAAGTTCGTCATTCTCGGAAATGGGCGGCAGGAATACCACACCATATGGCCTCTGCCGCTCCAGAAACCCGCGAATATCGTCGACAATAGTGGGCGAATTGCGATCGACCGGCTCGACCATCAACCCAAATTCTGTACCCGCAATACCTTCGAGAATGCCCTGCTGGACGTTGACTAGAAATTGCGCGTTGGGATTATCGTGGATTGCCGCAATGATGAAATTGCGCCGCAGCGCTAGCGCGCGCGCCTGCGGGTTCGGGACATAGCCGATCTCCGCGATCACACTTTCGACCAACTGGCGTGTCTTGTCGCTCAGCAGCGGCGATTTGTTGATCACCCGGCTGACGGTCTTTTTCGACACCTTCGCCAGACGCGCGACATCGTTGATTGTCGGTTTGTTGCTGTCGTTCATACCTGCGCGGCTTTCATAAAATGTCCCATAGGACAATTTGCGCGCAAAGCGGAAGTCAGAAAGCGTGCGGCAACCACATAGACAGTGCCGGAATGAAGGTGATCAGCACCAGGGCCGCCATCAGGGTGAGATAAAACGGCCAGATCGTGCGGATCATTTCGGGCAGCGCTATCTTGCCGACCGCAGAACCGACAAACAGCACTGATCCGACCGGCGGCGTCACCAGGCCGATGCCTAGATTGATCATCATGATGATCCCGAAATGGACCGGATCGACGCCGACATCCATCGCCACCGGCAGAAAAATCGGCGTCGTGATAACGATGAGCGGCGCCATATCCATAAACGTGCCGAGCCCGAGCAGCATCAGATTGATAATCAGCAAAGTCAGGATCGGGTTCTCGGTCATCAATCCGATCAACGCGGCGAGCTGCGCGGGAACTTCCAGTAACGCAAGCGCGAAGCCGAATGCAGTCGCTGCGGCGATGATAAACAGTACCATCGACGCTGTGCGGACCGATTTCGCAGCCGCTTCGGTGAAGCCTTTCCAGCCGAGATTGCGGTATACGAATGTCCCGATCAGCGCGGTGTAGATCACCGCGATCGCGCTGGATTCGGTCGGAGTGAATATCCCGCTCAATATACCGCCCATAATAATGACAGCGGTCATCAGTCCGGGAATGGCGTACACGGCAGCGCGGGCGAATTGCCGCCAGCCAGGGAAACGTCCGCGCGGCAAATCGCGTCGGCGGCCGACCAGCCATGCGGTCAGCGCCAACATCGTGCCGGTCAGAACCCCCGGAATAATCCCCGCAAGGAACAGGTCGCCAATCGACACGCCGATACCCGACGCCGCCGAGTAGATGATCATATTGTGCGATGGCGGGATCAGCAGGCCGACGATTGCCGCCGTGACGGTGACATTGACCGAGTAGTCTTTGGGATAGCCCTTCTCTTCCATCAGCGGAACCATCGTCGATCCGATCGCCGACGCGCTGGCGATGGCCGAGCCGGATACCGCGCCGAACATCATTGAGGCGCCCACATCAACCACCCCGAGCCCGCCCCGCATCCGCCCGAAGGCGGCATCGGCAACGCGGACAAGCCGTTCGGCTATCCCCGCGCGGTACATCAAATCACCGGCAAAAATGAAAAACGGGATCGCCATCAGAGTGAACACGCTGATCCCCGCCGCCATTCGCTGGACCGCGACAACCAGCGGGATGTCGATGAGCGCAAAGGTCGCCAGCGCCGCGCCGAACAGCGAATACGCCACCGGCACACCCAGAGCGAGCAACACGAACAACACCGCAAATAGAACGAGGATTTCCATCAGGCTTCATTCCTCCAGCGGAGCCGTACGCGGCCAATCGAAAACACCGTCATCAGCAGCCCGGCCAGCGGGATCGGCAGATAGGCGAAAGCGCGGCTGATCCCCAGCGAAGGGATCACATGGTCGCGTACGAGCCATGCGAGCTGCGCGCCATAAAACGCCAGCACCAGCCCAAACCCAGCGATCAGCAAATGGATGGTAATGCGTATCCAGCGGATAGCCGGAGGCGAGAGACGATGTTCCAATATCTCGATCCGGATATGGAACCGTTCCCACACGCCCGCAGCGGCCGCGAGAAATACATACCAGATCATCAGAACAAGCGCGGTCTGCTCCGACCAGGACGGGCTGCTATCGAGCACGAACCGCCCAAACACTTGCCATCCGATAACCGCGGTCATCGCAATCAATCCGAATGCGCCAAGCCGCACGAGCAGAGCGGATGCCTTGTCCATCATGCGCCCCCTTCCCGCAGCGCCAGAATACGCTCGACCAATGCGCGCTGCTCGGGAGTATCGAGAAAATCTTCCCACATGTCGGTCATCATCTCGGTAAAGGGCGCGGGGTCGACTTCGTTCACCGCGACGCCGGACTCGGTGACAATCTTCATGCTGCGCGCAACCTGCTCGTCCCAAAGCTTGCGCATATAGGGCACCGAATCCTTGGCAGACTGCCGCACAATCGCCTGATCGTCAGCGCTCAATTTGTCCCAGCTGATTTTCGACATCACGAACACTTCGGGCGCAAGCAAATGCCGTGTCAGGCTATAGAACCGCGCGACTTCAAAGTGTTTGCCGCTTTCAAAACTTGGCCAGTTGTTTTCCGCCCCGTCGATCACACCCTGCGCGAGCGACTGATACACTTCATCAAGCGGCATCGGCACGGCATCTGCGCCCAGAGATTTGACCATGCCGACGTAAAGATCGGAGCCCGGCACACGCAGCTTCAACCCGCGCATATCCTCCGGCTTGGTTATCGGGCCGCGCGTGTTGTAAAAGGACCGCGATCCTGAATCGTAAAAACAAAGGCCGATCAGCCCGTGCTGTTCCAGCGATGCGAGAATTTCTTCGCCTATATCGCCATCGAGTGACGTCCGCATATGCTCCGTCGATTCGAACAGAAATGGCAAAGCAGGTACGCGCGTAAGCGGCTCTATTGAATTGAGAGGGGCCAGATTGACGCGGTTGAAATCGAGCCCTCCGAACGTGGTAATCTCCAGCGTATCGCGTTCATTGCCCAATTGCCCGCCAGCAAACATTTTTAAGCCCAGCCGGCCATCGGTCCGCTGCGATATCAACTCGCCGAAGCGTATGACCGCCTGAACCGTCGGGTAATCGCGCACATGCGTGTCGACAGCTGTGTACAGATCGCCCAGCCGCATTCCGCAGCCAGACAGCGCCAATGCGCCACCTAGAGAGGCACCCGCAGCCAGCAAAGAGCGACGCGGCAGGTTGGTTTGCAGCAGGGGTCGCTGCGAAGTTTTACGGTCCGATGTCACGATATCGGCTCGGCGCGGGTCAATTCCATATCGAGCGTTCCGAAACTGCCGAAATCGAGAGTCGACCGCGATCCGATCGACGCTTCATGCACGCCGGTTATCGCGCCCGTGGAAACGAATGTTCCGGCAGGCAAATCGATGTCATATTTGCGCGCATGGTCGAAAATGAAATCGAGCACGTCCAGAGCATCGGTGCGAAATTCGGGCAGCACTTTCGAACCGATCAGCTCGCCATCGATATGCGTTTCAACCACCGCCATTTTCGCTGCCATATCGCGCCATCCCACAATCTCGTCACCGATCAATAGGCCGTTATTATTCCCGAAATCGCAGATGACGGCAATCGGGCCGATGTCGTTGATCGCGGGCAATGGGCTGCTGGCAATTTCTGCTCCGATGTAAAGCCGGTCCTGATCCCTGCTCTCTCCGAGTTCGATCACGAATTCCGGCTCGATTGCGCCGAATGCCCCGGCAAACACCGGCATTTTTGCCATTTCACCCGGGGAGACCCTGACAACCGAGCGGGCGAAAATCGGACCGACCAGCCTCGTCTCACCGAACTGTTCGATAAATGCCGAAGGAACCCCGCCAACTTTCCAGCCCGCGACATCGTCAGCCCAGCGTTCGCGCGACAAGCGCTGCACCTCATAGGCATCCGCAAAACTGCCGGGCAATTCACCGGGAAACCCGGGCAACGCTTTGGCGGCGCGGCGGGCCTCGCTGAGCGTCTGCGATATGCTTCGCAGACGCTCAGCCGATGTCATGATGTTGTGACCCATCGCGGTGCCTTGCCCTCCCGCAGGTCTTCAGAACCGGCCACGCAGGCCGAAGAAGAACCGGCGTCCGGAATAGTCCGCCTGTGCAAGGCTGTCACGCGTCGGGCGGTAGAAGATGTTCGGCTCGTCTAGAATGTTCAATACCTGGAACCGTGCCTGAACATTGTCGAGCACATTCACATTCAACGAAAAATCAAGAAAGCCCTGATCTTCGGTGAAACGGTTTGCGCTGGTCCGGAACGGCTTGAAATATTCCGAGCGCCATTTGTACGCAAGGCGGGTGCTGAACCAATCCTGTTCAAAGAACACAGTGGCGTTGGCAGAGTGCTTGGAATAGCCCGGAATGTTGGCCGGATCGGTGAATTCGGCAAGAGCATTGCCGCTCACCACGATCGGATCCTCGAATTCGAAATTGGAATCGGCGAAGTTGTAGCTCAGCTGGAAGCCAAGGCCGAAATCAAACTTGTGCTGGGCGTTGATTTCGAAGCCAAGCAGATGGCTTTTCTCGTTCGAATTCACCGTCCGCCCGATAATCACGTCCTGCGGCGTTCCGTCGACAATCAGCGTCAACGGTGTCACGTCGGTCCGGAAGCCGGTTTGCAGTTGCTTCGCATAGAGCGCAACGGCAACCGACGATGTTTTGGCTGCGTACCACTCAAACGAAATGTCCCCGTTCCACGATTCCAGTGGCATCAGAAACGGGTTGCCGCTTGCGCTGACGATGCTGCCCAGATCGCCCAGATCGGCCTCGTCGTCGAATGTCAGACCGGCCGACAGAGCCAGCTGATCGGGCCGTGCAATCGCGCGATAGGCGGCCAGACGCAGCAATTTGTCGTCGTCCACTTCAAACACGATGTTCGCGCTCGGGAGCCAGTTCCAGTAATTGTTGCGTTCTATGTTGATTGTTGGCGGACCGACCTCGGTGATCGTGATCGTCTGCGGATCAGGGCCCGGGCTTGTGACCAAATCGGAACTGATACCCACCGACGTTGTTTCGCTGCGGATACCGCGCAAACCGATATTGCCGCGCGCGGGCACGCCGAACATCATCGTATCGAAATTGGCCTGAACATAACCGGCGTAGGTTTTTTCCGTCACGTCGGTATCCTGCGAGGACAGGGTAGAGACACCCTGCGCGGGGACGCCGGCATCGCGGCTGCCGGTCAGCGCGGTAAACAATTCCTGCGCGTCCCAGATCGCAAATGTCAGGCCGCGAACATTTGTGTTGTCGTCACCCTCGAACAGGTCCTCGACCAGAAATCCATCGCGCCGTGCGGCGATGGCGCCGGCACTGGCGTATCCGCCCGCGACCAGACCAAGAGTGCTGTCGATACCATCATCCTGCACCCGGCGGCGGTCGGCAAAACGGAATCCGGCCTGAAAAGATTCGAAGAAACCTTCGGTCTCGTAAGTGGCGTCGAGACGCGCAGCAAAAATACCGTCATCGATATTTTCAAGGCGGCGGCGGGCGCGCGCTCCATTATTGTACAGATCATGATTGTCGAGATCGAATGTCAAACCGACATTATTCTCGACAGCCGACACATCGGTGAACGTCAAATTGGGAACATTGGTTCCGCGCCGATCAATCTCGTAGAGGACGCGGCTATTGGTGCGGATACGCATATCCAGCTCGTCCTGTCGCCGCTGCGTTTGCGAATAGGAGAAGTCCGCATTCAGCATCAGCGGGCCGGTGCTCCATTCTATATTCGCGCCCAGCCCGATATATTCTTCGGTCCGCTGGCGCCAGACCGACTGGTTTTCGAGCCGGGTTTCACCGCTCCATGCGAGCAAGGCCCCGGTTGGCGAGATTGCAATTGGCGCGATATCGCGGCGACCATCGGCAATCACCAGATTGGCCCGCTCCTCGATATCGTCGCGGTAGGAATACTGACCGTCCAGAGTCACTTCGAAATTGGGTGACGGCTTCATCTGGATCGTCGCCATAATCGCGTCGCGATCCGCTTGGGTCCGCATGGCGCGGTAAATGTATTGGTTGGACACGAAATATGTGTCGGACGCTCCGGTAGGATTGCCGGCCGCATCGGTGTCGTAATCGCAATTGTTGCTCTGATCGACGCCCTCGACCGTATTACACGGCCGATAGGTCGAACTGCTGGTAAAGATATCTTCGGGCGCGGTGTCGCGGCGCAATTGGCCGCCAATCGCGATACCCAGCTCTCCATCGCCGAGCTGGAACTGATCGACATAGGATGCGGTCAGGCGGTAGTTGAACGGTTGGCCATCGGTCACCCGGTCTTCATAATCGCTGTACCCTGCCAGCCCCTGAATCTGCAGCCGGCTTTTGCCGTAATCGAGCGGTTTGAGCGTTTGTAGTTCGATCAGCCCCGAGACGCCGCCTTCGATGAAACTGGCTTGCTGCGACTTGTAGACAATCGCGCCGTTAATAAGTTCGGACGGGAACTGACCGAAATTGACATCGCGGCCATCGCTGCCCGACGAAATTTCGCGTCCGTTGAGGAAGGATGCGCCAAGGAATGCACCGAGGCCACGTACGGAAAGCTCCGACGCGCCGCCTTTGAAGCGGTCCGACGTCACGCCGACCACGCGTTCGAGCGTTTCGGCGACCGACAAATCGGGCAGATCGCCCACATCGTCGCCGACGATCGCATCGCCGATGACAGACAGATTGCGCTTGGTTTCGAGAGAGTTTTCAATCGTCCGACCTATCTCGGCCGTCACCACGATCTCGTCTTCGTCCTCAGGCTCCGCATCGGCGTTCTGCGCATGGGCAATGCCCGGCATAGCGACGCACATCGCCGATGCGAGCAGGCCGAAACGAATGTTGGAAAAGCGCCGAACGGACGCCGCCATGGCTGTGTGTGATGTTGACATATTTCCTCCCAATCCGCGCATACCCGGCACGCGGCTCATTATTATGACACCGGTTACCTAATAATTGACACCGGTGCCATTGCAGGTCAATACCCTGTGTGAGAAAAAGATTCATGAGAGGCAATGTGATGACCAAAACTCACTATAACCGTTGGAAATATCAGATTTTATTGGCTTCTGCAGTGATGCTAACCAGCCACACTGCGATGGCCGATACGGGCAAAGTTCCTCAAATTCTGAACAAAGCCCAATCTACCGAAAAACCCTGGCTTCCAGATTTCTCGTACGCCGGATACGGCTTCGGAATTGAACCGATACCCGAAGTTTCAACCGTTATTGATGTGGCCGATTTCGGTGCTGTTCCGGATGACGGCAAAGACGATAGCGTGGCGTTGAAAGCCGCATTTGCGGCCGCGCATGAAACAGATCGCCCTGTGCGTGTACAAATGCATGCAGGACGCTATCGGCTAAGCGAGATCCTCTGGATTGAGAAGAGCGGGATTGTGCTTTCGGGCATGGGCATGGGGGATCGCGGGACCGAGCTATTCATGCCGCGACCGCTCAACCAGATCGATGATGGCGACGCTCTAACTGAGATCCGCGAATATTTGAAAGAGAACGACAAGTACGAACGACGCAAGAATGATAATCTGGACGTTCTTTTTTCAGAGTATAGCTGGAGTGCTGGGTTCATCTGGGCGCGCGTGCCAGACGGCCGACATGCAACCTATCTGGAGCGTTATGATCGCCCGATTGAGAAGGTTGCTGATCTCACAACCGGAAAACGGGGCTCAACAAGCATTCAGGTGGGGGATATATCCAACCTCAGCGTCGGCCAGGTTTTGCAGATCCACTGGCACAACCGCTTAGGGCCGGACGGACCTTTGATCCAATCTCTATACGGCGACACGAAAGAGAAGATCGGAAGCCGCCACTGGGAAATGCCAGATCGACCGTTGGTCCGTCAGGCAACTCGGATCGAGGCAATCGATGGTACGCGGGTGACAATCGCCGACCCCCTGCTTCATGACATTGACGAGCGTCTTCCCGCCTATTTCGCAAAGTGGGAACATCTCAGCGATGTCGGATTGCAGGATTTCTCCATGGTGTTTCCGGAAAGCCCCTATTTCGGTCACCACAATGAGGCCGGATACAACGGCATATACTTCACCGGCGTTCACAATGGTTGGATTCAAAATGTGCGGATCAAAGACGCAGATAGCGGTATTCTGACCGACGATCTTGCCAATGTGACCATCCGCAACGTCGTGACCGAAGGCGATCACAAAGCGCATTACAGCGTTCATGTCGGGAATGTTCACAATGTGTTGATCGACGCAGTCGAGGTGTTCAACCCGACCGTGCATACGTTCAGTTTCAACACGCTCGCCACCAAATCGGTCTACAAGAACTCGCAGGGCTGGAACGCACCAACGCTCGACCAACATGCCGGTGCAAATCACCAGAATCTCTACGACAATCTCACCGTGCACATCACGCCTGATCAAACATCGGACGACGGCAAGCCGATGTATGATCTCTATAAGGCAGGAGGTGCAGGATACTGGCTGCCGGGTCACGGGCGGTACAACACAATGTGGAACATCCGAATAGTTGCCAATGGCGGGGTCGCGCCCGATCAACCGCTCGTTATATTGGGCGCGTCGGAAGGGCCGGACGCACGAGTTATTGGCATGCATGGCAACCGGGAAATCGAACTCGACTACCGACCTACGCCGTACCAGGAAATGATAAACGCGCGCGTTTCCGCCGTCACCTCACTTTACGATTATCAGTTGAATGAGCGGCGCTGATTCCACATTTTCGCCTAAACGGGCTAAGTGGCGGAGAGACAGGGATTCGAACCCTGGGTACGGTTGCCCGCACAGTAGTTTTCGAGACTACCCCGTTCGACCACTCCGGCATCTCTCCGCATAGCGCAAAGCGTATTGAATACGCATAGCTTGGTCTGGGAAGGCGCGGTTAGCGGATGGGTTTTGGCTTGCCAACCCCTCATATTCCCCCACGCGCAATTGGGCGCACGGTGGACGTATTGGCGGCTACGCTTGTTTTGCAGGTGCGAAGGGCTATATTCTTGAAACTATGGAACGCACCGAGTTCTTTTCCGAGGCCGCAGGCCGCACTATCAATGTCCCCCGCCATGCAAAGGCGCGGTTTGGGATTGGCGATGTCGTGCGGCACCGGATGTTCGACTTTCGCGGAGTAATTTTCGATATCGACCCAGTCTTCGCAAATAGCGAGGAATGGTACGAGTCGATCCCGGAGCATATACGTCCGGACCGCGAGCAGCCCTACTACCATCTGCTGGCGGAGAACGATGAGTCTTCGTATGTCGCCTATGTCAGCCAGCAGAATTTGCTGAATGATTCGGACGGTGGTCCCGTGGGACATCCCAATGTCGCGGAATTGTTCGAGCAGTTTGCCGATGGCCGCTACAAGATGCGGCGCTCTTTGACCCATTAGGCGGTAACGCACTAGGTTTAGTCTTTCAGCTTCCAACCCGATTTGAGCACGCGGTACGTGATGACCGCGAGCACAAGGTTGAATACAGCCAGACCAATCGCGCTTTGCATGACGGCCCAGTCGGTATCACCGATGTCACTTTGGCCCAGAAAGCCGAAGCGGAAGCCCGATATCACGTAGAAAAACGGATTGAGGCGGCTGATGGCCTGAAATGCAGGCGCAAGATTGTCGATCACATAAAATGTACCTGACAGCAGTGAGAGCGGCGCCACGATGAAGTTGCTGATCGCCGCGTTGTGATCGAATTTCTCGGCCCAGATCGACGTCAGCAAACCAAGCAATGACAGCATGATCGCACCCATCAGACCGAACCAGACGATCGCCCAGACATGCGCTGGTGCGAGCGATACGCCCGGCCACAGAACCATCGCCAAAGCCACTGCCCCGCCAACCAGAATGCCGCGCGTCACCGCAGCCGCGATAATCCCCCCCATCAACTCGCCTTCCGAAAGAGGCGGCATCAGCAGATCGATGATCGTACCTTGGATTTTGCCCGCAAGCAGAGAAAAGCTGGAATTGGCAAAAGCGTTCTGCATCATCGCCATCACGATCAGGCCGGGCGCAACGAAGCTGGCGAAGGGGACACCCAGCACTTCACGCCCGGAACGCCCCAAAGCCACGCTAAAAATGACCAGAAACAGCAATGTTGTGACCGCCGGGGCCCAAATCGTCTGTGTCTGCACCTTTAAAAACCGGCGGACCTCCTTTATATAGAGGCTCCACAGACCAATGCGGTTGATGCCGGTGATAATCGGCTCCCCTCGCGGAGGAAAGGCATTGGGCGCAGCGCGTGTTTGCGATTGTTTCTGGGCTTGATCGGCCATGGGCTCGCGCCTAGGGCGATTGGCTTAGGCTGGCAAGCATCCACACGCTGCGATGCACGCCAAAATGACAAAGATATTGGAAGCACACGAATGAGTTGGACTGACGAACGGATCGCCACCCTAAAGAAATTGTGGGAAGGCGGATCGACCGCAAGCCAGATCGCCGAGGAACTGGGCGGCGTCAGCCGTAACGCCGTTATCGGCAAGGCGCACCGCCTTGGTCTGAAATCGCGCCCTTCTCCGGTGAAAGCCAAAGATAAAAAGAAAGCGGCTCCTGCCAAGAAGAAGGTAGCCCCGGCAAAACCAGCTATCCGCAAGCCCAAGGCGATTATGACGCCCAAGACGGCTGCAAACTCGCCCCCACGCCCGCCCAGCAATGCGGTCGAGCAAGCTGCACGTGCGGCAGGTGCGAATATCCCTTCGCAGCCAATTCCCAACAAAAGTACCGAGCTGCCCAAAATCGTCTCGGTCGGCCCCGGTGGCTTCTTGCGCCAAGGCCCAGGTGATCAGCAACCGCCGATCCCGCCCGCGCCGCCGCGCCGATTGGTTCCGGCCAAGCCGAGTCCGGAGATTGCCGATAAGACAAGCTTGCTCGATCTTTCGGACAAAGTATGTCGCTGGCCGATGGGTCATCCCGGCGAGCCTGATTTCCATTTCTGCGGCGCAGAAGTGAACCCGGGCTTCCCTTATTGCGTTGAGCACTGTGGACGGGCGTTCCAAGCACAGTTGCCGCGCGGTGCCCGCAGACCGCCCCCGCCCTTGCCGTTTGGCGGACCGCGGGTTCGTTAAGACAGAGCAATTCTAGTTTGGAAACGGCTCGCCAGAAATGGCGGGCCGTTTCCTATTGAGGTCTTGAAAGCGTGACCGGCTTCGCGCAACGCGTTGTGCGATGCCATCTAACCAGTTCATTCAGCGCATTCTCATTTTGCTCGGCGTGAGCCTGGTGCTGGCTGCCTGCGCTCCGTCTGGTCCGACAGGGCCTGTCATCTTTGCTGCTTCCAGCCTGCAGGCACCGTTGGACGAACTGGCTGAAAACTGGACATCGCTGGGCAATCGCGAGCCGGTTCTTTCTTACGCTTCCTCGACCGCGCTTGCGCGGCAGATAGAGAATGGCTCTCTGGCAGATCTCTACATCTCCGCCGACGAGCAATGGATCGACTATATCGTCACGGCAGGGAAGATCGATCCGGATGGCATAAGGACATTGGCGGGCAACAGCATTGTACTGGCTACGTCCCGTGATGGGCCCCATGCTAAGCTGTACGAAACAATACCAACGACGGCAGCAATATTGGAAGGCGTGACCGTCACCAGCGGCGATCCGGACTCCGTGCCACTCGGACGATATGCCAAAGAAATTTTGGTCGCTGAGGGTATCTGGGACGATATCGGACGGAGAATGATCCGGACATCGTCGTCTTCGGCGGCGCTACGGCTGGTGCTCTTGAAAGAAGCAGATTTCGGGGTTCTCTACGCCAGTGACGTGGAACGGCGCGATGATCTGGTGTCTTACCCGGCTTTCGCCAAAGGCCTGCACTCGCCAATACGTTATAAAGCGGTTCTGCTACCCAGCAGCGGACATCCCGAAGCGGGAGAATTTTTAGACTACATTGCGTCCGATGAAGCCGCTGCAGTGTTTGCCAAGTACGGCTTCACATTGCCATGATCGCCCCGCTCAGCAGTGCCGAGTGGGAGATCATCACCCTATCGCTGAAAGTGACAAGCGTAGCGGTTCTGCTGGCACTGCCGATTGCTTATGGGCTGGCATTGGTCCTCACAAGGAGCCGGTTTCCTGGGCGATTTCTGCTCGATGCACTGGTTCATCTACCGTTGGTCTTGCCCCCGGTAGTGACCGGCTATGTGCTGCTAATCCTATTCGGCCGCAACGGGCCTATCGGTAGCTTCCTGGAAAGCACTTTCGGTACTTCTCTGACGTTTCGATGGACTGGTGCCGCTCTAGCAGCAGCGGTTATGGCACTACCGCTAATGGTCCGCGCAATGCGGTTGTCTATCGAGGCAGTGGACCCGCGGTTGGTAGAGGCCGCCCATACCCTTGGCGCAAGCAGGTGGAGGACATTCGCAACAATCATCCTTCCGCTCAGTCTGCCGGGAATATTGGCTGGGGCGATACTCGGATTTGCGCGGTCGATTGGCGAATTTGGCGCGACGATCACGTTCGTTTCCAACATACCGGGCGAAACGCGCACGTTGCCCTTAGCAATCTATACCAGCCTGCAAGTACCTGGCACTGATATCGCCGTTGCCCGGCTAGTCGTGCTTGCGGTGATTATCTCTCTGGCTGCGCTGATCCTCAGCGAATGGCTGGTCCGCAGGGCAAGCGGAGGGCGCGCGCATGTCCTTTGATATTGCGGTCCGGAAATCGCTCGGCGATTGCTCTATCAATGTCGCCTTCCAGTCAGAGGCACCGCTGGTCGCCATCATCGGGCAATCGGGTGTTGGCAAGACCACGCTTCTAAACTGTATCGCTGGACTGCTGAAACCGGACACCGGACGGATTGCGGTTGAAGGAACAACGCTGTTCGATAGCAAGCAGCAAATCGACCTCCCGCCGAACCAGCGCAATTGCGGATACGTGTTTCAGGACAGCCGCTTGTTCCCGCACAAAACAGTCAAAGAGAACCTCTTATACGGCATGGGACGAAGCGACGGTAGTATCGCACTGTCGCTCGGTAATGCTGTCTCCCTGCTCGACATTGGCAGCCTTCTGGAGCGCAAGCCCGGCTCACTCTCCGGAGGAGAGACCCGCCGCGTCGCCATTGGCCGCGCCTTACTGTCCAACCCTAAATTCCTGCTGCTGGACGAACCGCTTGCCTCGCTCGATAACGCGCGCGCGGATCGAATAATCGAAACTATCGAACGCCTGCGCGACGAGTTGGCGATACCCATGCTTTATGTCAGTCACGACACGAACGAGGTCGCACGATTGACCGATACAGTGGTTACTCTGGACTAGATCAATCGGGTAGCGCTAGATCACGTCACATATCGAAACAGGAGTTCATCAATGCCGCTCACTCTCCACGCCGCCACAGTTCCAGCTTGGCTTCAGGTGATCGCTTCTACCCACGCTCTGGTCGACAAGGCAGAGGCGTGGTGCGACGAGAACGGCCATGACCATGGCGATATCCTAGATGCCTCGCTGGCCGAGAATATGTGGTCGTTCAATTGGCAGGTCAGCGCCGTATGGATGCACAGCGCACACGCTTTGGCGGCAGCGGAGAGCGGGATGTTCGAGCCGGACTTCTCGGCGGTGCCCGACAGTTTTGAGGCATGCCGCGCAAAGCTGGATACAGCGCGCGATTTCGCTAGCTCGGTAGATCCGCAAAGCCTTGAAGAATGGGCGGATAACAATCTGGACTTCGTGCTCGGCGGCACCACACGGATGAGCTTTACTGTACAGAATTTCCTGCTCAGTTTCAGCAATCCCAATTTCTACTTCCACGCAGCGGCAATCTACGACATTCTTCGCATGAAAGGCCTGGAGATCGGCAAGCGCGATTTCCTTGGTGCGGTCGCAATCAAGCAATAAAACTGCTTACATACGCGAGTCTAGCAATGCGGGCATCTGCACAGTAAACGCGCGCGGATGACCTATCTGACTCTCAAAAATGGCGCAGCAGCTGCAGCTCTACTCGCTCTCTTCTCGGCAGCCCCTGCAATGGCCGAATTGCCTGAACCCGTGCGCGCGATGATCGATGCTGCGATCGCCACCGGCGATGCCGACAAGGTCGCGACTGTTTTGGAACTGGCCAAGACCACCAACCCAGATGATACTGCGGAGATTGACGCGATCAGCGCAGAGTTCAATGCAGAGCAGCAGCAATTGGCCGCCGTAGAAGCTGCCGCGAAAGAGGCAGAAATCCGTTCGGCCGGACTGTTCGACAATTGGTCTGGCGAAGGCCAGATCGGCGCTTTCCGATCCACCGGAAACAGCAGCAATACCGGCATTACAGCAGGGCTCGAACTGACTCGCAGAGGTATCGATTGGCGGCATAAGCTGACCGGCCTTGCCGATTTTCAACGCACCAATGGCGTGACTACGCGTGAACAGTTTCTGGTCGCCTATGAGCCGAACTATCAGCTGAACGGCCGGATCTATGTCTACGGCCTTGGCCAGTATGAGCGTGACAGGTTTCAGGGCTTTTCATCGCGCATCTTGGCATCGGGCGGTGTCGGCTATCGTGCGATCGATACTGACAGCACGCAGCTATCCGTCAAAGCTGGCCCGGCCTATCGGAAGACGAGCTTTATCGGGGGCGGCAGCACCAGCAATATCGCTGGTCTCGCCGCGCTCGATTTCGATTGGCAGGTCGCCGAGCGGGTAAAGCTGACGCAGGATGCCAGCGCGCTGATCCAGTCGGGCAACAGCACCTATATCTCGACTACAGGGTTGGAAGCTGGACTGGGCGGCAATCTGTCGGCACGGATCGCTTATGCGGTTGAACATGACACCAACCCGCCTGCCGGTGCGGTGAAGACCGATACACTGACGCGCTTCACACTTATCTACGGATTCTAACGCGCGCCGCCGCGAAATTTCGGGGCAAGCAGGAAAACGACGTAGCCTTTGAAATACGGATCCCCGGCTAGGTGCTTGGGGGCAGTCCATTCGCCACCTTCGACCACAGCAACGCGGTACGGAATGTCGAGCCGCTCGGTCGCGCGCAGATATCGATCATAGTTGGGCAGCGTAGTGGTGTTCTGGTACGCTTGCACAACAATCTCGTCGAGCGCACTTGCCATTGCGGCCAGGCTTTCATCGGAAGCGTTGGCTTGCCAGTCCATCAGCCCCGTGGCCGATAATTGCAGATCGTTGGGCAGTTTGGTTTTCAGGTCTGCCAGAAACTCTGCATATCCGCGCAAGCCGCCGGTGCTGGAATCGAAATCGATCTGGACTCCGGTTAGTCCGCCACTCCCGTTCCAGCGTTCGGCTGCATCCAGCAATTGAGTATAAGCACTTTCGCTCCAGTCCAGTCTCTCTGCGCGCACCACCAGCCACAATTCCTGCGCTTGCCCGCGCGGCGGCGTTTGCAACAGCGGTACAATCTGTGCCGGATTGTCGAGACGCAATTCACCCCAGAGCAGATAGACCGCATCCGCGCCGCGCATCTGCTCTACCGGCTCCACCCCGGGCCACAGATAGAATGCATCATAATCCGCTGGATCGACACGTTCTGGCTGCGATACTATCTCGGACACTCCGCAAGCGGAAATCAATACCGCCAGCCACAATGCAATCGCAGCTCTACCAGTAATATTTGAGCTCCCGCGCCCAGAGGCTGTTCGGGTAATTTCGCTTGAGCTGATTAAACCAGCCTTCGCGAACCGGCTTTGCCACGCCCTCGCCGCCGCATGTGTTGTTGTTGCTCGGCGCGTAGCACCGCACGGCCCGATAGAGAGCATATGCGCGGTCATCGGCAGAGGCTGACCGGTCGGCCATGACAGCAGTGTACAGGTCATGGCGAAAAGTGGGTTTGCCCGAATAGAAAGACCGGCTTCCGATCACTTCGGGCGCATCCGGCGACTGATAGCGATTGCCAAATCCGAAATCGTCAAAGCCGTTCAAGCGATAGAACTCGCCCAGACAGAGCTTGCCTTTTGACTCCGTCGGCTCGCGGGCCAAAATACTAACGGTTTCCTCCAGCATCGGGCATGCAAATCCGTCAGCGAATTTTCCGTTGCGGAAAAGAGCCACAGGCGGATCGGGCTCGTCCAGCATGCCCCACAATCCGTAATATTCCTCAGGCAGAGTATAGTCCGCAGTCAGAGGATAGTCGCTCAGGAAGCCGCGATATTCGCCATACTGCAATTGCTTCCACAAAACCGTGAAAAGCGCAAAAGCCGGTTCGCCCTGCGGGGTCCCTTCTGCGCGAGCCTGCCGCTTTAGCAGCTCCGGTCCCGCCGACTTTCCGAGCAATATCCGGCGGATGCGCCCATCGGTGATCAGGCGATCTTCCGTGAACGCCGCGTCTAGCTTTCCGTTCTGTTCAAGCACACGCGCCAGCGCCAATTCAATCGCAGGTCGCTGCCAAATGCCTTGCGCACCGCCGATAAGCTCGCGCCAGAAGCCTTCCTCATTGCGGTCTCCCAGCGCATGCAGCGCCAACCCGCGCAAGTACTGGCGGCTGAACGCAAGCGGTGAATAGCTGTTTTGGCGCGCATCGTCGGGCAGCAAATCGCGCACGGCCTTATAGTCTTTCTCGACATAGAAGGCGTGATTGGCCTGCAGGAACGAGTAGAGTTCGGGGTTATCGGCAAAGGTAGTACCGGCTTCCTCCAGCTCTGCCTTGGTCAGCACACCTTGGGCCCCGTCCTGATCGTAAAAATGTCCTCCACTGCGCATCCGCAGCAACAGGTTTGTCGCGACAAACAATGGATCATCAAACGCACCGTCTGGATCGCGCATGATCAGCTTGTCATCGATCTCGCTCAGCAACTCCACAGTTGCGGCATCGTTCAGGTCCGCCTTGGCAAGCGTGGCCGAGTAGACCGAGCCCAGCCGTTTCCAGTCGCTTTGTAACCACAGGGCCTTGCGGATAAGGCCGCTTGCCGATGCAGAATAGCGCCCTTCGGGATAGGTTTTGAGATAGGCGCGGAACGCCGCTTCGGACTGCTTCGCAACACCGTGATCGACCTTCTTGAGCGGAAACCATCCCCAATCATCTTCGGCACTGGCAATCGCTTCATTGAGCAGGGTTCGCGCGATCATGTAGCGCGACGTTTCGGTGGCCCATTGATCGAAATCGGTTGCCGCGACAAGACCAAAATAGGTTTTGGCTCGTTGCCAATCGCCATCATAAAACGCCGCTGCGCCTTCAAGATAGGTCATAAACGCGAAGGGGCGATCTTTGATGCCGTTCGCACCGACATTGACGAAATAACCGCCATCGCGGCTGATGGCCGGAGGGTCGGGCCGATAATCGCACAGCTTACCCAGCCGTTCGCGCGATGCAGTGAGGATGGACTTGGCGTCAGGGTCCAACCCAGCGATGGAATCGAGCGCGGAGGTGAAAGACGCGGTGCCGCTTTCCAAGGTTTGGCAGCGCCCGCCATAGGCGCTCATCGCATCGCTGTTAGTGCTGGCGGGCTGGGGATACCACGCGTGGGCAAAGAAACCCCAGCGCAAGAAATTGCGACCGTAAAAACTGTCCCAACCCAGCGTCGGATAGTCGAGCCCTGCCCCGTTGTTCCCTGCACGATCCTGCAACAGCAGGAACAGGTTCACCCGCGTATCGTTGCCAGGAGCAATCGCGATCTGGCTGACGCAACCAAGGTCGGGGTTTTCGGGAGCCCATTCCGGTGTGCAATATGCGCCGCCCGCTACTACCGGCGTCGCCATCCAGCCAGCCAGAACTCCTGCAATTGCCAGAAACGCTTTGCGCATGGGATCCCCCCTCTCGCCATTTTACAACGAGCCGTACTGTCTCACATCAAAGCTGAATTTGGCAAGAACGGAAGTGGCCTATACGCGCGCGAACCAGATCGTATGGCGCGGGCCCTTATTGTTGGGGCGGGCACGAACTTCGCGGACCTCGACATCGAAGCCGTTCTTCTCAAGACGGCGGGTGAAGCGCGGATCCTGCGCGGCGGACCAGATCGACAGCACACCTCCCGGCGCCATTGCCTCCCCCATTTGGCGGAGCATGCGCGGCGAATAAAGCTTGTCATTCTCTTCCCGCACCAATCCGTCGGGGCCATTATCGACATCGAGCAGGATCGCGTCGAATTGCGGACGCATTCCGTCGGCAGCCTCGCCAATCGGATCGGCGACATCGGTGATTTCCAGCGACAGGCGCGGATCGGCGAGGCAATCGCCCGTGTGATGCGCCATCGGGCCTTGCGCCCATTCGATGATCTTGGGGACCAGCTCCGCCACAACCACCCGAGCATCCGGGCCAAGCCGTGCCAGCGCCGCACGCAGGGTAAAGCCCATTCCGTAACCGCCAATCAGCATGTTCGGCTTCGGTGCCGTCATCCGGTCGATAGTGAGCTCGGCCAGTTGCTCTTCCGAATATTGCATTCGGGTCGACATCAGCTCGTTGCGCTCAAGCGTAATCATATGGTCGCGGCCATGCGCAATCAGCTCCAGCGTCGCGCCGCCGGGTACCTCTGCGCTATCGATCAATTTACGTTCAAGCATTCGGGTTCGCTAGACGATTTCGTCTTCATCGAACAGACCATCGGCAAACACCGCTTCTTCGATATCGCTCAGCCGATCTTCGGCGGTGCCGGGGCGCTCGACCTCGGCGACATGCATCAATGCGTCGCCTTGATTAACGACCGGCAGATTGCTGCGCCCGATGATAATGCCTGCAATCGGTGCTTCAACGGCGATGTCGAGATCACCGAACGGGTCGGCCAGATATCCGACCGCCTCGCCCTTCTCGACAAAGGCGCCGCTGGCCTTGGTTGCGCGGAACATACCGCCCTCGGGCGCACGCACCCAAGTGGAACGGCGGCTCCGGACCGAAGTCGCGCCGGCCTTGCGCGGCAGTTTCACGCCCATATCGAGATGATGCATCACCCGCAGGATACCCTGCACCGCTACACGAATGCCAAGTTCATCAAAGCGCAGGGCCTCGCCAGCCTCGACCAGCAGCACATCGCAATCGTGATCGGCTGCGGTCTGGCGAAGCGAGCCCTCACGCAATTTCGAGACAATAATAGCCGGTGCACCGAAGATGGGGGCAAGTTCCTCGGCCTTGGACCGGTTCTCGCTGATCCGGACCTGCGGCAGATTCTCGCGGTGCAGTCCAGCAGTATGAATGTCGACGCCAATACTGCTGCGGGCGATGATCTCGGTCGTGAAGCAATGCGCCAATTGCGACGCGAGCGATCCTTTGGCATTCCCCGGGAAACACCGGTTCAGATCACGGCGATCAGGGAGATACCGCTGATGCGCAACGAAACCATATGCATTGACAATCGGGATGCACAGCAATGTTCCCGCAAGCCGCTTGGCCGAAACCGATTTGAGCAACCGTCGGACAACTTCGACGCCGATGATCTCGTCCCCATGGATGCTACCGCTGACAAATATCACGGGGCCCGGCTTCTTCCCGTGGATGACCCGCACGCGCATCGACACCTCCATATCGGTGGGCAGGCGGCTTACCGGAATATTAATCGTCTCGCTCGTTCCAGGAGCGATCGAGTGACCGGCAATTTCAAAATGAGCAACGGGTGCGGCTTTGGGCACGTACAGATACCTTAGATTTGCATGGGGTGAGCACTCATCTGCACTGCCCCCGTGCAAAAGAAAAGGGGCCGCGAATTCTCGCAGCCCCTTCCTATTGATATGAAGCGACGATCAGTCCTTGAGGAAGTCCGGCACGTGGGCTTCGCCACCGCCTGAACCGCCCCCGGAACCACCTTTATCGCCGCCGTCACGGTTTCCACCGCCACCACCACGAGGACCACGGCCACCGCCGCCGCCACGTGGACGACGATCACCACCGCCACCGCGTGGTTTATTTTCGCGTGGAGGACGCGTGTCTTCCAGCTCTTCGCCGGTTTCCTGATCAACAACGCGCATCGACAGACGGACTTTGCCGCGCTGGTCGATTTCGAGGACTTTGACTTTGACTTCTTGGCCTTCGCTCAGTTCGTCAGAGACTTTCTCTACACGCTCGTTTTTGATTTCGGACACGTGGACGAGACCGTCCTTGCCGCCCATGAAGTTCACGAACGCACCGAAATCGACAAGGTTCACAACCTTACCGTTGTAGATTTTGCCAACTTCGGCTTCTTCCACAATGCCTTCAATCCATGCTTTAGCAGCCGCGATCTGATCGCCGTCCGAAGACGAGATTTTGATCGTACCTTCGTCGTCGATGTCGACCTTGGCGCCGGTTTCAGCAACGATTTCACGGATGACTTTACCACCGGTACCAATGACGTCGCGGATCTTCGATTTGTCGATCTGCATCGTTTCGATACGTGGGGCGTGCTTGGACACTTCGCCGCGCGAGGCCCCGAGTGCTTCGCTCATTTTCCCAAGGATATGCGTCCGGCCTGCTTTCGCCTGCTCAAGCGCCTTGGTCATGATTTCCTGCGTGATGCCCGCAACTTTGATGTCCATCTGGAGGCTAGTGATGCCTTCTTCCGAACCGGCTACTTTGAAGTCCATGTCGCCGAGATGATCTTCATCACCCAGAATGTCGGACAGAACCGCAAACTCCTCGCCTTCGAGGATCAGGCCCATTGCGATGCCCGAAACGGCACGCTTTAGCGGAACACCTGCATCCATCATCGACAATGCACCGCCGCAAACCGTCGCCATCGAAGACGAGCCGTTGGACTCGGTGATGTCCGACAGAACACGGATTGTGTACGGGAAGTCTTCAACCGTTGGCAGAACCGGACGGAGCGCGCGGAATGCGAGCTTACCGTGGCCGGTTTCGCGGCGGCTTGTGAAGCCAAAGCGGCCCACTTCGCCGACCGAATAAGGCGGGAAGTTATAGTGCAGCATGAAGTTGGTGTACGACAGACCTTCAAGACCATCGATCATCTGCTCGGCGTCTTTGGTGCCCAGCGTAGTGGTACAAATCGCCTGCGTTTCACCGCGGGTGAACAGCGCCGAACCGTGGGTCCGTGGCAGAAGGCCGACCATCGCTTCGATAGGACGTACTTCGTCGAGCTTCCGCCCGTCGATGCGGGTGCCGTCTTTGATGATCGAGCCGCGAACGATGTCGCTTTCCAGCTTTTTCACCAGTTTCAGGCGGCCCATATATTCAGCCGGATCGCTTTCAGCCAAGTCAGCATAGTGATCGCGGGCCTTTTCACGGGCAGCGTTCACCGCATCCTGACGGGCCGATTTGTCGGTCAGCTTGTAAGCTGCTGCGATATCGTCACCGATAACGCCGCGCAGTTCTTCGAGGGCGGCTGATTTGTCTTCAACCTTGTCGAGTTCCCAAGGCTCTTTCGCCGCTTGCTCAGCGAGATCGATGATCGCGCCGATGACTTTACGGCTTTCTTCGTGAGCGAACATTACCGCGCCGAGCATTTGCTCTTCGGTCAGTTCTTTCGCTTCGGATTCAACCATCATCACTGCGTCTTGTGTCGCAGCAACAACCAGATCGAGATTTCCGTCTTCGCCGAGAGCGTCTGCGACGGTCGGGTTGAGGACGTATTCGCCATCATTGTTGAAGCCGACGCGCGCTGCGCCGATTGGACCCATGAAGGGCAGACCACTGATGGTCAGAGCGGCAGATGCTGCGATCATTGCAACGATATCCGGCTCGGTTTCGCCGTCATAAGACATGACCTGACAGATCACGTTGATTTCGTTGTAGAAACCTTCTGGGAACAGCGGACGGCACGGACGGTCGATCAGGCGGCTGGTCAGTGTTTCTTTTTCAGTCGCACGGCCTTCACGCTTGAAGAAGCCGCCCGGGATACGGCCAGCAGCCGAGAATTTTTCTTGATAGTGTACGGTCAATGGGAAGAAGTCTTGGCCTTCTTTGACCGATTTTGCGGCAGTCACGGCGCACAGCACCACGGTTTCGCCATAGGTGGCCAGAACAGCGCCGTCTGCTTGACGGGCAATCTGACCGGTTTCGAGAGTGAGGGTTTTTCCGCCCCATTCAATCGATACGGTTTTCTTGTCGAACATGTATTTTCCTTATGATCCCGCCAGCCACATTGCTGCGCGGGGCCTTCTATTTCCGGGAGAACCGGCCCGGGCCGGTGTGGAGCATCTTTGGCTCCGTTGGTCCCCAAGCCGAATTGCTTGGGATGCCAGATAGTGAAACGGCTCCCGATGGGAGCCGTTCCGAAACTCTTATTTACGCAGACCCAGTTTCTGGATCAGCTCGTTATAGCGCGCTACGTCGATCTTCTTGAGATAGGCAAGCAGGCTACGACGCTTATTGACCATCGTCAGCAGGCCGCGACGCGAATGGTTGTCCTTGTGGTTGGCCTTGAAGTGGTCGGTCAGGTTGCGAATGCGGGTCGTCAGGATGGCAACCTGTACTTCTGGCGAACCTGTATCGCCATCGGCTGTGCCGTATTCCTTGATTACGTCCTGCTTCTCTTTCGCACTGATAGTCATAGTCTTTTACTCCGCGACATCGTGAAGGTTGAACCCCCGGACGACTTTCGCCGAACCACCTACAAGCTCCACCAATGCAACCGGAATATTCCGGTACACGGCACAATAGAGCCCGTCTGCTTGGGGCTGCCCGGTTAAGACGCGGCCCTGGCGGACCGCTGCTGCCTGCTTGGACGTGAGATCAAGAGCCGGGATGTCGTCCAGCCCTGCCTCCAAAGGCAGTATTACGTCTTCAAGTGGCGCGCCCTTACCGATTTCATTCAATTTGTCTAGCGAAATCGCCTGATTTTCGAGGAAGGGCCCCGCCTTTGTGCGCCTCAGATAGGTAACGTGCCCAACGGTTCCGAGCGCCCGCGCGATATCACGTGCCAGAGAACGGATATAGGTGCCCTTGCTGACATGTGCGGTGAGGGTGATTGCATCAGCCAATTCAAGCGGTTCATGGCCGATTTCAGGATCGGGCCGCGTAGCGGTCGTCGCAAAAG
The DNA here is from genome assembly GCF_009827455.1 of Pontixanthobacter aestiaquae. Classification (NCBI taxonomy): domain Bacteria; kingdom Pseudomonadati; phylum Pseudomonadota; class Alphaproteobacteria; order Sphingomonadales; family Erythrobacteraceae; genus Pontixanthobacter; species Pontixanthobacter aestiaquae. The sequence continues at coordinate 2,702,478 of NZ_WTYZ01000001.1, forward strand.
TCGAATAGGGCAAATCATCGCCAGCAAAGTCCGAGCCGGATGTCAGCGAATGGATCGTGACACGGCGAGTCTTGAGCTCCACCTCCTCGCCAGCCCGCGCCAGATCATAGGCGCGTTTGCCGTCGACTTTCAGCGCTGAATATTTGGGCGGCACCTGATTTATTTCTCCGGTAAAGTGCTCGAGTATCGCCGAAATAGCGGCCAGTGGCGGGCGCTGGCTGGTGGTTTGAACAACCTCACCCTCGCTATCGAGCGTGCTGGTTTCCTCGCCAAACTGGACCGTAAATTCGTAGATCTTGCTGGCATCGAGCATTCTCCCCGCCAGCTTGGTCGCCTCGCCAAGCGCTATCGGTAAAACGCCTTCCGCCAGCGGATCGAGCGTTCCGCCATGCCCGACCTTGGTCTTGGCAAAGCCTGCTTCACGCAGATTGCGCTTCACCGCCGCAACCGCCTGCGTCGAACCAAGCCCGCGGGGTTTATCCAGCAATATCCAGCCGTTGGGAGCCGAAAATTTAGAGGGCAGTTTCGTATCGATCATGCCGCTCCGCTAGGCGGGAATTGTGATCGGCTCAAGCAGTGTTGCTTTTCCCAATCGCAAGTTCGGCGGTTTGGCCGAAGATCAGCTTGTTCATCACTAGCGATGTCAAAACCGACAATACCAGCGTGAAGAACATGCCGTGGATGTAATGCAGCGGCTGCCACACCATGCTGAAATAGGCGTAGAATGCCACGCCCGTCACAACTCCGATCATTGCCGCTCCAGCTTTCACATTGCGGAACGCCAAGCACACGATAAAGGCCGACAGAATCGGCATAGACAGCAGGCCGTATAGCTCCTGCACAGTGTTGATCAAGCTTTCCTGGCTGGCAAAAAACGGCACCAGCACCAGCGCCAGGATCGACATCGCAATTGAGACAATCGCGCTGAGTTTTACCACTGGCGGATCTTTGTCGACATAGGCCTCGTGAATGTCGCACACATACAGCGCGGCAGAAGCGTTCAGGATCGAATTGAAAGTCGTTAGCACAGCCGCCGCAATACCAGCCGCAAATGCGCCCGAGAGCCAGACCGGCAGAACATCACCGACGATACGCCCGTAAGCGGGGTCGCCAATATCGCCATACAGTTTGTAAGACACGATACCCGGGATCACGACAATTGCCGGCACGATAAGCAGGCGGATACCCGCCGCCGCCAGCACCCCCTTTTGCGCCTCTTTGATATTCGGCGCGGCCATTGCACGCTGCGTAATCGTCTGATTGGTCGACCAGTAAAACGTCTGGATAAAAATCATTCCAGTCAGTAACGTATGCCAAGGAATGGGGCTGTCATTATCGCCGATCAGCGTTAGCCGGTCCGCCGGTATACCCGACAAGTCGAAGTCGATCGCTTGCAGCGCGAGATAGACGACCAGAAGCGCGAGACCAAGGATCAGAACGCCGGAATAGGTGTCAGACACTGCGACCGCTCTGAGCCCGCCAAAAATCGCATAGCAAGCGCCGACGGTCGCCAGAATAATCGAGGTGATCATCAGGTTCTGAAGGCTGGTTTCGATGCCGGTCATCGAGAGCAGGAACAGCGAACCGCCATAGAGAATGGCAGGCAGGAAAATGAACAAATTGCCGAACAGGAACAGCACAGAAATCAGCGCGCGAATATGTTTGTCGCCATACTTTTTTTGGAGCAGCTCGGTCGTCGTCGTGCAGTTGTTCTTGTAGTAAACGGGCAGGAACACGAAACACAGAATCATTAGGCCCGCGACCGCTGCAAACTCCCACCATGCGAGCAATGCCATCTGGTTGCCATTCATGCCGATCAATTGATCGGTGGAGAGGTTTGTCAGCGTGATCGAACCCGCCACAAAGTACCAAGCCAGTCCGCCATTCGCGAGGAAGTAGTCCTTCTCGTCTGCGGCTTCGCCCTTACCCTTGCCGCGGCAATGCAAATAGGTCGCTAGCGCGATCAGTGCAGAGATTGCGACGAAAACCGCAATTTGGGCCGGGTTGTTCATGTATTCTATCCCTCTCGCTAGCCCGCTCTCTGTCGGGTCAAGCCGAGACGCCTAGCCCGCTTTCTCGCGCAATACCAATCCATACCGATTGTTTCTGTTTGCGCAGCCCGCCCGATCTGCCAGAAGCCATGCGTGACTGAATTCACTATCCTCCGCGGTAGAGACACGTTGGTTGTGCTGGGCACAACCGAAGGCGCGCGACCGTCGATCATCTATGCAGGGCCAGATATTGCGGGAGCAACTCCCGAGGAACTGGCGCTGCTCCAAAGCGGCCAGCATATCCCTGGCGGGCCAGAGCAGCCTATTGGGCCGTCACTTCTCAATCCGTTGGGCACTGGTTGGCCCGGCGCTGCGGGCGTGATCGCGGATCGCGACGGCAAGGATTGGGCGATTGATCTGCGTGTGGAAAGCGTGCGCCAGCCCTCCAACAATGACGCGGAAATACGATGCGTCGACGCTCTGAACGATCTTCAATCCACGCACAGTTTTGCACTCTGTCCCCGCACAGGTGTTTTCACCGCATCGACCGAGATCGCTGGCAGCAACAACAAACCGGTCAACATTGATTGGTGTGCCGCTATCTGTCTGCCGATGGATGACAGATTGGACCGGCTTCGCAGCTTCATCGGCAAATGGGCCAGTGAATTTCAGATCGAGGATATTGAGCGCTTCCGTGGATCTTATCTGCGAGAAAACAAAGCAGGCCGGACAAGCCATTCCGATTTTCCCGGATTGTTTGCGGGGAATGAAACAACCGATGAGACAAACGGTTTGGCCTTTGCTTGTCACCTTGGCTGGTCGGGGAACAGCCGCCTGCACATCGACACCGGACAAAATGGCCAAGCCATTCTGCAGGCAGGCGAACTGCTCCTTCCCGGCGAAGTTTCTGACAGATACATCTCGCCCCAGTTGATCGCCTGCTGGTCCAATCATGGATACGGTGATGTCTCGCGGCGGCTTCATGCGTTTGTGAAGAATTCGATCATCAGCGAACGCACCAAGCCGCGACCGGTCCATTACAACACATGGGAAGCGGTCTATTTCGATCATGACGAGGCCCGCCTGATCGAATTGGCAAAGCAGGCTGCCGAAGTGGGTGCTGAGCGCTTCGTGCTCGACGATGGCTGGTTCGGCGGACGGCGTAGCGACAAGGCTGGCCTTGGCGATTGGTGGGTGTCGCCTGATGTCTACCCCAATGGCCTGCACCCAATCGCCAATCGCGTACGCGAGTTGGGAATGGAATTCGGGCTGTGGTTCGAACCCGAAATGGTCAATCCTGATAGCGATCTGTACCGCGCGCATCCCGATTGGGTTCTTGGGATCGACGGCGTTGAGCCGATCCCCTCGCGGCATCAGCTTACGCTCGATCTGACCAAGCCCGACGTGACCGATTATCTGTTCGCGAAAATCAGCGCTCTGATCGACGAATATCAAATCGATTACATCAAATGGGATATGAACCGCGATACGCAGCATCCCGCCAGCGATGGCCGCGCTGTGATGCACAAGCAGACCGAGGCTTTGTACGCCTTGCTTGGCCGCTTCAGGACAGCGCACCCAGCCTTGGAAATAGAAAGCTGTTCGTCAGGCGGCGCTCGTGCCGATTACGAAATTCTCAGACGGAACGACCGAATCTGGACGTCGGATAATAACGACGCACGCCACCGTCATCAGATCATGCGCGGGGCCAGCCATTTCTTCCCGCTGAGCGTACTTGGCAATCATGTCGGGCCGAAGCGCTGCCATATCACCGGCCGGATGTTCTCGATGGAGTTTCGCGCGGCCAGTGCGATCTTTGGGCATATGGGAATGGAGCTCGATCTGGCAGACGAGACCGCCCAGGATCGCGCCACCCTTGCGGCGGCAATCGCATTGCATAAGCAGCACCGCGAGCTGATCCATGGTGGCGATTTCTATCGGATAGAAACGCCCGACTATCTTGCCGCAATGGGCTGCGTTGCTCGCGAGAAACATGAAGCGCTGTTTAGTTGTGCGCTGCTCGATATGCATCCGGCCACGAAACCGGATCGCCTCCGCTTCGATGGACTCAACCCCGCGAAGCAATATCGCATCAAGCTGCTCTGGCCGCAAAGTAACCCGTCGCGCTCTCACCCATCTATCATTGACGCCGCCGCGCTTATGGAGAATGGAACAGCCTTCGCAGGTGCAGCATTGATGGAGCACGGCATCCAGCTGCCGCTGGTCCATCCCGACACTTGCCTGATCTATCATCTAGAGGCCGAGAATTGAGCGAAGATACACCATACGACCTTCTGGTAATCGGCGGCGGGATCAACGGCGTTGGGATCGCGCGCGATGCGGCAGGGCGCGGCGCAAAAGTGTTGCTGTGTGAGAAAGATGATCTCGCCAGCCATACATCCTCTGCCAGCACTAAGCTGGTCCATGGCGGTTTGCGCTATCTGGAACATTACGAATTCCGTCTCGTGCGGGAAAGCCTGATCGAGCGGGAGCGATTGCTCGGCATGGCACCACATATCATCTGGCCGCTGCGCTTTGTTCTGCCACATGACAAAGGCCTACGCCCTTCGTGGCTGCTGCGGCTTGGCCTGTTTCTCTACGACCATATTGGCGGGCGAAAATTACTGCCTGCCACGAAAACCTTGGACCTGCGCGCCGCGCCACATGGCGATGTTTTGGAAGAGCGCCTCATCAAGGGCTTCGAATATTCGGATTGCTGGGTCGAAGATGCACGGCTCGTTGTCCTAAACGCGATGGACGCAGCACGACGCGGCGCGGATATTCGCACCCGGACGGAATGCGTTAGCTTGGACCGGAGCGGACAGGTCTGGCTTGCCGATCTCAAAGACGAGCACGGTAAGACGCAGCGGATTTCAGCTCGAACGGTGGTCAACGCCGCTGGCCCGTGGGTCGACAACGTCCTAGGCAAAGCGATGCCGGAAAAGCAGCATCAGAACCTTCGCCTGGTCAAAGGCAGCCATTTGATCTTCCCCAAGCTGTTCGATCACGACCAAGCCTACATCTTCCAGAACAAAGACGACCGGATTGTGTTCGCAATTCCGTATGAGCGGGAATTTACGTTGGTCGGAACCACCGATGTCGCGTTCAAAGGCGATGCCAATACTATCGAAATTTCGGATGATGAATCGGCCTATATCTGCGATGCGATCAACGAGTATCTAAAAGTCGATGTCGCGCCCGATCAGGCAATCTGGAGCTATTCCGGAGTACGCCCGCTCTACGACGATCAATCGCGCAACAATTCGACTGTGACCCGCGATTACGTGTTCGAGCTCGACAATCCGGAGGGCGCACCGCCAATCCTGTCAATCTTCGGCGGCAAGATCACTACTTACCGAAAATTGGCCGAACACGCGCTGCACAAGCTACCGATGCCTTGGCTCGAAACCAAGCAGGCATGGACCGCCGGTGCGGGCTTACCCGGCGGTGAAATCCACGTTGATAAGTTCAATGCATTCGTGTCGGACATGCAATCGCGATATGATTGGTGCGCGGCCGATGTGATGTTCCGCCTATGCCGCGCCTACGGCACACTGCTGTTCGACGTGATTGGCGACGCGACAAATTGGGCAGCGATGGGAGAGGATTTTGGGGCAGGCTTAACCGAAGCCGAAGTCGAGTATTTGATCGAACACGAGTTCGCCCAAACGGCCGATGATGTGCTGTGGCGGCGCAGTAAATTGGGCCTGCATATGGATGACGAGGAGCGAAAATCGCTAGAAAGCTGGTTCGCCAAACGCGGCGCGGTCAGGGTAGCATGAGCGACACGGTTACGCCTCTGGACACGCCCGTGGCAGGTGATGTGTTCCGTCGTAGCTTCACCAAAGCCGATGGCCGGATGCTTTATCTCTACGGACGTGAGGCACACTCGCTACCTGTCCAAACCCAGCAGGATGACGATATTGCCACAGGCGGCGAGCTACGTTTTCACCCCTTGCGGCGAGAGTGGAACATCTACGCCGCGCACCGGCAAAACCGCACTTTCAAGCCCTCCGCCAGCGCTGACCCTCTTGCGCCGACCATGGCAGGCGGGCCGACCACCGAAATACCGTTCGAGGATTTCGAGCTGGCAATCTTCGAGAACAAGTTTTCCGGCCTGCATCCTCTTGCACCGCATCCGCCAATTCTGGATGGCATCGACAGCGCGCCAGCAACCGGCAAATGTGAAGTCATTGTCTACACGCCTGAGGCCGAGGGCAGCCTGCATACTATCGGGCAAGACCGGCGGAGAATTCTGATCGCCGCATGGATCGACCGCTATCGCGCTATGTTCGCAGAGGGATGCGAGTACGTTTTGCCCTTCGAGAACCGCGGCGAAGAAGTGGGCGCAACGCTGCATCATCCACACGGGCAGATATATGGCTTCGGCAAAGTCCCGCTGGTCCAGCAGGCAGCCATCGATGCGTTTGCCAGTGGCTATGATCTGGCGGCGGAGATCGCCAAAGCACAGCCGGATTATGGCCTGGGGGAAGCGGGCGGCTTGGCAGCATTCTGCCCGCGCTTTGCACGCTTCCCATACGAAGTTTGGATCGCCCCAACCGAGTGCAGGGCGGGCCCATGGGACTGCAACGAGGAAGAGCTGGATGGCCTCGCAACTCTGCTGGGTGATGTGACGCGCCGCTACGATGCCCTCTTTGGGCGACCAACACCTTATATGTTCGCGCTTCATTCGGCACCGCGACAGGGCGGCGACAAATACCACTTCACCGCACAGTTCTATCCACTCTTACGCGGACCAAATCGCGTAAAATATCTTGCTTCAGTGGAGCAGCACACGGGCGTATTCACCGTCGATGTGATGCCCGAGACGGCTGTTGAAGCGCTTCGAGCTGTCTGACATGCCCATCACAGCAACGTCACCCGGCCGGGTAAATCTGATCGGCGAACACACGGACTATAATGGCGGATGGGTTTTGCCCGCAGCCCTGTCGGTCAGCCTTACCGCCACGATTATGCCGCGCGAAGACCGCCGCATCAGCGTGTCGGCGCGTGGCTATTCGGGCACCGCCGAGCGCACACTGGATGATGCAGCCGAGGGTGACTGGTCTGATCCAGCCGTTGGCTCGATCATTGAAGCGGTCAAATTGGGACTGCTCACGGGCGGCGCCGATATCGCGGTGCAATCCTCCATTCCCGCTGGATCGGGCTTATCATCCTCCGCCGCGTTGATTGTCACGCTGCTCAAAGCTGCGCGCGAAGCGGCAGGTTCCGGCCTGACCGACACCGAAATTGCAGTCGCTGCCCGCCGGGTCGAGAACGACTATATTGGCGTTCCCTGCGGCATCATGGACCAAATGGCAGTCGCGATTGCCAAGCCGGGCGAAGCGATGGCGCTCGACACCAGTTCGTTGGAATACCGCGTTGTCGCCCTACCCAAAACGCATGACATGGTGGTGATACACTCGGGCAAGACGCGCAAACTGACCGATGGCCGCTACGCCGCGCGCAAGGAGGAATGCGACGCGGCAAAGGCCGCGTTCGGTACCAATGATTTGTGCTTGCTCGATCCCGACAATATTGAGAGTTTCGGCGGAATCGACGACACAATTCGCCGCCGCGCGCGCCACTGCGCTACCGAGCATCGCCGCGTTCTGGCCTCTATCGAAGCGCTGGAAAGTGGCGATGTCTGCCAATTCGGCGCATTGATGGCCGCAAGCCACGCATCGATGCGCGATGATTTCGAAATGTCGCTGCCGGCTATCGACGCTCTGGTCGAAGACGCAGTTGAGCTTGGAGCAACTGGTGCGCGGCTCACCGGTGGCGGATTCGGCGGATGCATCGTCGCCTGTGTAGAGCGCAAACGCCGCGATGCTTGGCAGGAGACACTACTTGCGAAGCATCCGAAAGCGCGCTTCGTGGATGCAATCACACCTAAGTAGAGTTGTTAGCCGCCCAACGCCTCGCTGAAATGCTTTCGGCAAAGCGCGACATAACGGTCGTTCCCGCCGATCTCCGTCTGCGCCCCAGCTTTTACAGCCGCGCCGCTTTCATCCACCCGCAAATTCATACTGGCTTTCTTGCCGCAATGGCAGACGGCTTTGAGCTCCACGAGAGAGTCTGCGATCCCGAGCAATGCTGCCGACCCGGGGAAGAGCTCACCCTGGAAGTCGGTCCTCAATCCGTAGCACAGCACCGGAATGCCGCCCTCATCCGCCAGCCGCGCGCATTGCCAGACCTGATCTTTGGACAAGAACTGCGCTTCGTCGATCAGCACGCAATCAATCGGCTCGACGGAATGCGCCGCGCTTATTTGCACCCACAAATCGGTTCCTTCCTGATAGCGGTGCGCCTCCGCACCAAGCCCGATCCGGCTCTCAATCGCCTTATCTTCCGAGCGGTCATCCAGCTGTGCAGTCCACAGCATCGTATTCATGCCTCGCTCGCGATAGTTGAAATCCGCCTGCAAAAGCGTGGTCGATTTGCCTGCGTTCATTGACGCGTAATAGAAATACAGCTTAGCCATGCAGCAGAGTTAAACGCAAAATGCCGCCTTACGGAAGAGCGGCACGCAATGAGGGTGTGTAAATGAGCGAAGCAGTCGCATCGGATTCGACGCAAAAGGGCATTCTGGGTTGGGTCGAGCGGACAGGTAACAAGCTGCCCGATCCGGTTTTCCTGTTCTTCTATCTGATTATTGCGCTGGTGGTCATTTCGGTAATCTGCGCAATGGCGGGTGTATCCGCTTTCCATCCGACCGAGCTCGATGAAGCGACCGGAGGCGCGCTGAAGATCCAAGCGGTAAGCCTATTGGCCGCAGAGAATATCCAGCGTCTGTGGGTCGAAATGCCCAAGACGTTCACCCACTTCCACCCGCTTGGTTATGTGCTTGTCGTGATGCTTGGTGCGGGTGTCGCCGAGCGGTCAGGTTTCTTTGCCGCTGGTATGGCTAAAGCTGTGAAAAGCGCGCCAAAAGCGCTCCTGACGCCAGTCGTTGCCCTCGTCGCGATGATCGGCAACCATGCCGCTGACGCCGGTTACGTCGTTCTTATCCCTCTCGCAGGCATCCTTTTTGCAGCCGCAGGACGTCACCCGCTGGCTGGTATTGCGGCGGCATTCGCGGGTGTATCGGGCGGCTTCTCGGCCAATATCTCTCCCGGTCAACTCGATGCGCTGTTGTTCGGTATCACCGAGGAAGCAGTCGCAGCCAGCTCGCTCGACCCGACTTGGACCGCCAATATCGCGGGTAACTGGTACTTTATCGCAGCGATGACGGTCTTGTTTCTGCCGATCATCTGGTACGTGACGGACAAAATTATCGAACCACGCCTCGGCCGTTGGACCGGCGGAGCATCCGCTGGCGCAAACGATGACGGTCTCAGCCCCGATCCGACCGAGCATACCGGCGAACTGGCTTCCAAAGGTCTGCGCCATGCGGGATTGGCAGCACTTTTCGTAGTGGCTCTATGGTTGGCAATGGTGTTCGCACCGGGCACACCCTTGATCGATGAAACCGCTTGTGCGGCCATTCCGGCGGCAGACTGTTCGATCCATTCCGAATTACGTCCGCTTTACCAGTCACTGGTAGGTGCGTTCTTCCTGCTCTTCCTGCTCACCGGCTGGGCCTATGGCCGCGCGACCGGCGTGATCAAGGACCACCGCGATCTCGTCAATATGATGGCGGAGTCGATGAAGGACATGGGCTACTACCTCGTCCTCGCCTTCGCCGCCGCGCATTTCGTGGCGATGTTCCATTGGTCCAATCTGGGCCTTATATCCGCAGTACACGGTGCCGCGGGCATCGAGTCCACCGGACTACCATTGCCACTGGTGCTCGGCCTGATGGTGATCTTTGCGGGCCTGCTCAACCTGTTCGTAGGGTCTGCCAGCGCGAAATGGGCGCTGCTGGCACCGATCCTTGTTCCGATGCTGATGCTGCTCGGAATTAGTCCGGAGGGCGCAACCGCCGCCTACCGCGTCGGTGACAGTGCTACCAACATCATCACCCCGCTGATGGTCTACTTCCCGCTTATTCTCGTGTTTGCGCAGCGCTGGAAAGCCGACTTCGGCCTGGGCAGCCTGACCGCTATGATGCTGCCTTACTCGGTATGGCTGCTGATCTCAGGCACGACGCTGATCGTGGTCTGGTTCTATCTCGGCATTCCGCTCGGACCGGATGCACCGGTGGCATATACGCTGCCTGGCGGGGGCGGCTAAGGCGCCTTATTCGTCGCCGCCCAGGTCACGGGCAACCTTTGGATCGCTGAGCAACTGGTCGATCCGGCTGGCTTCGTCGAAGCTTTCGTCTGGCTGGAAGTTCAGTTTCGGCGCGAATTTCAGGCCGAGGCGTTTGGCGACTTCGCGCTGGAAAAAGGCAGTGTTAGAGCGCAGCGCTTTGAGCACCACGCCTTCATCCTCGCCCAATAGCGGTTTCACATAGACTTTTGCGTTGCGCAGATCGGGCGTCATGCGAACTTCGGTCACGCTGACGCTGGTTGCGCGTAGCACATCGTCATGCGCCTCCCCGCGCGCGAGCAGTTCGGACAAGATATGCCGCACTCGCTCGCCCACTTTCAAGACGCGGACCGATTGTTGTTCTTTGGTGGACTCGTTTCTAGCCATTGAGCTCGTCCATCTTTGCAAGAATACGTTTCATGGATCTAATATTGCGTGCAGTGCCGCGAATTCCAAGGCGGCGCGTGATAAAATCGCCGGTCAACTTGCTGCGGCCAACCCCATCGACATAGTCGACATGCAGCGCATTGGTTCCGCCAGCAATCCGTTCATTACCGCGCCCTTCGTGATCAATTTGCAGAGCCTTGATCTGCATGTCACCGGGTTGATCGAGGAAGAACATGGTGTGGACGAATTTCTCCTCACCCGCTTCCGGGCCCTGGGCAAACGGGTTCTCGGCGATGATCGCAGCAAGCTCATCGCGCGTCATCACTACCACTTCGCTGTCGATGTCGAATTCGTCGCGGATGATCCATGCGATCTTTTCTGCAAGCCCCTCGGACGGCATCGGTTCGTGGGTGAACAGCACATTGCCGCTGGCCGCGACGGTCTCGATCTCCTCAAGTTCCTCACGTTCTAACGCTTCGCGAAGATCGACCATCTTCAGCCGGTCTTTACCGACATTGATGCTGCCGAGAAAGGCGACGTAGCGATTCATCGCGGCACCGAGAGATCAATTCCCGGATTAGGTGTCGGGATGCAGGTGGAGGTACCGCGCGCAAGGATCGTTCCATCGGGCTCCATCAGCTCAGCGCTCAGGAACACTATACGTTTACCCGCCTTGATGACCGTACCTTTGGCAACCAATGGACCTTGCCGTACAGGGCGGAGCAGAGAGAAATTCACATCCAGCATCAGCGGCGAATATTCGCCATTCGTGGAATAAGTATGCGCCCAGCCCATCGTCTCATCGAGAAAACCCGCAACCAATCCGCCCTGCACGCTTCCGCGCGGAGTGATAAAAACTTCCGGCGCAGTAAAGTTGATAGTCACTGTGTTGGTGTCTTTGTCGAAAGAGACAAACTCGGCACCCATTAACTCGGAATGCGGCCAGATCTTCGCCTGGAAATCGCTCATGTCTCGCCACCCGGTACAGAAGTAGGCATGGCGGTGGAGGTCGCGCGGGCAAGGAGATTCCCGTCCTTGTCGAACAGCTCGCCTTCAAGAAAGGCAACGCGGCGTCCAACACGGATAACGCGACCCTTGGCGGTTATTGTTTCCATCGGAACCATGCGTACGAAAGTCATATTCATATCGAGATTGAGCGGCAGCAGCTCGCCATCACTCGCGGCGAGTAAAGCCGTACCCATGACCTCATCCAGAAAGCCGCCGATCAGCCCGCCCTGCACCGCACCGCGCGGCGAGGCGAACGAAGGCGGCGGAGTGTAGCGAACGGTCGCCGTCGCCGTCTCCTCGTCAAAGGAAACGAACTCCGATCCCATCAACTCAGCGGATGGTGAGCGGCGACGAGTGAAGATTGGGGCATCAGACACTTGCTGTAACTATGATCACCAATGAAGTGGGAAACGCAACAATAGCAAACGCTGGCAAACAACCGGCCAACATACCGTCGCCGACCTCGTCACGGTTACGCGCCCACCATCCCTTTTTTTTCGAGGGAGTCGGCGCCATGGGTTTGTTACGGGATCGACTTTTAGGCAATTATCAAAGAACCCGCTCTTTCTCCTCGATCTCGAAGACTTCGAGGCTGTCGCCCGGTTGGACGTCATTCGTGTCTTCCAGAACCACGCCGCATTCGAGGCCTGTGCGGACTTCATCCACATCGTCCTTGAAACGCCGCAGCGAGGCGATGGTTGTCGCCGAAACGATGACATCGTCGCGCGTAAGGCGTGCGAACAGGCCTTTGCGGATCGCGCCCTCGGTGACCATAAGGCCGGCGGCCTTGTCCTTCTTGCCGGATTTGAAGACTTCTTTGACTTCGGCGCGGCCAACAACATGCTCGATCTTTTCGGGGCCAAGCTCGCCAGCCATTTCCTTCCCGATTTCGTCGGTCAGGTGATAGATCACGTCGAAATATTTCATCCGGACCTTCTCCCGCTCGACCAATTGGCGGGCCTTGGGGTTGGGCCGGACGTTGAAGCCGATGATCGGGGCATTTGATGCCGCCGCCAGCGTCACGTCGCTTTCGGTAATCGCACCAACGCCTGCGTGCAGCACGCGGACCTTGATCAGATCATTGCCGAGATTGTGTAGCGCAGTGGTGATCGCTTCGACACTGCCCTGCACATCGGCTTTGACCAGAACTGGGAATTCAACGACGTCGCTCTTCAAATTGTTGAACATCGTATCGAAGCTGGTCGGGGCGAGCGCTGTACGCTGGGCGGTCGCGCGTTCCTGACGGAACTCGGCCACTTCGCGGGCGCGCGCCTCGTTTTCGACCACAGTCAACTGATCGCCTGCGCCCGGTACTCCGCCAAGGCCAAGAACCTCGACCGGCATGGACGGGCCCGCTTCCTTGATCTGCTTGCCTTGATCGTTGACCACCGCACGGACTTTACCGCTTTCGGTACCGACCACGAACACATCGCCGCGTTTCAGCGTACCGCGTGTCACCAACACAGTCGCGACAGGGCCGCGGCCCTTGTCGAGCTGTGCTTCGATTACAGTAGCGTCAGCCGGACGGTCAGGATTGGCTTTCAGTTCAAGCAATTCAGCCTGAAGCGCGATCTTCTCGAGCAATTCATCAAGGCCGGTACCCTTAGTTGCCGAGACTTCGACATCCTGCACTTCACCCGACATAGCTTCCACGATAACTTCATGCTCAAGCAAACGCTCACGGATATTTTGTGCGTTCGCTTCCGGCTTGTCGATCTTGTTGATCGCCACGATCATCGGAACGTCAGCCGCCTTGGTGTGCTTAATCGCTTCGATCGTTTGCGGCATGATACCGTCATCTGCCGCAACAACCAGCACCACGATATCGGTAACATTGGCTCCGCGTTGACGCATTTCGGTGAAAGCTGCGTGACCCGGCGTATCGAGGAAAGTGATCTTCGATTTGTCCTTGGTGGTGACCTGATAGGAACCGATATGCTGGGTAATACCGCCCGCTTCACCCTTGGTCACATTGGTACCGCGCAGCGCATCAAGCAGGCTGGTTTTACCGTGATCGACATGGCCCATGATCGTAACCACAGGCGGACGCGGTTTCAGAGTTTCCTCTGGATCCTTGTCTTCCTCGACCTTGATATCGACATCATCTTCAGAAACGCGTTCGATATTGTGGCCGAATTCTTCAACCAGCAATTCAGCGGTATCCTGGTCGATCGTCTGGTTGACGGTGACCATCATATCCATGTTGAACAGCGCTTTCACGAGGTCAGCGCCCTTCTCACCCATACGCTTGGCCAATTCGCCAACAGTGATCGCCTCTGGCACGATAACGTCGCGGACCTGCTTCTCGCGCGGCTTGGATGAACCGCCCCCCTGTTCACGGCGCTCTTTCTCGCGCGCACGTTTCAACGCGGCGAGGCTACGGGCGCGGCGGCCTTCGTCCTCGTTCAGCGCTTTGGTAACGGTCAGCTTGCCCGAACGGCGCTTGTCTTTTCCGCCACCCTTGGCCGGGCGCTTCTCTTCCTTTTTGGGAGGGCGCTTCGGTTCGGGACGGGCGACAGGCGTGAATTTACGTGCAGCCGGTGTTGGCGTGGCTTTGTTTTCTTCGGCAGGCGCTTCTTTGGCCGCAGCTTCTGCAGCAGCGATTTCGGCAGCTTGCTTTGCTTCGTCTTCGGCGGCTTTCTTGGCAGCAGCTTCAGCGTTGGCGTCGGCTTTCTTGTTGTCTTCCTGAGCTTGCTTCTCCTGCTCAAGCGCTTTGGCCTTTTGCTCCGCATCACGGCGGTTGGCATCTTCGGCAAGACGCAGGCGCTCTTCCTCGGCCTCACGCTGGAGACGGGCAACACGCTCCTGCGGTGTTTCGGAAGTATCAACGACCTTCCTCTTCGGCGCAGGCGCCTTGGCAGCCGGCTCAGGCGCCGGTGTCGGGGCTGGTGCCGGCGTTGGCTCGGGCGCGGGCGGCGGTGTCTCGCCAGGCTTCACGAGCTTACGCTTACGCTTCACCTCAACCGTGACGTTATTCGTCCGGCCGTGGGAGAAAGTCTGTTTGACTTCTCCACCACCAGCCGGGCCTTTCAGGCCAAGCGGCTTGCGGGTGCGCGTCGGTTTCTTGTCTTCGTCGCTCATAAAGCTCGTTTATCCTTCAGTACTCAATTCGTCATTCTGAACGGGCGCAGCGTGCACCTCGCCCGTATTCGGTTCACCCGAACTCTTTAGGGGCTTATCAGCCCGTAGGAAATGCATCAGGCGCGTTAGGACCGATTGGACCCGTTCTGCGGACTTATCATCTGCCAGCGCCATATGAACGACGTTATCGCGGCCCAATGCCACAGACAGGGCCGCTCGGTCCAGTGGCAAGGTGATACCCCTACCTTCTGGCCGGCCTCCTGAACCTTCTTCTTCGCGCCCTACCCGCCATGCCTGATCCAGCTTCTTACGCCCGTCCTCGCTTGCATCGGAAGCGTGGAGAAGCAGCGCAATCCGGCCAGATCGGGCCTGTTCGGCAATCCGGTCTGATCCCAATATAAGTTTTCCGGCGCGCATTTCGAGACCAAGGCGGTCTAATAGCAAGCTGGAAAGTGCCGTCTCGATTAAGTTGGGCAGGTCATCAGGTACGGTCAGTTTCGCACCTTTGAATGCCCGCGCTAAAGCACCGCGCAATTTTCCGGCAGTCAGCGCCTCTGCAAGTTCAGCGCGTGTCGCGCCGAGCCACGCGCCGCGCCCGGGGGCACGCGCCAGCGGGTCGGGCAGCACATCGCTTGTCCCGTCTTTTTTGGCTGGCGAAATCGCAAGCCTGATCAGTTCGTCTTTCGAAGAAACCTCTCCGGACAGGATGCAGCGCCGTTCGGGCGCGGAAGCCTTATGCCCCCGCCCCGTTGCGGCTTCAGAGATGTCGGACGCTACAGTCTCATGTGGTGGAGTCCGCATCGGCGGCCTCCTGTGTGTCAGGTTCGTCGGTGGAAGCAGCAGCCGGTGCGTCTTCCTCGTCTTCGAACCAATGCGCGCGGGCAGCCATAATGATCTCGTTGCCCTGTTCTTCGCTCAGGCCATACTCGCCAAGAACGCCGCCTTTGTCTTCAGTCCGCTTCGACTGTTGGACATCAGCCTTCATGCGCGGCCCCTCGGTCGGATTCTGACGGCGCTTCGGTGCTTCACGCTTCTTGGCGATCAGCTCATCCGTCGCGAGATCGGCGAGGTCATCGAGTGTCTTGATGCCGGCTTTGCCGAGCGTGACCAGCATAACTTCGGTCAGGTGCGGGATTTCTGCGATAGCATCTTCAACGCCCATTTCGCGGCGCTCTTCGCGAGCAGCAGCTTCGTGACGTTCGATAGCTTCCAGAGCACGGCTCTGAAGTTCTTCGGCCAATTCATCATCGAAACCTTCAATCGCGCCCAGCTCTTCAAGCTGCACATAGGCAACTTCTTCCAGCTCGGCGAAACCTTCGGCAACCAGAAGCTGCGACAGGGTTTCGTCGACGTCGAGCTCTTCTTCGAACATTTTCGACCGCTCGGCGAATTCCTTCTGACGCTTTTCGGAGGCTTCTTCCTCGGTCATGATATCGATCTGGTGACCGGTCAACTGACTGGCGAGACGGACATTCTGGCCGCGGCGGCCAATCGCCAGGCTAAGCTGATCGTCAGGAACGACCACTTCAATCCGGCCTTCATCCTCATCGAGAACAACCCGCGCAACAGTCGCAGGCTGGAGGCCGTTGACCACAAATGTCGCGGTGTCTTCCGACCATGGAATGATGTCGATCTTCTCGCCCTGCAATTCCTGCACTACGGCCTGAACGCGGCTACCTTTCATACCCACACAGGCACCGACGGGGTCGATGGAACTATCATGGCTGATGACGCCGATCTTGGCGCGGCTGCCCGGATCGCGAGCGGCCGCTTTGATCTCGATAATGCCGTCGTAAATTTCGGGCACTTCCTGCGCGAACAGCTTGCGCATGAAATCAGGATGCGCGCGGCTGAGGAAAATCTGCGGACCGCGATTGTTGCGCTCCACTTTGGTGATGATCGCACGAATACGCTCACCCACACGCGCAGCTTCACGCGGAATCTGCTGGTCGCGGCGGATAACGCCTTCGGCGCGGCCCAGATTGACGATCACATGGCCAAACTCGACCGATTTGATCACGCCGGTGATGACTTCGCCGTCGCGGTCTTTGAATTCTTCGAACTGACGCTCACGCTCGGCATCCCGAACCTTCTGGAAGATCACTTGCTTGGCGCTCTGCGCATCAATCCGGCCCAGATCAACGGGTGGCAGCGGGTCGACAATGAAGTCACCCAGCTTGGCATCGTCTTCCAGCTTTTGCGCGGCTTTCAGATCGACTTGCTTGAAGTAGTCTTCGACTTCTTCCACCACTTCGACAACACGCCACAGGCGCAGATCGCCGGTTTGCGGGTCGAGCTTCGCGCGAATGTCATTCTCCGCGCCATAGCGGTTGCGCGCGCTCTTCTGGATCGCTTCTTCCATCGCTTCGATGACGATCGCTTTGTCGATCATCTTCTCGGTTGCGACAGCGTTTGCGATTGCAAGCAGCTCTGCCTTATTGGCGGAAATAGCACTGGCCATTAATTGTCAGCCTTCTCTTCTTCGTCTTCTGAAATTTCATCGGCACCGGAAGTGTCCAATGGTTTGGTTGCAGCAATCAGCGCGTCGGTCAGGACGAGCTTTGCCGAATGGATCGAACCGATTGGAAAAGATACCGCACCGGCTTTGTTATCTTCAATTGTGACGGTTTCGGCGCCACTGTCTCCGGCTATCCCGACCAGATTGCCACGCATATTGCGCGAGCCATCAAAGCCTTTGATCATCGAGACCTTCACCTCATGCCCGGCCCAATCGGAAAAATCCTTGGGCCGTGTCAGCGGGCGGTCGATACCGGGTGAACTGACTTCGAGGTGGTAAGCACCCTGAACCAGAACATCGCCCTGTTCTTCAAGAGCATCGATCTGCTCGGACACGGCGCGCGACAGAGCCGCGCACTGCTCGATCACCAGCTGACCCGTCGCCGGATCCTCTGCCATGATCTGCAAAGCCTGCGTGCCGTCACCTGCCTCCGACGGCATCATCTTCACGCGCACAAGATCAAACCCGAGAGCTTTCGCTTCAGGTTCGATAATCTGTGTCAGGCGTGCCAGATCGGCCATTCGGTCTCCGTCAGTAAAGAATCGTTGTGACAATAGAGTTTCGTGCCAGCCCCTTTCGGCGCCAGCCCCACTTTGAAGTCACAATGTCGGGATGAGGAGCAAATAGGCGGGGATCAGCACGATTGCAACTATAATTGGAAAATTAGATTCTGGCTCAGTCCATTCATTGGCTTCCCGGCATCACACCGTTCGCCATTGCCTCACCCGCAGCGATTTCTTCATCGGTCCAGCGGACATAATCAATGTTCCAAGTGACCTCCGCCGCGGTAACTTGCAGCGCCAGATTCATATAGCGTGCGGCGAAATGATGGATCTCGGTCGGATGCGGATCGAGGACATGCACGAATGGGAAGTTTTCGGGCGCATTGTGCACGTAACGCTCGAACCGCGGCGCATCGAGGCAGGAGTTCTCGAATGCACGTCCGCTAACGGCTTCACCCTCTGCATCGATCATAAAGCGGTAATGCCCACCCAGCGGGAATCGGCCCGGTATGACCGGAGGTGAAAGAATATACACTGCGATCATGCCCTCATCGTCCGGCGGCAATGTCACGTAATTGGCGGCCCCCGAGCGGCAGAGCGGCAATTTCTGCTCGGCCCCCTGCTGCATCGCCACATCTCGCGCGGCCACTTTCTTCAGCAGCAGATCGGACAGCGGATGCTGGGATGGGTCATCATGCATTTTCGCGGACACAACATTGCCGCGATCGATCTCGAACACCACGAACTCGACCAGCGCTTCTTCCAGCTTGGTGTAAAACACCACCCGGATATTGCCGTTGTCGAGTTCTTCGGTGATGTAAGTAAGATAGTCTGGGCGATCTTCAGGTCGCAGTTGCGCATTGAGTTCGTCGCTTGCTCTCCATGCGGCCCGATCATGCTGATACATCTGCTCACCAATGCGCGCCGCCGTTTCATTGGCCGCTATCTGCTCGGCGCTGGCACCTTCGGGCACGCCATCAGGACCGGCTGCGAATGACGGCGTCGAAACAGCCAAAGCCAGCAAGGCAGATAATTGCATCATATGGATCAGACGGTTCACAGAATTCCCAGACCAGAACGAGTTCTAAATTTGTCAACCTTCTGCCAGCCGGTGCTTCTTCATGCAATGGCATACGTCGTCATGGCGCATACCAACACCCTGCATCGCCAGTACAGCTCTGAACGCTTCGCGTGGCGGGGAGCGCACGAAAATGACCAGTGGTCAGTTCGCCGCCTGCGCTGCAACGAGACTGTCATCGCTCCAGCCATCGTCGGCGTTCGCGCGATAGTCCTGGATGACTGGCTGAGGAGGAAGTGCCTTTTGCGGTATCTTCTCGTCCGCAACTTCGGCGGCCGTTTCCGCTCTTATCTGCTCTTGCGCAAGATATTGTCCGACTATCGGCACCGCGAAACCGAGGATCAGAATGATCGCAAGCCCGCAAAAAACCAGGAAATAGGCGCGAAGCTCGGCCGCTATCATCTCGCGAAAGGCGCTCAACCAATCACTCGGAGTTACATTTTCAAACAATTTCACAGCTGCCGCCCTCATTCCTCGCTATCAGATGACCGGATAGCCGCGCCCCAGTCGTCAGCTAAGTCGTCCTCTCGAACGCCCTTCTTTTCAACCGGATCTTCGATGGATTGGATTTTTATCGGCGGCTGTCCTGTGTCGCCGTCAGCGATGGCCGCCCTGTACTCATAGTCGGTCTGTACTGTGACCATGAGCGCTATCCAGGCGATCAACCCCAAACCCATCGCGATCCGAAACAACTTGTCCATAACCCCATCCCAACGCCGAGCCTTCTGAATTCGGACTTGTTTACAGGGGTTTGTCTAATAGATGATTAATCCTGCCCCTCCATTAAGCTATGCTTCTTGATGCAATGGCGCAGCTGGTCATAGCTCAGCCCCAATGCTTTCGCAGTTTGGCGCTGGTTCCAACGGTGTTTGCCCAGTGCATGCTCGACGATAGCCCGCTCATGCTCGTCTACAGCGGCACGAAGGTCATTAACGGACTCCAGATCTGTAGCTGGCGCAGCAGTTGTCGTAACAGGCGCTGTCGCCTCAGCGGGTTTTGACTTGCTCGATGGCTCGCCAATAGGTCTCCATGGAGAGTCGAACGGGTCGAACTGCACATGCGCAATCGGCTCTTTCCAATCATCCCAGCGATAGATCGCGCGCTCAACAACATTGCGCAGCTCGCGGACATTGCCTGGCCATGGGTGGTTGTCGAGCTGCTTGCGGACATGCTCGGCAAAACCTGGCCAACCTTCCCAGCCAATTTCTGCCGCCATTTTCCGCCCGAAATAGTCGGTCAGCATGTCGATATCACCGTCCCGTACGCGCAGCGGCGGCAGAGTGATGACTTCGAAAGTCAGCCTGTCGAGCAGGTCGGAACGGAATGTACCTTCCTCAGCTGCCTTGGGGAGATTCTCATTGGTTGCCGCGACAATTCTTACGTCGACATTGATCGGGCGCGAAGAGCCAATCCGTGTGACCTCGCCATATTCGACAGCCCTCAGCAAGCGCTCTTGCGCGGCCATAGACAGGGTTCCCAGTTCGTCGAGAAATAAGGTACCTTTGTCGGCTTCTTCGAAACGTCCGGCGCGCGCTTTGGTAGCACCTGTGAAAGCGCCTGCTTCGTGACCGAACAATTCGGCCTCGATCAGCGTTTCGGGAAGAGCTGCACAGTTCATAGTAACCAGCGGCTCACCCCACCGCTCGGACAGGCGGTGGAGGCGCTCGGCGATGAGCTCTTTGCCGGTCCCGCGCTCGCCGACGACGAGCACCGGACGCCGCATCGGAGCCGCGCGGCTGGCCCGCTCGACCGCGTCCAGAAACGCCCCGGATTGGCCGATAAATTGGTTCTTTTGCTCCATAACCCAACCTATAGTGAAAATTCCCGATTGTTGGCAATAGGCACTAAGTGGGATTTTTCGCGAGGCCGCATACATCTTTGAAAATTCTAGATTAAATCAGTTTGGCACACCCTTTGCTATGTTGTGGGCAATACCAAACGGTGTCGAAAATCCGTTTTGCCACTATCTTAGAAGGAACCGTGCCATGTATGACCGCCGCTTTTTCCAGACCAAACTGGGTCAGGCCGCAATGGCCAGCATCGCTGCAATGTGTGCATTTGTTGCTCTGACAACGCAAATGCAGGTTGATCCAGCATTCGCGGCATCGCCAACAATAGAAGCGGTCGAACTCGCATGAACAAGCCTTCCGACAAAGGTTCGGGAGAACGGGATCCCCTAGCGCCCGAAAAAGGTGTTAATCCGGTATCCCGTTTCGAAGCCGAGGTGGAACGCCTTCGTCAGACCCCGACACCGACCCAGACTGCTAATATGCAGGCGCAAACATTTAATCTGTTCAACAGTGGAGCACCCTTGATGGGAATATTCAGCCGAACCCGTGACATCATCGCCGCCAATTTCAACGATATGCTGGATAATGCCGATGACCCGGCAAAAATGATCCGCATGATCATCCTCGAAATGGAGGAAACTCTTGTGGAAGTGCGCGCGAGCGCGGCACGGACGATCGCTGATCAGAAGGAAATGCATCGGCATACGGTCAAACTGGACAGGCTGCAGGCCGATTGGGGCGAGAAAGCACAATTGGCTTTGAGCAAGGATCGCGAAGATCTTGCCCGCGCCGCTCTGGTCGAGAAGAAGAAGGCGTCGGACATGTCCGATCAGCTTAAAGCAGAGATCGCTGTGCTGGACGACGCTCTTCGTGCCTACGAACAGGACATCGCCAAACTGCAAAATCGTCTCCGCGAAGCCCGCAGCCGCCAGACCGCCATCGCGGCGCGTCTGGAAAGTGCGGAAAACCGTGCCAAGCTGCGCACGCTGATGAGCACGGAACGGACCGATGAGGCGCTTGCCCGGTTCGACCAGCTCGAACGCCGCGTCGATTACGCAGAAGGCCGCGCAGACGCGATGTCAATTGCCGACAATAGCGGCAAGCCAAGCCTGTCAGACGAGATCGCGGCGCTGGCAGGCGCCGATAAAGTCGATGAAGAATTAGAAGCTATGAAGGCCGCCCTGAAAAGCGCCTCTGACAAGAAGGACTAAGTGAGCCATGGATTTTCCGAGTGAAATCATCATCGTACCGATCCTGTTTATCGGTCTGCCATGGTTGATCATGCACTATGTCACCAAGTGGAAAACGGCCGCAACGATTACCACCGATGACGAGGACTTGCTGGGCGAACTGTATCAACTCGCCAAGCGTCTGGATGAGCGGATGGACACTGTCGAGCGCCTCGTGGCCAGCGACAACCCCGACTATCAACCAGCCCGTCTGATGCATGACCGCGAAACAGATAATCAGCAATTGCGCGAGCTCGACCGCTTGCTCGCAGAGAAAAAGGAAGCCCGGTAATGACCAGCGAACGCACCACCCTGTATCGTGACAAGCAAAACGCAAAGCTGATGGGCGTATGTTCGGGCATTGCCGACTATACTGGCGTAAACGTCTTGTGGGTCCGCTTGGCAGCGCTCATCCTTGCCTTCAGCACCGGCTTTGCAATTCCGATCTATTTCGTCGCTGGCCTGCTGCTCAATAAAAAGCCGCCGCATCTTTATGTGGAGCAGGACGAGCAGAAATACTGGCAGCGTGTTCGCCAGAGCCCTCAGCGCAGTGCTCGCGAAATTCGCAGCCGGATGCGCGACATCGATCGCCGGCTGGCAGATGTCGAGACATATTACGTCACCAGCAATCCGCGCCTGAACGCCGAAATCGAGCGTCTGCGTTGAGACTGAATACTGAGGGGAATACACATGGATTTAGGCATTCTCATACCGCTGGCGCCGTTCATCATGGTGCTGGGAATCATCTGGCTGGTGAACAACCGCAAGCTCGAGGAAAAGCGAATTTCTGCAACAGCCGAGGCCAGCAGTGAGAAGGCAGCCCAATATGCCAGCCAGGTCACACAGCTAGAGGATCGCGTCGCAGTTCTGGAACGCATCGTCACTGATCGTGGCTACGATATTGCGACTCAGATCGAAGCATTGCGCGACCAGCGTGAAGTCGAGGGAACCGATAGCGGCACACCGCTCAACGTTGCGAAGAAGGAAAACGTATAATGGACTGGGGTGGACCGACCTTTGTGATCGCAATTATCGCACTCAGCACTGGTGGCTGGCTGATCAACAACTGGATTCGCGCCAAGCACGGCTACGAATTGGAGGATGAATGGGGCGGCAAGACTGCCCCCAAGAACAGCGGCGAGATCAAAGAGCTGCGCGCGGAAAATGCCGAGCTGATCCAGTTGCTCAAAGATCAGGGGAAGCGGATGGAAACGCTCGAGCGGATCGTGACCGACAAAGGGTACCGGCTGAACGAAGAAATCGAGGCGCTGCGCGATCTGCCCGACATGAAATCAACTGATAGCGGCGTGCCGCTCGATATCGAGAATAAGGAAAAAGCCTGATGTTCCCTGTTACCGAAACCGCGATCATTGCCGGTGTTGCGATCATTACCGGCGGCTGGATCATCAATACCTGGATGCGGATGAAAAATGGCTATCCGCTAGAAAACAGCTGGGGCAAGCCCGTCTATCCCAAGAATGACGAAGCGGTCGAGCGAGTCAAACTCTTGACCCAAGAAAACGCGGAACTGCGCGCCGAACTCGGTTCAATTAAAGACCGCATGGCAAACGTGGAACGCATCGTCACTGACAGCGGATATCAGCTCACACACGAGATTGATCGCCTGCGCGAAGACAAGGAAGTGAACTGATGGACAGTGATCTTATGGGCATTTTCGCATTCATCCTGATCTTGGCTATGATCGTGTTTCCGTTCGCAATGTTCACACATCGGCGCTCCAATGAGCACGAAGAGCGCAAACTCGAACTGCTTGCTAGAACCGAAGAAGCCAAGTCCGGACGCGGAGCGGATGGCGAAGCATATCGCAAACTGGAGAAACGCGTCCGGGTACTGGAGCGGATCGCCACCGACAAAGGGACTGATCTTGCGCAGCAGATCGAACATCTTCGCGATCTTGATGACCTAGACACGCTGACCGCGGCCAAGGAGAAGGTACAATGAGTTTTGGGACGGCCTTGGTGATCATCGTCGCAATTGGCGCGGTCACCAGTGTGATTCGCGGTCGGCAGCGCGCCAGAGCGGGGATTATCGCTGATAAGCAAGGGAACGAAAGCTACATCCCCAAAGCAGATCCCGACGCGCAACGCGAGGTCAAAGAGCTGCGCGAGCGGATCAAAGTGCTGGAACGGATCGCGACCGATGCGAACACATCCGAGAGCCGGAAAATTGCAGCGATCTCTGACGAGATTGAAAGTTTGAGAGACAAGTAACCAGAGGATGCGGGCCGCGTGATGGCAAACCCGGTTTTGGGGGCCCGCCTTGAGGGAGGATTTGTGAAATGACCGAACAGATCATCATATCCAGCGCAACGATTATCGGCTTGACGATTGTCGCCTTGATCGGCCTGCGCGGCTGGCAGGGATGGCTGGCGCTGAAAGAACAGGAGCTCGAACGCGCCGTCCATACTCGCGAGCACGTCGATACCGGCTCTGATGTAGGGTCAAGCGCGGGCGCTGCCCGGATCGAGATTGCCGATCTGAAAGAACGTATCCGCAAGCTGGAAGCAATTGCCAGCGGGGTGGATTTGTAAACCGCAATCACTACATGCGGCTAATGCGCACACTTGAAGATATCCAAGAAGAATATGAGTTCCTCGAAGGCGATGAACGCTATCGCCTGTTGATCGAGCTCGGCCGCGAGCTCGATGATATGCCCGCCGCTCTCAAGACCGATGCGACACTGGTGCGCGGCTGCTCTGCCAGTGTGTGGGTCTATCCTACCGAAGAAAGTGGAGCCCTGCACTTTCTGGCAGACAGCAATGCAGCGATTACCAAAGGTATCGTCGCATTGGTGATCTCCGCCGTACAGGATAAGCCAGCGCAGACGGTCGCCGAGATGGATGTGACCGCCGCGCTTGAGCCCTTCGACCTCAAGAACCAGCTTAGCTCTAACCGCACACAAGGCGTCCCCAACATGATTGGTTTGGTAAAAGAACACGCGGCGCGCTTGGCTTCGGCATGAGCGTGCGGCGATGAAACGCCCGATATTCAAAGCTCTGGGAATTGCCAGTGCCGGACTGGGTGCAATCGGGGCAGCATTGCCGATCATGCCAACCGTACCATTCCTGCTGCTGGCCGTCTATTTCTTCGCCAGGTCCAGTCCGGAGCTCGAGCAGAAAATACTCGAACACCCGCATTGGGGGCCGCAGGTCAAGGACTGGCGCGAGCGGCGGGCGATCAGCCGCAAGTCCAAAACCATCGCCATCGTCTCTATTGCGGCGGGCGTGGTGTTCACTTGGTACACGCTTGGCGCGCCCTATTATTACATCTCGCTGGCAATATTGGTGATCTGCGGCACATGGATCGCGACGCGAAACGAATAGATTTGGGAACCGATCAGCCGGTAACTCATTGATTTCCTATATAGCGACGGGAACACATTCGCATTCAAAGGAAATCAATAGATGTCACTTATTACGCTCATCCTCACGATCCTGTTGCCACCGGTCGGCGTTGCCATGAAGCACGGAATTGACAAGACAGCGCTATTGAATTTGGTGCTGACTATTCTGGGGTTTATTCCAGGTTTGATCCATGGTCTGTACGTGAACTACGCACGATAACTGCCGATTTCTGATTTTTGAGAGCGCCGGAACCTCAGGTTTCGGCGCTCTCGCGTATTACGGCTATGCCCGCTTCGCGCTGTGCTTTTAACTGGGCTTTCAGCTTCGCTGGATCGCGCGCCCATAAGAAGCCGAAACTTACACCGCCTTCTCTGCCGATAGTCGCATGATGCAATTTGTGCGCCTGCACGAGGCGTTTCGCATAACCACGCTTGGGCACCCATTTAAAATAGCGCTGATGCACCAAGCCATCATGCACCAGCGTATAAACAATGCCGTAGCCAAGAATACCGATAGCAATCCACGTCGCGGGAACCCATGCCGCATCTCCGAGCACCCATTCGCTGCCCCACATGAACATTGATATGCTCATTGCTGCGCCGACGATGCCGTACAGATCGTTCTTCTCAAACGCGTTGTCATGAGGCTCGTGATGGTCGCGATGCCAGCCCCAGCCCCAGCCATGCATGATATATTTGTGGCTCGCCCATGCGACCCACTCCATCGCGGCAATGGTTAAGAGGACAATCAGAACGGGAACGACAATTTCCATGACGGCCACTGCTATAGCTTAATCACTCGCAGGAAAGAAGAACCGCGCAATTTCCTCGCCGATACGCGCAGGGCGCAGCGTTTCCGCATCAATGCAGCACCAGCTCGACTGGATCTCCGCGAGAACATCCTCGCCGCGCTGGATTACCGTGTGATAGAATGCGCGGGCGCCTTTGGTGCTTTCCAGCATGGTGTTGGCGATAACATCGTCATCCAGAAAGGCTGGTTTGCGGTAAGTGATCTCGTGCTTCAACGCGACCCATGCCCGGCTCGCAACAGCATCGGCGGGCGCAATATTGCGCCAGTGCGACAGCACCGCATCCTGCACCCAGCCGAGATAGCGCGCATTGTTCACATGCCCCATGAAATCGATGTCCGATGGCACAATCGTGATCGGGAAGACGTAGGGCTTTGCTGACATACGTGTCAGTTAGGCGCTGAACCCTTTCGATTCCATGACAAAACGCTATGGAATTTCGAATTTTCTCGATTGTTGCAGTTGGGGCGCGGCTATTGCTGAGGATACTACACCTCCGATTGTTGGGTGGGCTGAAGTTTTCCTAACTTGAGGTGCCTGAACGGCTGACCTAGGCGAAAGCATGGCCAGCCGTCCTCTTACCTTGTACGAAAAAATCTGGAACGCCCATGTCGTGGAGACCCGCGATGACGGGACCGCCTTGATCTTTATCGACCGGCATTTGGTCCATGAAGTGACCAGCCCGCAAGCTTTCGAAGCACTGCGATTGGCAGGCCGCAAAGTCCGCCGACCGGATCTCACGTTGGCAGTTCCCGACCACAATCTGCCGACGACGCCTCGGCTGGACGCAGACGGCAATAAAATCCCGATTTCCGACCCGCAAAGCGCAGCACAATTGGAAGCGCTGGAGGCCAATGCACCCGAGTTCGGGATCCGCTACATCAATGCGACCGCTGCCGAGCAAGGCATCGTCCATGTGGTAGGGCCGGAACAGGGCTTCTCGCTCCCCGGAACCACCATTGTTTGCGGCGACTCGCATACTGCCGCGCATGGCGGCGTTGGTGCGCTGGCGTTTGGTATTGGCACCAGCGAGGTCGAGCATGTTCTCGCCACGCAAACGCTGTTGCTCAAACGCTCGGAAGCGATGGAAGTCGCAGTGACCGGAGAGCTCGGCCCCGGCGTAACGTCCAAAGACTTGATCCTGCACATTATCGGCGTTGTCGGCACCGCTGGCGGCACTGGCCACGTGATCGAATATCGCGGCGATGTGTTCGAGAAGATGAGCGTCGAAAGTCGTCTCACCGTGTGCAACATGTCTATCGAAGCAGGCGCGCGCGCCGGATTGATCGCGCCGGATGAAACGACATTTCGATATCTAAAAAATCGCCCGCTTTCGCCCAGTGGAGAAGATTGGGACAAGGCTGTTGCTTACTGGAGCAGTCTTCGGACCGATCCGGGCGCAACCTTTGATAAGGTGGTCCGCCTCGAAGCGGCAGACGTTGAGCCAACCGTGACTTGGGGCACCAGCCCCGAGGACGTGGTTCCCATTGGCGGCGCTGTCCCTGCCCCGTCCAGCTTTGCAGATCCGTCCAAGAAAGACGCCGCGCAAAAGAGCCTCGACTATATGGGGCTAACCCCCGGCCAGAAGATGACCGATGTTGACGTCCAGAATATCTTCATCGGCAGCTGTACCAACAGCCGGATTGAAGATTTGCGCGCCGCCGCGGAAGTGCTGCGCGGTAAACACAAGGCCGACGGTGTGAAATGGGCTATTGTCGTCCCCGGCTCTGGCCTCGTCAAACAAATGGCGGAGGAAGAGGGCCTAGACAAAGTCTTCATCGATGCTGGTCTCGAATGGCGCGAACCCGGATGCTCGGCCTGCCTCGGCATGAACCCGGACAAAGTCCCGCCTGGCGAACGGTGCGCTTCCACCAGCAATCGCAATTTCGTCGGCCGCCAAGGGCCCGGCTCGCGCACGCATTTGATGAGCCCCGCGATGGCGGCTGCCGCTGCAATAACGGGCAAGCTCACCGACGTCAGAGAGTTGGTGAAATAGGACGAATGCACTTGCCACTCCACGCACGGAGCACCATTGAAAGAGTATGACAAAGAAACTTCCCAAATCGATTGGCGGAAAAGCTGCGCTGGGCGCAGCGGCCATAGGTTCTGCAGCGGTCGCAGCCGCATTGCTCTACGCCTCCAAACGCAAAGAGAAGAAGGCGCAGCCCCCCAAAGTACCGAGCGGTGAGAAGCCGGAAACCGATTGATGGACCCGGTCACCAGCGTTGAAGGCCGCGCGATTCCGTTTGGCGCGAAGAATGTCGATACTGATATCATCATTCCCGCTGCATGGCTGAAGACTATCACCCGCGAAGGCTTGGGTGAAGGTGCGTTCGAGACTATCCGCGCGCAAAAAGGCAATGTGTTCGATGATCCTGAATACGCAGGCGCGCCTATCCTGATTGCGGGCGACAATTTCGGGTGCGGATCAAGCCGGGAGCATGCTGCGTGGGCGCTGCTCGATATGGGCGTCAAAGTGGTTATCGCGCCAAGTTTTTCGGATATTTTTGCGGGCAATGCGTTCAAGAACGGTATTTTGACCGTGGCCCTGCCTCAAGAGCAGATCAACCGCCTGATGGACGTTGCCGAGAGCGATCCGGTCACTGTCGATCTGGAAACGCAAACGGTCACCACACCGTTTCAGGATCGCTTCACCTTTGAAGTCGATCCGTTCCGCAAGCGCTGCCTGAGCGAAGGGCTCGATGAAGTCGGTCTGACGCTGGAGCGCGATGCGGCCATAACCGATTACGAACAGAGGGCTGCGGCGGATATGCCGTGGCTCGCCAATAGTACGACACCATCTGAGGGGAAAGCCGCATGAAAGCCTTATTGTCCAAAGAAGTGGGCGGGCCAGAGACGCTCGTCGTCGAGGAGATCGACGAGCCGACACCAGGCAAAGGCGAAGTCCTGATCAAGGTCGCAGCCTGCGCGATCAATTTTCCCGACACGCTGATCATCCGTGATATGTATCAGTTCAAACCGCCCCGGCCATTCGCGCCCGGTGGCGAAATATCCGGCACAATCGAAGCGCTCGGCGAAGGCGTGGAAGGCTGGAAAGTCGGCGACCGCGTGCTGTCCGGTATCGGTAATGGCGGCCTGCAGGAGAAAGTCGTTGTCGCGGCAGCGCGCCTGTTCGCAGTTCCCGATTTTGTCGAACTTCCCGAGGCATCTGCTCTGCTGATGACCTACGGGACAACGATTCACGGCCTGAAGGATCGCGGCGATATCAAAAAGGGCGATACAATGCTGGTGCTCGGTGCAGCCGGCGGTGTGGGCCTGTCTGCGGTGGAACTGGGCAAAGCCTATGGCGCACGCGTTGTCGCTGCCGTTTCGAGCGAAGAAAAGGGCGAGGTCGCCCGCAAAGCCGGTGCCGACGAAGTGGTAATCTATCCCCGCGCTCCGTTCGATAAAGACACCTCGAAGGCGCTTGCAAAAGCTTTCAAGGATGCAGTGGGTCCAGAGGGTGCGGACATCGTCTATGACATTGTCGGTGGTGACTATTCAGAGCCTGCCCTGCGCGCGATCGCGTGGGAAGGCCGCTTTCTGGTCATCGGCTTCCCCGCCGGTATCGCAAAAATGCCGCTCAACCTGACGTTACTTAAAAGTTGCGACATTCGCGGCGTCTTCTGGGGGGCGTTTACCGCCCGCGAGCCACGCAAGAACGAAGCCAATATCGCCGAGCTTTTCCGCCTATGGAAAGAAGGAAAAATAAGTCCATTGGTGAGTGAAACATACCCGTTGGAACGCGCTCATGAAGCCATTGCCAAGCTTGAATCGCGCGGCGCGATCGGCAAGCTTGTTGTCACAATGGATGGCTAGCGCTTCTTGCGGGCGCTTGCGGCTGCCGTCCCGCGTTCCTATTTCAAATGTGACACATAATATGAGGTATCGATGACCGACTTTAACGACCGCAAAAAAGGCGAAGAAGCCAAGTTCGCATTCGACGAAGAGAATGCGTTCAAGATCGCCGCACGCCGCAATCGCTTGCTTGGCCACTGGGCTGCTGCGCTGATGGGTCTCGACGAAGAGGAGACCAAGGCTTACGCAACGGCAGTCGTTCAGGCTGACTTCGAAGAAGCCGGTGACGAAGACGTGATCCGCAAGCTGCTCGGCGATCTGACCACGGCCGAAGTCGATGTGGACGAAGCTGGTGTTCGCGCTGCTCTCGAAGAAAAGACGATCGAAGCCCGCCGTCAGCTTATGAGCGAGTCCTGACGCAATGCCCATGAGCGGGGAAGAAATTGAAGGCCTGATCAAGGCAGCGATGCCCGATGCCGAGGTTGAAATGACCGATCTGGCGGGTGATGGTGACCATTGGGCTGCCAAAGTCACGGCGCCGGATTTCGCCGGAAAAAGCCGCGTCCAGCAGCACAAGATGGTCTATGATGCGCTCGGCGGGCGAATGGGGGGCGTGCTTCATGCCTTGCAACTGACGACTGCCGTTCCCACTTCCTGATCAGATACGAACCACCTGGAAAATCCTATGTCCGATACTGAAGCCCGCATTTCCGAAGTCGTCACGAAGAACGATGTCGTCCTGTTTATGAAGGGCACACCTTTGTTCCCGCAATGCGGTTTCTCCAGCCGTGCAGTTGCGATCCTCGACCATTGCGGCGTTGCTTATGAAAGCGTCGACGTGCTGCAAGACATGGAAATCCGGCAGGGCATCAAGACTTATTCGGACTGGCCCACCATCCCGCAGCTATACGTCAAAGGTGAATTCCTTGGCGGCAGCGATATCATGATGGAAATGTTTGAGGCCGGTGAGCTGAAACAACTCATGGACGACAAGGGCGTCGCGAAGGCGTCCTAGTTTGCTTTAGCCTCAAGCGCCGGCGCTCACGTCCGAGTCTTTTGTTTAGACCCTCAGTCGCCGGGCGGAATGCATCCGCATTCCTTGGCTACCTCGCATAAGCTCGGGCGCGCGGTCGCGCTTGCAGTCCGTCTTCGTCGGACCGGACCACTCCAAGGCATTTCAGTACTGCGCAAGTTCGGTCAGCGACTAGCTGACCGCAAGGCCGACCGGCCGCCCGCAGGTGCCCCGCAGCGAAGCGGAGGGATCAGCACCGAGGACGCAAGCGCGGATGCGTTTGCGAAAAACAAATAAATACCGGCTACTGAGGGCCCAAACAAACTAAACAAAAAAGGGCCCCACCGCGATTGCGAATGGAGCCCTTGTTGTTTTGGGGAGCCAGAACCAAAGACCAGGAAGGTTCTGTCTCTCGTAGAAGACTGTTTGAACACAAGTACCGATGCACACCCCGTGCCAGTTTCAACGCCCCCCGGATTTGTGCGCAACACGATGGTAAACGCGCTTTAACGGCTGTGATAGGTGTAAAATTCTCCGACATGGCGGCGATTCATTTCAACCCTTGGCAGCGCACCCATGGTGCGGCAGAGCAGTGAGCGATGACCGAGAACTCCCCTCATACCAATCCCGATGGCATTCCCGCAGCGACTGTTGTTGTGTTTAGGCGTTCACCCGTTGGCGGTGCGCCTGAACTGTTGATGGTAACCCGGTCGCGCAATATGTCCTTTGCAGGCGGTATGGCGGTCTTTCCCGGAGGCCGCGTTGACCACGCCGATTTTGAACTGGCGAGCACACTCGCATCGGATCTGGCCGACGACGAAGTGGCGCACCGCGTTGCAGCGATCCGCGAAACGCTGGAAGAGACCGGCCTGGCCGTTGGCATCGTCGGTGATGTTACAAGCGAAACGGCACGCAAAGCGCGCGATCTGCTGCTCCAGCAGCAAGCGCTTGCGCCTGTGCTGGAAACTATGGACTGGTCGCTTGATCTGTCGGCGATCCTGCCATTCTCACGCTGGTTTCCAAAAAACGAGAAGCTCTCCCGCGTCTTCGATACGCGCTTCTATCTGGCCGACCTCGGCACCGGTGCCGTTGATATTGCAGTCGATGAAACAGAGAACACCAAGCTCTATTGGATCACCGCGCAGGGCGCATTGGACGCTGCCGAAACGGGCGATCTGTCGATCATCTACCCGACCCGCCGCAATCTGGAGCGATTGGCCCAGTTTGGCGACTTTGCCGAAGCGGCAGATCACTGCGCCAACTTCCCGTCCAAGATGATTACACCCTTCATCGAGGAACGCGACGGCGCGCGCTGGTTATGTATCCCCGATGATGCGGGATACCCTGTGTTTGCCGAGCCGCTGGATACGGTCGCAAGAGGGTAAGTGGCGCGCCCGGCAGGACTCGAACCTGCTGCCTCAAGATTAGAAGTCTCGCGCTCTATCCAGATGAGCTACGGGCGCGCATGCGGAGCCGCATAGCCTGCTTTTCGCGGCCTGCAAATGCGGATAGGGTCTTTGTGATGAACGATCCGAGAGTCAGCAACCGAACGGCGCAGCCAAACTTCCGATATTTCGATCTGGTGATGGCGGCGTTTGTCACAATATTGCTGCTGTCGAATGTCATCGGCGCGGCCAAACTTTCCGAGCTGCCGATGTCCTGGTGGCCATCAGGCTGGTGGCCTGCGCCCGACGGTATGTTTATTTTCGGCGCAGGCATATTGTTCTTTCCCCTAAGCTACGTGATCGGCGACGTGCTCACCGAAGTGTACGGATATGCCCGCGCCCGGCGGGTAATCTGGGTCGGGTTCGCGGCAATGCTTTTCATGGCCTTTATGAGTTGGGCGGTGGTAGCAATGCCGCCCGCGAGCAGCTGGGCCGGACAATCCGCCTATGAGCAGGTTTTCGGCCTGATTCCGCGTATTGTTTTTGCGTCGATCGTGGCATTCTGGGCGGGCGAATTCGTCAATTCTTTCGTGATGGCACGAATGAAGATTATGACGCAGGGTAAAGCCCTGTGGAGCCGGACGATCGGGTCAACTTTTGTCGGTCAAGGAGTCGACAGCCTGCTATTTTATCCGATCGCCTTTCTCGGGGTTTGGGAAACGCGCGACGTGTTGCTGGTCATGGTCACAAATTGGGCACTTAAGGTTGTGTGGGAAGCGCTGCTGACACCGGTCACATATGCCGCAGTCGGCTGGCTCAAACGCCGGGAGGGTGTCGAGATTTTCGACACCAATACCAACTTCTCGCCCTTTGCAAAATCGAACTGACGCTATTTCGCCAGTTCTATATCCGGCTGACGAAGCAGTCCCATCTCCACCTCGCCCAGCACTCGCATGACGGGGTTGAGACCCAGGCGATCCGCCAGCAGGTCCATGTCCTTCTCGTTCGGAATGCCGTAGAATGCGCGGTGGCTATGCTCGATCGAAAGGACCAGATCATCGCTCTCGACCCGCAGGTCGCTGACGTTGAATGTCCGGTCTGATCGCCCTCCTAAACGGCGGCAAAGGCGGATTGCCAAACCCCACGAAATCGCCTCTTCGATCTGCGCGGGTGACGCCAGCTCGGCCACCGAATCCGGCATGTCGCAATTGTTACCGTTCGCGGAAACCGCCGCGGCCATCATTGCGCGGCCACACGCATCGAGCGCGATCCAGCGCTTGTGAAGCGCCCAGTCCATGGCAATTTCGCGGCGCAAGTTTGGTTCGATCTGCATGGACGCAAGTGCAAGCATCGTCGCGGAAAGGCGCAAGCGTTCGGAGCCCTGCGACATTTCCGGGACTGCTCGCACTGTCCAACCGGCCACTTGCGTAGCAAGTGCAGGCGGGCAGCCGCGCAAATTTGCGAACTCACCCACGCCCGCAAGCAACGGGTCCTGCTTGCGCGCATATTCTTCGAGTTCATCAAACAGCACACCTTCGCGCAGGCCCCACGACGAAAATATGATTTTCTCGGGAGTGAAACGCTCAAGCAATGTGGACAGAAGGACTCCCGCGTTCGGAAGACTCTGTGACCGCATCGTCGAGATACGCGGGGATGTGTTCAAAGCCTCCGGCTCCATATCCGCGATCTTCGCAGCAAGCGCTTGGGCGTCCTGAAGTGGCATTTCAAACCCGTGCGGATCGGTCAGCGGATAATTGCGATCCTCCATCGCGACCACTGCCATAGCGCGCCATGTACCGCCCACCAAATACAGCGCGCCGTCGACATGCTCCAACCAATCTGCCGCAGCGAGTACATTGGAAAGATTGCTTTTGGTGTCTGCGTGGTTCGTGCCGCGATGTTCGGGCAGCCGCAACGTGCCAAGCGGCAGGCTGGTCGCCAACCCGCAATCGCTATCGCCGATCAGCACCAATTCCAAGCTACCGCCCCCCAAATCGGCGACGACACCTTTTGCACCGGGGAACGCGCCATTGATGCCCATGGCACTAATCCGCGCTTCCTCGTCTCCCGACAAAATACGCACAGGTAATCCAAGCGCGTTGACGGCTTTGACAAAATCCGGTCCATTGGTCGCCGCTCGAACTGCCGCCGTTGCGACAACATCAATCACCTCGACCTTCAATTCTTTCAGAAGTAACGCAAACCGTGTCAGCCCGCGCATCGCCAACTCGACAGCCGCATCAGCAAGCAGGCCGGTTTCAGCAATCTCGCGGCCCAGCTGCGCGACCACTTTTTCGTTGAACAGCACCACGGGTGCGCGGGGCGAACCGCCATACAGCACCAACCGCACTGTATTGGAGCCGATATCGATGATCGCCCGCTCAACTCTGTTTCCCGAGAACGCCCCCTGACGATCAGCCGAGCGCGAACGCAATGCCATCAGGCGCCGCCTCTGCGCAGTGCCAGCTTGGGCACGCCGCCTGCTTCCAGTGAACCACCACGGCCGGAAAGCGACGGATTGGTCATGAAATAGCGGTGACAATTGAACGGTTTTTCGCCGGTTTCCATGCGTTCGTAACTCCCGTCAGGCTGCTGTTCCCAGCTTTGCTCTGAATCGAGAAGATTTGCCAGTAGCACTTGCCCGAGAACCTGATCGTGCACCGTCCGGTTGCGGATCGGCACCATCACTTCAACCCGTCGGTTAAGATTGCGCGACATCGCATCGGCGGAGGAGATGAACACTTTTGCGCGTTCGCTAGGCATTTTGTAGCCAGCGGCGAACGCCCAGATACGGCTATGCTCCAGAAAACGCCCGATGATCGATTTAACACGGATATTCTGGGACAATCCTTCGACGCCTGCGCGCAGACAACTGATCCCGCGCACTACGAGCTGGATTTCCACGCCCGCCTGGCTCGCCGCATAGAGCCGGTCGATCACGCCTTTATCAGTCAGCGAATTGAGCTTCGCCCAGATCGCCGCCGGTCTGCCATTGCCCGCATTTTCGATTTCCTTGTCGATCAGTGTATAAAGCTGCTCACGTAGCTGGATAGGCGAGATTGCCAGTGTTTCCAGTCTGCGCGGTTCGACATAGCCGGTGACGAAATTAAATAGTTTCGCCGCATCGCGCCCGAATTTCGGATCGGCGGTGAAAAAACTGAGATCGGTGTAAATCTTGGCGTTGATCGGATGATAATTGCCCGTTCCGAAGTGGCAGTAGGTCCGCAGCCCCTGCTCTTCGCGGCGGACGACCATCGACACTTTGGCGTGTGTCTTCCAATCGACAAAGCCGTAGATCACCTGCACGCCGGCTCGCTCCAATTGCGATGCCCAGAGCAGGTTTTGCTCCTCATCAAACCGCGCCTTTAACTCGACCACGGCAGTGACCGACTTTCCATCCTCAGCAGCAGCAATGAGCGCCGCGATCACGGGCGATTGATTGCCCGCACGGTAGAGCGTCTGCTTGATAGCAACGACATCCGGATCGACAGCCGCTTGCCGCAGGAAATCGACCACCACTTCGAAACTTTCATACGGGTGGTGAATAACGATGTCTTTTTCGCGAATGGCAGAAAAACAGTCTCCGTCATGCTCGCGCACACGTTCCGGATAGCGCGGGCTGTAATTGGCGAATTTCAGATCGGGCCGGTCTTCGGCAACGATATCAGCGAGGCCCGCAATGCCGATCATCCCGTCCGTTTTTACCACAGTGCCGCCATGGATGCCCAATTGTTCGCGGAGAATTTCTTCTGCCACTGGATCAAAGTTTTCCTCGATCTCGAGCTGGATCACTTGGCCGCGGCGGCGACGCTGAATCGCGCTACGGAAAGTGCGGACGAGATCTTCAGCCTCTTCCTCGATCTCGATATCGCTGTCACGCAGCACCCGGAACGCGCCGTCGCCTTCGATCGCGAACCCCGGGAACAGATGTTTGGCGAAGCGCGCAATCAGACTTTCGATGCTGATATAGACCGCATCTTCGCCCGGCACGCGTACAAAGCGCGGCAGCCCGGACGGGATCAGGATCATCTCGACCACTTGCTCGCCATCGCTTTCGCGGGTGAGCGTGAAGAGGACGCCGATCCCCTCGTTAGAAACGAATGGGAATGGGTGCGCCGGATCAAGCGCCTGTGGGGTAATGACCGGCGCAATTTCTTCGAGGAAATAGGCCTTGAGCGTGCGGTAAGTTACGGCACTGACTCGCCGGTCATCCGCGATGGAGATGCCCGCTTCATCCAGTGCAGTGCGCAGATCCCGCCAGATATCTTGCTGCTTCTGGTTGATGTCCTGCACCGCATCGCGAATGGCAGCCAATTGCTGCGACGGGCTCCTGCCATCAATTGAAAGGCGCTCAATCCCGCGCTGGGCCTGGCCAACCAGACCCGCGACCCGGATCATCATGAACTCGTCGAGATTGCTGCCCGAAATCGACAGGAAACGCAGCCGTTCGAGCAGCGGATAATTGAGATTTTCAGCTTCCGACAGAACCCGCGCGTTGAACTCCAGCCAGCTTAGTTCGCGGTTGATATACCGCTCAGCTGCACCCTCCGACGCTGCTTGCGGATCAAGATCATCATCGGTGTCGAGCGGGATAGGATGCTGTGTCATAGACCTGAGCCGGCTGCGTGCCGGGGTGTATATTGTGGAAGGCTGGGCCGAAGGCTTGATAGCGTCTGTCCTGTAAGTAAATCGATGCGAGGGTCATGACATAAACGTGTCATACTCTGTCCCGCGAGCAATTTCAGCAACAGATTAAATAAGGGTGCTGGTCTCGGCAATTTCGCTGATTCCGCGCTTGCCATCCGCATCGCGGCCAAGCTGGACAATAACATCAACGACAGAAGCCGCGTAAGCAATTGTGTCCGAACGTGACAGACCGATGCCGGTTTGCATGACCATCAAAGCAAGCTGCTCCAACGCGCCGCGCAAGCTGTTGGCGTGAATGGTGGAAAAGCTGCCCGGATGTCCGGTATTGATTGCGCGCAGAAAGCTGACACTCTCCGCGCCGCGCAATTCGCCGAGTACGATGCGGTCGGGGCGCAGACGGAGGGCTGCTTGCAGAAGCTCGTTGGCGGTGACTTTTGCTTCACCCAATTCGCCTTTGACAGCGACCAGGCCGACACCGTTTTGGCCGGGTAGTTTGAGTTCCGGCGTATCCTCGACAGCGACCACGCGCTCATGGCTCGGTATTTCGCCGAGCATCGCGTTGAGGAAAGTCGTCTTGCCGGTCGATGTACCGCCAGAGATCAGAATTGTCCGCCGCGCGCCAATCGCTGCCCGCAGATAGTCGATCGGTTGTTGCTGCGGATCGGGTAGAGTCAGGCTCTCCGCAGGTTTCAGCGGGCCTGCATCATAGGCATCGAGCGGCAGGTCAAGCCTACGGTGGCGACGAATTGCCATCACCCAATGTTTGCGCGAAGCTGGCGGGCCGCAAAACTGGATGCGCGCGCCATCGGGCAAGGTCGCACCCAGCAGTGGATGCTCGCGATTGATACCCTGATGGCTGACCCGCGCGACTTGTTCGGCCAGTCTTTGCACCAGCTGGTCGTCGATCGCCGCGACATCGAGCCGCTGCATGCCGGATGATGCCGCATCTTCAATCCACACCTCACCCGGCCGGTTCACAATGATTTCTGTCACCGTGTCGCGGTCGAGCCACTCACGGAACGGCCCGAGATAGGCGTCCAGATACACACTGCGCTCTGCATCCAATCGCGGCACGGGCGCGGCCGTATCAGGCTGGAAAGGATGGATATCAGCGCTCATCAAGTCCCTGCCGTTCAGTTGCCCATGACGGTCGAGAAATCGAGATCGCGTGCAGTGAATACACGGATTGGTTCGCCCTGGCGCACACGGATGGTCGGCCCGATCTGGCTATCCTGCTGTGCCGCAGCAGCCGCCGCTTGACCGCCGCCGCCGAGAACAACCGAAGCACCACCCGTGCCGATGGCCGAAAGACCACCAACGACGGACAAGAGCATGGCCGATCCGAAACGCTGGAAGAAATTGCTTTTGACTTTGCCTTCGAGGCCCGTGGTTCCGTCAAAGCCAACAGCTGGCGATTGAATGTCGACAGAAGCCCCATCAGGGCGGATCAGGCGAGTCCAGATCACGTAAGCGCGCTTCTGGCCGTTCTGCAGGCCGGATTGATACTGACCGATCAGACGTGAACTGCGCGGGACCAGCACATTGGTTCCGTCAAAGCTGCGCACGTCCTGACTGACCACCGCGCGGACATAACCCGGGACATTGGTGTCGATGGCAGTTTCGAGCACTGCTGGAATGAGCGTTCCCTGTGTCACGGTCGTTTGCGGGTTGACCATCGCCTTGGCCTGGGCAGGGCCGCCGCCGACACCGCCAACGCGGCTGGCGAAATCATTGGCTGATCCCGTCCCGGGAACGTTGGGTGTGGCCTCTCCAATGGCGGCTGGCGGAACAGCCACTGTGCCTACCGGTGCACCGCTGGCGTCGAATACGACAGTCGGAGTTGCGTAGGGATTGGCTACAGGACCAGCGTTGGTCATCGGCGGATTCGCCAGCACCGGAGCCGGCGCCGGATCAATCCGCTGGGGAACCACGGCAGGCGTAGCAGCGACCGGAGCGGCTGCAACAGCGGTTTGCGGTGCCGGTTGCGGAGCGGGTTGCTGCGCGCCGCCCACACCTTCTGGCGGGGCAACGCGGGCGGAGTTCATGCCCCAGAGCGTCACTGCACCGATTGCCGCAACCAAGGCGACACCGGCGGCTAAGCCCAAACCGTCCGAGGCGCCCTTGCGCTGGGTAACGGCGGGGAACGAATTGCGACTGGCGAGATCGATGATTTCGGCAGATTCCTGCTCGCGCGGGTCGCCGTCATCTTTGCTGCCGGGAAGTTTGCCTGTGAGAGCCATTATTTACCCTCCCTATCCGAAGGAACATCCGACCGCGCCAGCGAGGCCTGGGGGTCACTGTTTGTCGCGCGGACCGGACCATCATTGATCAAAATCGCGCTGTTTTTGCCCGACCGCAGAACGATCTCACGCGGCACGCCGTCGACCACAATAGTATCACCGCGTACAGAGAAATTCACCGGTCCTTCGGTGCCTTTCGAGTCCTTTATCAGGATCGCCGGCACAGGCTTGCCCGAAGGCCATGTCAGGAATGTCGCATTCCCATCATCATAGGCCCGTTCGGGCAACACGTCGCGATCACCGTCACTTGACCATGCAAAGTTGAGCGCCGCCGGATCGACAACCGCATAGGGATCGCTGGCGGCAGCCAATTCAACTGCATTCGGCAGTTCGACAATTTGTGGCTCCTGCGGTTCGGGTTCTTCGGGGTATGTAAAGCGCAGCACGTAAAGCGGCTCCGCACGCGGGCTCGCAACCAGATCGAACAGATATGTGTGGCGGTTGGTAATGACCGTCATATTGGTGCGCGCCGTCGGGCTGAGCGGTTTCACGAACAGCAAATTAGCACGCTTGTTCGGGGTAACCTGCCATGCGCTTGAATCGCCAATGGCGACATTCTCGATGCTCTCATCGGGATCGAATGCGATTGTTGCTTGCACTTTGGTTTTGCCTTCGATTCGGACAACTTCGGCCGGATCATAGAGGCGCTCAACCAAACGCGGGTCATTCGCCGCTGCTGGGGTCGCGGAGGCGAACAGCGCCAATGCGGCTAGCGGCGCGAGGGAAAGCGCGCGTATCATTTCAATTTCTCCGAACTATTGCTGCTGGCAGAGCGGAAACGGTTGCCAATACCATTCGTGCGAGATGCGGCGGGCGTCAGCGGTTGCACTTGGCCGCTGCCCGAAGTGGTCGCGAAGACTTTTGTTTCGCGCTTGGTCACTGCACTATCGCCACCTGCAGTATCGTTCGCGGCTTGTGATGGCGCGATGCCTGATACCGGAATCGTGCGGCGCGGCGGGCTCGACATTCCAGCCGCCTGCGCCGTCGAAAGCGGTGCGATAGAAGCAGGCGCGGGTGCCGGTGTTTGCTGCACGAAAGGTGCGTCATCACGATCCGCTTTTTCGTCGGCGACAAGGCCGAAAACTTTCCAGCCGGAAACCATAGTGGCCGACACTTTCAGGACCATAATCATCAGCGCCACATGGACCGCGCCGATCAGGAAGAAGGCCATTGCCGAGCGTGGATCGATCTGCCCAGGAACCTGGCTGAGCGAGGACAGGATTGGCACGGCCAGCTCAAGCATCACGCCGCCGCCAAGCACGGCAAAGAGCGGTGTCAGGCCAAGCATCACGACACCCTTTAGCCAGCCAACAAACAAGCCGCGTGTGCTGGTGAATAGTGCCATCACCACAAAGATGGGTCCAAGGGCGACGAGCAGAGCAAGGCCGATCCGCGCCGTGACCAACACGCCTACCGTACCAAGCAAAAGCAGTAACGCGCCGAGCCACAAGATGCCTTGCGGAGAGAATGCAGTGATCTCTCCGCCGCCTTGCTGTGCACCTTGCGCTTGGCCGCCTACGCCTTCGGTCGCCTGCTGGACGGCCAGAAACACGATGTCGATCTTGTCGGCGAAGGTCGTCGTTGCGGAGCCCTGGCTGCCTGTCAGGATTGACGCCAGATAGTCCGGCGCACCAATCGCAAGGTTCCAAACGACAGTTTGATACGCCACCCAACTCGTGGCGAATGTTACGACCAAGCCCAGCGTCAGCATGCGCGGAACGAGCGAGCGGACCGACAGGTTGGAACGCCCCAAAAGCAATGCAATCGCGAAGAACGCAATAAACAGCCCCAGCAGCATTGTGAGCACCGGCGCCATGGCACCGCCGGGCGCGAACAGCCGCCCGAATGCAGCCGCGCTGACTTCCGATGCCGTGCAGTCGACCGCGCGCAAAGCCGCAGCCACGCCCGAACCGACTTCATTCATCAAGGCTTCGCAGTTTGCGCTCATTCGGCGGCCTGCCACACAGGAAATTCGCTATCGGCGCCCGGATTGCCGGGCCAGCCTTTGCCGGTCAGCGCGGGATACCATTCAGCGGGATTATCGCCGAGCGATTCACGCAGCGTATCGAGCCTGCGCACCGATGCCTCGCGGCCCGACAGGATGGTCAGAACCTCGGGTGCGTTCGATAGATCAAGCCGCACCACAACCGATGCATCGGGCTGGCGTACTAGGAAGCAGCGGCTATGCGCTGGTAGCGACCGGATCAGCGCCAATTCATGCTCGGTCAGGCCGAACCCGTCGCAGTAATCCTCCGCCTTGGCACGCGAGTTTGGCATGAAGACCATCGTTGCTGTCTGCTCGACCAATGCGGTCGATATCCGGCTATCCAGCGCATCGCGCGCGGACTGTGTCGCAAAACCGACCAGAGCATTGCGTTTCCGCAAAGTCTTGAGCCAATCGCGAATGCGCGCGGCGAAGACTTCATCATCCAGCGCTTTCCAGCCTTCGTCGATCAGGATCATGGTTGGCTCGCCATCCAGGCGCTGATCGATCCGGTGGAACAGATACATCATTGTCGGCGTGCGCAAGCGCGGGTTTTCGAGCAGCGCGGTCATATCGAAACCGAGCACGCGATTGTCGAGGTTCAAACGGTCCTGCTCATTATCGAACAGCCAGCCATGCTCCCCGTCTGTGATCCACGCTTCCAGCCGGCCCGCCAGATCACCCGGTTGCGGACGGCGTGAACCAGCCAGCAATTCCTTGAAATGGCGCAAGCGGCGTAGCGACGGGTCATTGGCATAAGTCGCATCGACCGCCGCGCTGATCGTGGCCAGCTCCTCCGGACCATCAGCGTTGAGCAGCACGCCCAGCCAGTCGCGTAAGAAGGCACGGTTGGTCGGATTGTCAGAAAGAGCCAGCGGGTTGAATCCGGTCGGCTGCCCCGCATTGATCCGGTCATAGCGCCCGCCAATGCCGCGCACGAACAGCTCGGCACCGCGATCCTTGTCGAACAGGATCGTGCGTGGGCTGAATTTCTGAGCCTGCGCTGCAAGGAAGTTCATCACTACGGTTTTGCCCGAGCCGCTGGGCCCGATGACCGAGAAATTGCCCAGATCGCCATGGTGGAAATTGAAGAAAAACGGTGTCGCGCTGGTCGTTTCCAGCAGCGTGACGGCCTCACCCCAATGATTGCCGCTGGCTTGCCCCAATGCAAAGCCATGGAGCGAGCCGAAGCTAGCCATATTGGCGCTGGAAATCATTGCACGGCGCACAAGATATTGCTCGTTACCGGGGAACTGCCCCCAGAATGCCGGTTCCAGATTGGTGTCCTCGCGCACCGCAATCGCGCCGGTGTCGGCAAGCGCGGCAGAACATGCGGCCGTGGCATCGTCCAGACGCGCCAGGTCGCTCTCGCGCACAAGAACGCTCAAATGGTGATCGCCAAAACCAACCGCGCCATTGCCCAGGGCATCGCGTGCAGCCATCATATCGGCACGCTCAGCAGCCGCTTCCTCATCCGCCGACCGCAACCGGCGGATCGACAAATCCATCCGCTCGCGCGCGGTCTGCCGTTCGCTCGGGGCATAGCTTTCGCTGACGACCATCTCATAGGGTAGCCGTAGCAAACCATCGAGCAGGCCGGGCGATGTCGCGTCGGGATATTCCTTCAAGCTGATCATCGCAGCAAAATCGGGTCCGCTCGACCCGCGCGATTCCATAGCATCGAGGCCGAAGCTGACGCGGCGATAAGGCAGCATCTGGCCGATATCCGTGTCTTCATGCGGACGGCGGACGGGCCGCATTTCGCCATTATAAAGGGCGCTCAGCAGTTCCAGAATTTCGTTGTTTGCACCGCCGCTGCCACCTTCATACTCATCGAGCAATCGCGCGCCATAGGATGACAGCGACGCAATCAGACCGGTGGCAGCAGCTTTCAGCGCGCGGACATCGCGCGGATCGGCTTCAATCTCTTCGCGCGTGCCGGATGTCCAGCGTTTCCACGTTTTCGCCATACGCTCTGCGAAGCCGGCCTTGCCACGCGCCGGACGGCGGATCAGCGTGATAAACTGGTCATTGATAAACAGCGCGCCGTGGCCAAGACGCTCTTTCCAGCGTTTGTCGATATGGGCCGAAAGCGGGTCTTCGAATTCCGCATCCAGTTCAACCTCGACCCGGCGGCGGATCACGTGGTGATACATCACAAAGCGTGCGTCGAGCGTCGAGCGCAGCATCACTTCGCGAGTGGCCGCATGGGCATTTAGCGCATCGCTATCTTCGGTTTCGAACAGCAGTCCCGGAACCTGAATAGCAGTCATGACCGAGCCATCGCGCAGCATCATCGTGCTGGCATCGATCAAGCCGGCATAGGGCAGCCGGTCGCCGGCGCGGGCTTCCTTGGCGCTCCAGGCTGCTGCTCCGATCCAGTTACTCATACTTTCAAGACCCTCCTTCAGGTCTTATTGCCCAGTCACGCGGCGTAGCTGTTG
Organism: Pontixanthobacter aestiaquae; assembly: GCF_009827455.1. Lineage (NCBI taxonomy): Bacteria > Pseudomonadati > Pseudomonadota > Alphaproteobacteria > Sphingomonadales > Erythrobacteraceae > Pontixanthobacter > Pontixanthobacter aestiaquae. The sequence continues at coordinate 2,745,998 of NZ_WTYZ01000001.1, forward strand.
CAGCCCCACCGCTTCCAGTTTTTCACCCGCGGGCATTTGCTGACTTTGGTGATCCAAAGGTCAAACACTCGGGGCTCCCGCAGACAGGCAAAATAGCCGATGGCATGGAGAATAAAGGGCAACGGCAAAATCCACAGGCTTTTGAAAATCAGGAATAATTCGCCGGTCACCAGAAAATTGATGATGAAGAAGTTCATCGTCACACCGGCAAACATTTGCGGCCGGGTCAGCGAGCGATGGACAGGATGGCGAACGAGTTCGGTCATGATCGGTTAGCCTGCAGCTCCCTGAATACCGGCTACAATGGTGCTCGCGCCGAACAGGATGAACAGCCCGATGATTACCGTCGCACCAAATCGCCAGTTCATCCGGCCGGTCAGCATCATGAAGCCGATAGCTGCGACGGCCATGACCGCGATTGCGGTCGCCACATTACCAAGCAAAGTACCCTGCAACCATGCGAGCGCATTAACGATCGGGCCCGAGCCTTGCGGATCGGCCGCCTGCTGCGCCAATGCTGCGGTCGGCGAGAATGCCACAATTGCTGCCATGGCAGCAGAAAAACGAGACGAAAGACGCATCTAAATTGAACTCCGGGAATGGTTGGACAATCTGCCCATAATAGCAGCTACATATTCTTGAGTCTCGCGGATGCGCGGGACACCGCCTGCCTTGATCACACGGCCTGGTCCGGCATTATAAGCGGCGAGCGCTTTTTCGAGATTACCATCGAACCGATCGAGCTGTTCGCGGAGGTACCGCGCCCCGCCTTCCAGATTGGCAAAGGGATCGTTGGGATTAACGCCCAGTTCTCTGGCTGTGCCCGGCATCAATTGAGCCAGGCCGCGCGCGCCCTTCGGCGACACGGCGTTGGCTCGCCAACGGCTTTCTTGCCAGACCAGCGCTTCGATGAGCGCAGGACTGAGATCGAAGCGGCCTGAAAGCTCTTGCACTTTCGCAACGTAATGCGCCGGGATCAGCCCTGCCTGTCGCGCAGCATCTGCGATTGCTTCATTGGGAACCGCGAAGTCGGCGGATAGCTGAACCGGATCACCGGATTGCGGGGCAATCTCTGTAACAGGCACAGCGGTAGGACCGCCAGCAATCCAGCGCGCTCCATCCGCTTCAATTTGCATAACATCGGCCAATGCAGGCGCGGATGTCAGGACCAAGCACATCACAAGAGTGCCGCGGCCCAAAGTGCCAAGAATCATCATATGCTCCGTCCGACTCCCTTGTGCACCCTACATGACAACACGGTGACAACAAGGTGAACGGCGATGAAGAGGGCGTTACATTAATGCATAAAAGCCCGGCGAGCAGAAGCTCGCCTGGCAATTTGCGACCGCAAATGGATGGTTATTGGTGGTTAACGTGCAGCTACGCGCGTTGGCCCTATGCCAGCGTGCTCATCAAGCCGCGCTAGAGCACGACGGGCGAGCCAGCGGGAATCCACCCATTCACCCGATGCTGTCTCCAAGCGAAAGCGCGTTTCAGAGTGCGCGGCTGCATTGAGCAACTTACGCGCCAGTGCGACCCGGCCCTCTCTAGCATTGGCAATGCCCAAATTGATAAGCCGCGCAGGATCATCCAGATCAAGCGCGTCATTGGCTTCAATCCGCTCGATTGCTGCAGCGTTCTGCTCTGCCGCCATTTCATTATAGGCAACATCGACCATGTCTGCCGGTGCGGGTGTCGGCTGTAACAAAGCGAGTGCCGCGGCTGATACCAAAAGGGCCATGTGTTCTCTCCCAATTCATTAATCTGGTTGGGAAGATGTAGGTTGAGGCCGTGAACTGCAACAAAAATGAAACATTGTCACTGTTTTGTAATATTTGCCCGCGCGGCGCCATTCGGCACTGAACCTGGTTGACTGATCGAAGACACCGGATGGCGTCAAAAACGGTCATATTTGTCATGTGGATGACTTAGTTTCGTTAGATTCACAAAAGCGAAATCTTCGAACAAAAACTGTCACGCAATCCCCCTAGCTGACGAGTCGCGACATCGACTCGCACCCATCTGTTTCTCGACTTTTTAGGGGGTCCGTTCCGTGACTAACTTGCATCGTTCTTTCATTCTTGGTTGCAGCGCGCTGGCTCTTGCTGGTTGCGGCGCCGAAGAAATCGCGTCTCCGGGCACCGGCGGCAACATCACCATCAACAATCCGCCTGCAGCGCCGACGCCTACACCGACCCCGACACCAGCCAGCACGGCAACAGCGGCGACTGCGTGCCCGTTCATCGCCGATCCTCAGGGTCTGACAAATCGCGGCGTAATTACCGGTCCAACCGGTTCCTATCTGCTGTGCCAGCTGCCAGCGCGATTCAATCGTGACACGCAGCTGCAATTCACCCCCGCAACCGCAGCAGTTCTGTATCTGATCGATGGTCAGGTTGATGTCGGCACCGATGGCGGTCCGGCCGCCGATGCGTCGGACGGCCTCAGCGACACGAATGTCACGTTGACGATTGATCCGGGCGTGACTTTGGTCGGTCTCGATGCGTCCTACCTCAACGTAAACCGCGGCAACGAGATTCAGGCCAACGGCACCGCCGCGCGCCCGATCATCTTCACCAGCCAGCAGAACGTGCTCGGCCAGAATACCGACACGTCCTCGGGCGACTGGGGCGGCCTGATTATTAACGGCCGCGCACCGGTCACTGACTGCCTGTCGAACACGGCGACACCGGGCTCGGTGGATTGCGAACGCGAAGTCGAAGGCACCACTACCCCTCCCCGCTATGGCGGAAATGTTCCGACAGACAGCTCGGGCAGCGTCAGCTTCGTCCAGCTTCGCTATTCGGGCACCGTACTCGCCAATGGTGACGAGCTTCAGGCTCTGACAACGGGCGGTGTCGGTTCGGGCACCCAATTCGAAAATATCATGTCGTTCAACAGCGCCGATGATGGAGTCGAGTTCTTCGGTGGCCTCGTCAACATCAAAGGTCTGGTGGTCGTTGGCGCAGAAGACGATTCGATCGACACTGACACAGGCGTGAAAGCCAATCTGCAATATGTCGTCGCCGTTCAGCGCGCCGATACCGGTGACACGATCATCGAGGCTGACTCCTCCAACACGCTGGAAGAGAACACCCCGCGCCAGAACACGCAAATTTCGAACGCCACGTTCATTCAGCGCGAGAATATCGACCAGGTTGTTCGCATCCGTGGCCGTGCCGATTACGCCCTGCTCAACACGATTATCGTCGATGCATCGAGCAATGGCACACCATGCCTGCGGATTGACGGGGACGAGACGCTGAACCGCGCCGCCAGCGCAGCTCTGGATGAAGCCGGTCCGGTCAATTTCCAGTCACTCAATCTCGACTGTGCTACCGATTTCCGTAACGGTAGCGGCGGTACCACGGCAGCAGGTGTGCAAACGCGCTTCAACGCAGGCACCAACAACAACGCAGCCTTCACCAACACATTGTCGATGACCTATCTCAACGGTGCGAACGAAGATGCGCTGGTGGCCTTTGACCCGACCGGCCTGTCGAGCTTCTTCGAGAATGCGGGCTTTGTCGGCGCAGCACGCGCAACCGACACTCGCTTCGAAGGTTGGACTTGCGACTCGGTCAGCATCACGTTCGGAAACAATTCCGGCGCTTGCACCTCACTGCCAGTCTACACTTCGTAAACGGCACTTTTCGGGGAGGCCGCGCTGTCGATCAGCACGGCCTCCCTGTTTCATATGAGCGCCAAAGCGCTTGTTCCAGTTTTTGAACCTTTATCGATGAAGGGCTCTTCGAAATGACCACTAGCAAGCAGTTGGCGGGGCTGCTCCTGCTCTCCACCGCGCTCACATTCCCGGGCGCCGCCTTTGCGCAAGACTCCGGACCATCCGACACCGCGCAGGAAGAGGCGCAGGATCCGGCAGAGGCGCAAGAACCCGAAGAGCAGTTCGAAGATCCCGACATCTCCATCCCGGGCGGTGATATCATCGTTACGGGCCGCCGCAATCGCGACGTGACCCGCTCATCCGCGCAAGTCGTATCGGTACTGTCTGCCGAAGAAATCGCCCGAACCGGCGAAGGCGACATTGCGGGCGCGCTAGGCCGCGTGACCGGATTGTCGGTTGTCGGAAACGGTAATGTCTTTGTGCGCGGTCTGGGTGACCGCTATTCACTGGCGCTGCTCAACGGCCTGCTGCTGCCTTCCCCGCAGCCGCTCAGCCGGGTGGTCCCGCTCGACATTTTCCCGACCAATGTGATTGCCTCCTCGCTGGTCCAAAAGACCTATTCGGCCAACTTCCCCGGTGAATTCGGCGGCGGCGTTATTAATTTGACCACCCGGGCGGTACCCGAAGAGAGCTTCTTCAAGATCAGCGCCGGCATCAGCGGCGACACCGAAACCACATTCGGAAACGGCCTCGACTATTACGGCTCGGACTACGATTATTTCGGTTTCGACGACGGCACTCGCGACGTGCCCCCTGCACTCCAAGCGTTTTTCGATAGCGGTCTGCGCATCGCCGACCAAGCCGTCGATCAGGGCGAAATCGTCAAGCAATTGGGCAATCCCAACCTGATCCTTGCGCAGAAAATCGATAACGTTCGTCCGAATTTCTCGGGCGGGTTCACTGCCGGCACGGCTTTCGATATCGGCAGCGATGGTCGTTTCGGCATCATCGGCACTGCATCGGTCAGCAACAAGCTGCGCACCAAAGTCGTCACGTCGCAGAACCCGCGTACGCTCGACCTACAACTCGACCGGGACTCGCAGAACTTCATCACCGACAACCGGATACTGAGCAACGCGATGCTCGGGTTCGGCCTCGAGATCGGCGAGCATAAGTTCCGGTGGACGAACCTGTTTATCCGCGACACGCTAAAACAAACCGGGCTCGGCTTTGGCGAATTGATAATCGATGGCGACAGCCTGATCACGCAAAATACCGGTTGGTACGAGCGGCAATTGCTCGATACGCAATTGGTCGCAGAGCTGGAGTTCGGCGATCTTTCGGTCGATTTACGGGGAGGCTATGCCCAGACCCAGCGCGAGGCGCCCTACGAGTACGAATTCGTCTATGTGCGCACCAACCAGGCCAACCAGGACACGGGTGACATCTTCATCAACGTACTGGACCGCCAGCGCGGCAGTGCCTCGGTTGCATTTTCCGAGCTGAAAGAAGACCTCTATTACGGCGGTATCGACGTCAGCTATCCGGTTACCGACTGGCTATCGCTTACCGCCGGCTATGCCTATACCGACACCAGCCGCTTTTCGGAGAGGCGGCAATTCCTTATCGACGGCGACAACATTCCGCCCGGCGTCGGCGCCTTGCGGCCCGATCTTCTGCTCGGCGATGCGGTCATAGATTTCTACAATATCGGCCTGATCGAACCGACCCAAACCGATCCGGCATTTCAAGCCGAACTGGAAATTCAGGCGGGCTACGTCAAAGCCAATATCACACCGGCCTTCGGCCTGAATTTCGATCTTGGTGTGCGGTATGAAGATGCCAAGCAAACAGTCGGAACGGTCCAGCGCTTCGACGTCCCGTTCGTCTCGCTTGCAAGCACCGCTTTGAACAATGACTATTTCCTGCCGGGCGCAACGGTCACATGGGAAATTATCGACGATTTGCAGGCCCGCGCGAGTATTTCGAAGACGATCGCCCGTCCGCAATTCCGCGAGCTGATCTTCCAGCCCTACACCGATCCAGACAACCAACGTCAGTATATCGGCAATCCCGCATTGACAGACACCGAGCTGCTCAATGCGGAAGCGCGGATGGAATATTATTTCGGGCGCGGGAACCGAGTTTCGGTCGCTGGCTTCTACAAGGATCTGGACAGCCCGATTGAACCCTATGTTTCGATCGGTGCGGACACCAGCTTCACCACGCGCTTTGCCAATGCGCCGGGCGCAACGCTGTATGGTGGAGAGGTGGAAGCCCAGTTCACCAAAGGCCTGTATGATTGGGGCGGCTGGTTCGAGAACAAGCAAGTCGTTCTGGTCACAAACTACACCTATACCCAGTCGGAATTGAATGTTGCCGCCGGTGATACCACGCGCATCTTTACCGCTGGCGTCGGCGCGCTCGAGAACGATGCGACTTTGTTCTTTAACGATGGCGATCCTTTGACTGGCCAGTCAGACCACTTGGTCAATCTGCAGCTAAGTCTGGAGGATGAGGAAATCCTCCAGCAGTTCACCATCCTCGCCAATTTCGCGAGCGAGCGGGTGACGCGGCGCGGTACGGCCGGCCTGCCTGACATTGTCGAAGACCCGGGTTTCAGCCTGGACTTCGTAGCGCGGCAAGGCGTCGAGATCTTCAAGATCCCGCTGGAAATGAAGTTCGAGGCACGTAACATCTTCGGCCGCGACAATTTCGAATTTCTATCGAACGGAACCGAGCGGATCGAGATCGACAGCTTCGAAGTCGGGCAAAGCTTCAGCTTCTCGATCTCTGCTGAATTCTAGTGTGATGTTGGCTGCGGGGGATGCGCTCTCCCGCAGCCTACACACATGCCCAGGTCAACTATCGAACACGTAGCCCATTGATCGGACAGTCCGCAGCGGATTGCCCGCACCTGCAGCTTTGAGCGCGCGGCGCAAGCGGCCGATCCAGACATCGACTGTCCGCTCGTCAATCGGCGGCTCTTGCTTGCCCAAACCCGCAATCAGATCGGCACGCGACAGCAACTGGTCGGGATTCTCGGCAAAGAAACGCAGCAGACGAAATTCATTCGGGCGCAGATCGATAGACTGATCCTGCCACGTCGCTTTCAGCGCGGCCATATCAATCGCCAAATCGCCCAGCTCATAACGCGATGTGCTGTGCCGTTTGGTCTTGGACATGAGCGCCAACACGCGATCAAGGATCATCGTCCGGTCGAGCGGGCCGACGATATAATCATCCGCGCCAGCGCTGAGCGAGCGGCGGCGATCCTCAATATCATCACGCTCCAGCACCATGGTGATATGCGCTTCGCTGATACGCGAATCCGCCCGCAGCCGGCGGCACATCTCCAGCCCCGCCAAATCGTCCATCACCCAGTCCACAAACACCCACGCCCGTCCGTCGACGAGCCGTGCAGGACCTTCTGCGCCCAACCGCGAAAACTCGAAACGGGCGGAGTCATGCTCGAAACTGTCGAGCCTCTCGCCCAGCTCCGATGTCAGAAATATATTGATCGTGTCCATCGCGGCAATTCCACCCTGCTATCGGAAGGAATTAACGCTGTGATATGACCGGTTAGTGACAAATCGGGCGGCTGAATGCGCCTTTAATCGATCAATCCGAACCGTGCGAAACTGCCTTCCATCCAGCCGAGTGGATCAAGGCCGTCATCGTCGCGGCTGCGCACATCATAGACATTGCCAACGAACAATTCATGCGTGCCGTGGATCAGCGTTGTCCGGACTTCGCAGAACAAATTCGCCATGGCGGCTGGCAGATACGGAATCGAGTCTGCATATTCCCATTCCGCCATGCCGAAACGTTCATCACGCTTGGCAAAATTGGAAAAAGGCTCAACCAAAGCGGTCTGGTCGGTACCCAGCAGATTGATGCAAAATCGGCCCTGCCCTTCAATCGCTGAATGGCAGCGCGACCCACGATTGACCGCAATCAACATTGATGGGGGGTCCATCGCGACCGGAATGACCGCAGATGCCGCCATGCCCGCTGGCTTATCAGTCTCCTTGTCATGCGTCGCCACGATGGAAACAGGTCCGGGCAAGCGCCGCATGGCCTGCCGCAATCGGGTCGCTAACTCCACTGGAGCACCGCCAGTTTGGTCTGTCTTGGTCATCCGAGTGGCATTGCCTTATGAGGTGAGGAACCGCGTCCTTCAGGGCACTAGATCACATTACCTGCACCTGCAAACGAAAACTCGCGCCGAAAAACACAGGTTTCGGAACGGAAATCCGGCCGGCTTCACATTTAAATGTGATTGAGCTCTTGAGTTATCACATTGCGATGCTAGTGAGAACGCATGACAGATCAAACAACGCAAACCGTCCAGCAGAAAATTCGCGAAGTCGTGGACTCGGGCAAGATGTCGCGCGCAGGTATCGCGCGCGCCGCCGGTCTCCACGCCAATTCCTTGCGCGATTGCACAGAGGAAAGCTGGAATCCGACTGCCGACACGCTCGGCAAACTCGCGACTTTTTTGGAAGCCAATGACGACCGCCCTGTTCTCGCCAGCATCGAGGAAATCATCGACGAAGCGCGCAACGGTCGGATGTTCATTCTGGTCGATGACGAAGACCGCGAGAATGAAGGCGATCTGGTGATCCCAGCGCAAATGGCGACGCCCTCGGCGATCAATTTTATGGCCACGCATGGCAAAGGCCTGATATGTCTGTCGCTCGACCGCAAACGGGTCGAGCATCTCGGTCTCGAGCCGATGACGCGTAACAATCAGGAATCAATGCAGACGGCCTTCACCGTGTCGATCGAGGCCAAGGAAGGTGTGACTACCGGCATTTCCGCCGCAGACCGCGCACGGACCGTTTCGGTCGCTATCGACGCAGGAAAAGGGCCTGACGATATTGTCGCGCCCGGCCATGTGTTCCCTCTGGTCGCGCGCGATGGCGGGGTGCTGGTTCGTGCAGGGCACACTGAGGCAGCAGTCGATATTTCGCGTCTGGCCGGTCTCAATCCTTCGGGCGTGATCTGCGAGATCATGAATGAGGATGGTACCATGTCGCGGCTTGATGATCTGGTGTCTTTCGCGCGCAAGCATAACCTCAAAATGGGCACGATCCGCGATCTGATCGCGTACCGGCTGCGCAACGATCATCTGGTCGAGCAGGTGAGCGAGAGCCAGCTTCAATCCGACTATGGCGGAGACTGGCGCGCGATGACCTATCGCAGCAAAGTATCCGGCGCGACCCATGTCGTACTGCAGAAAGGCAATGTCTCGCCGGAACAGCCGACACTTGTGCGGATGCATGCCATTTCGATATTCGACGACGTGCTCGGCCAGTCCGGCCCGAAAAAGCGCCAGCTTCAGCGATCGATGGCGGCCATCGGCGAAAGAGGCTCCGGTATGATCGTGCTGATTATGCCCGACCGGCCCGAGAAGCTTCAGGCCGAAATCGGCCGCCACCCGCCCGGTGAAGGCGAGCTGCGCGATTACGGTATCGGCGCGCAAATTCTGGTGGATCGCGGCGTGACGGAAATGGTCCTGCTATCCGATAGCGAGCGGACGGTTGTAGGCCTCGAAGGCTACGGCCTCAGCGTGGTTGGTCGGGAACCGATCCCCTCCTAACCTGCAAGCACCTCACGCAGGGTCTTGTCGCTGCCCCACACTTTGTTGGTGTTGGTCAGGTGAAGCAGCCAGTGCTTCTCGGCCGCTTCGACATCGCCCGCCTCGATCAGATCGATCAGCTTGCCGATGGATTTGACGCCCTTTTCACGCCCCCGCTTGCGGTCCGCCTCTTCGGACGCAGTGGTAACGAAGCGCTTCTGATATTGCGCGATCACGTCTTCCAGAACCCGCGTCAGGAAGTGCAGAGTCGCATTGCCGCCCACTTCCATCAGCACACTGTGAAATCGCGCAGACGCCATCATATAATCGCGCTCCTGATCGCTCTCATAGAAGCCCGCCAGCCGCGCGGCTTCTTCGCGCAAGCGCCCTACCGCAGCTGCGGTCGGCTTCGCTGCCAGCTTGCGCACCACATGCGGTTCCAGCGCCAGCCGTGCCTCGTAAATATCGCTGACTTTTACCCCGCTCGCCTGCAGATAATAGCTGGCATAGCGCGACACGCTTTCGACCTTGGGCAGGCTGACAACCGCGCCTGACCGTGACCCGCGTTTCACGGTGATCAGCCGCTCGGTTTCGAGTATCCGGAAAGCCTCCCGCAGGCTGGGCCGCGAGATACCGAATTGTTCGATCAATTGCCCTTCCGGCGGCAGCGTATCGCCTTCGGACAGCTCGCCCTGAATAATCCGGCGGCGGATTGAATTGGCTACCAGTTCGGCGGTCTTGGGCACGCGAAAGGTCCCGCCATCAGCGGCGCGCTCCTTCATGTCAGTCTGCCCGAGATCGTTCATCGATTCTAACCTACAGCGAGCGCGCGATGACCATTTTCATCACTTCGTTCGACCCGCCAAAAATCCGGGTGATCCGGCTGTCGCGGAACATCCGCGCAATAGGATAATCATTGATGTAGCCCGCACCGCCGTGGAATTGCAGGCATTTATCGACGACTTCGCCTTGCAGTTCGGTGACCATATGCTTCGCCATACATGCAGTCGGGACATCCAGCTTACCTTCCAGATGCTGGGCGATGCAGTGGTTGACAAAAACCCGCGCCGCCGTGCCGCGCGCAGCCAGATCAGCCAGCACGAATTGCGTGTTCTGGAAATCCCAGATCGTCTGGCCGAACGCCTTACGCTCTTTGACGAATTCCAGCGTCACTTCGAGAGCTTTCTCGATCCCGGTCATCGATTGCATCGCGATGATCAACCGTTCCTGCGGCAGCTCGCCCATCAGTTGATAGAAGCCTTTGCCCTCTTCGCCGCCCAGAACGTTTTCTGCCGGGACGAACACATCATCGAAAAACAGCTCCGATGTGTCTGACGCATCCAGGCCAATTTTGTCCAGTTTCTTACCGCGCTGGAACCCTTCGGCCCCCTCGGTCTCGAGCAACATCAAAGAGATACCCTTGGCGCGCTCATTCGGATCGGTCTTGGCAACGACAATGATGAAGTCCGCCGTCTGCCCGTTGGAGATATAGGTTTTCGCCCCATTGATGCGGTAACCATTGCCGTCCTTCAGCGCAGTGGTGGTGATGCTCTGCAGGTCGGAGCCGACACCCGGCTCGGTCATCGCAATCGCGCTGACCAGATCACCCGTTACCAGCTTGGGCAGATATTTCTTCTTCTGCTCCTCAGTACCATGGCGCACCAGATAGGGTAGAATGATCGTGTTGTGCAGGCTGGCGGCAAATCCTTCGACACCGTGATGCGCCTGCTGGTCGATCACCACCATATCATGACGGAAATCACCGCCATGGCCGCCATATTCTTCGGGCACGGACACGCCGAGCAGACCTGCGCTGCCGGCTTCGTTCCAGAACTCGCGTTCCACCTGTCCCGCAGCGCGCCATTCCAGCACGCGCTTTTCAGGAGCATGTTGATCGTAAAATTTGCCAACCGCATCGGCGAAGATCGAAATCTCCTCGTCTTCCATGAACTCTGGCTGGGCAACATTGATCGCTGGCATAATGGTTTCTTTCTAATGATCGTCGATATGCGCCTCTTGTATCACTTAGTTAGATAAGTGCAACGCTTGCGAGAATCGCAACTTCCGATCAAAGACGCCGCAAAGGATAGACGCATGGAATTGATCGGACCCACCTCACAAAGCTTCATCTCGCAGCGCACGCGGCTGCATTATGCGGATTGGGGCAATCAGGATGCGCCGCCGCTGATCCTGCTGCATGGCGGGCGCGACCATTGCCGCAGTTGGGATTGGGCAGCAGAGGAGCTGCGCCATGACTGGCATGTGATCTGCCCCGATGTGCGCGGGCACGGCGATAGCGAATGGAACAATACCGGCTATTATCCGATGCTCGGCTATGTCTATGATCTGACACAGCTGATCCACCAATTGGAACTGGCCCCGGTAACAATTGTCGCGCATTCGATGGGCGGCAATATCGCGATCCGCTATGCTGGATTGTATCCCGACAATGTCCGCAAGCTGGTCGCCATCGAAGGCCTCGGCCCCAGCCCCAAGCGGATGAAGGAACTGGCCGAGACGCCCTATGACGGCCATCTGCGCAACTGGTTCGACGCCAAGCGCGACGCCAGCTCGCGCCTGCCCAAGCGCTACGAAACATTCGAAACCGCGCTCGACCGGATGCACGAGGCGAACAGCTATCTCAGCCGCGAACAGGCCGAGCATCTGACTCGCCACGCGGTGATCCGCAACGAAGACGGAACCTTCAGCTGGAAATTCGACCCGCATCTGCACGCCTGGCCGCCGGAAAATATCGAAGACCGCTCGGTCGAGAAATTATGGGCGCGGATCACCTGCCCCACGCTGATGATCTACGGCAATGACAGCTGGGCCTCCAACCCGGTCAAGGATGGCCGGATCAAGCATTTCGGCGATAATGTCAGCGTCAGCGACTACGACCGCGCCGGGCACTGGGTCCACCACGACCGGTTCGACGACTTTATGGCCGAGGTGAAGGCGTTTATTGGGTGAGGTTTTGCTGAGATTTCAACGCAAATTCCGAATGGTATGGCGGAAAAACTTTTCGGTTTCGGGGTGCAAATCGTTAGATAGTCTCAGTAGTGAAACGAGGCGCTGTCCGTCGCGCGCAATCAGCGCAGGGTCTTTATCGTATTTGTAAAGTAGACCCTGAATATTGAGAAATTTCCCGTTTTGACCACCTACACCGTGACGTACGATAACGCCCTCGACATCAAACCATCGTTTTTTCGCCATCAGTCTGCGTTTTACTACAACTGTTTTCTTTTTATCGCCCATGCCGACGATTGAACCACGAATAAATCGTACCTTTCCTTTCTTATACAGACACCAGACGAGCAGCCGATGCGCTGTCGCCGAGTCTGCCCAAAAGGGCTGGGGATCAATCGATACATTTTGAACAACAACATCATTCAATTCGATCGACATTGCATCGAGAAATGCATCGATATCGAAACCCGCCAATGTCTTCTCAATCTGCTCGATGCGCTCCTCCTCACCCTCGATCAGCTTGAATTCGTCAGACTCGAACAATTGGAGAAGGGCGTGACCAAAAACTAGCAAGTCACGACGGTTGGACCAGATGGCTCCACTCATGTCCGAACATGTCAGATCATTCAGCCGTTTGATGAATTCGGCATGCCACTTTTCATCTTTGAACTGTTTGATTACAAGTCGGAGAATATCGACCAATGCGCCATCACCTGAACCGGAAACGACAAAGGTTGTTCCATTGCGCGAGCATTCTGAAAACCTCCCGCTGTCATCTTCCCAATAGGAATGGCTGATCAGGAGATCTTCGTCGATATTGATCCCGGCTCTCTTGAGAGAACCATGCGCATCCTCTTCGCCATAACCGGTGGCAAAGATAACGATGTCACAATCGACCATACCGTCAGCAAAGTCTGGCTGCCCATCATCTAAGGAACCTGCCACTTTGGCCGCTCTAACGATCTCACTCCCATGCTCGGCATATTTTTTTCGCCACCTTTCCTCGACTGCCGCACGATCGTCGCAATCATCGCCATTTTTCTGCTCCCATAATTCTTGAACTTGGTCGGGAAATGGCAGCTTCGAAAGGTAGTGTTTACGGTTCACACGGTCAAAGTAATACCCTTGCACTTCAAAGTTCGGATAGAATGTCAGTGACTGTCGATCACCTTTTAAGTTTGCCTTTTTCTCAAAAGCAGTGAAATTGTTCGATAATTGCCTGAAAACCTTCTGCGCCGTAGGGTCCGCAGTCCAATTTAGCGCATCTATTGGAAAATTAGTCTTTTTGCGATCACTACCAGTCCGAGGCCAGTCGTATGAGAATGGGTTAAGAGAGCGATGAGAACACCGATCTTGAATAGGTGCCAGCTTTCGTTCGGCTTCCATTAGAACCACTCGAGCACCAGTTTCGACCGCAGCAATGGCTGCAGCCATACCGCTAACGCCACCTCCTACGATACCTATCTTGGTATTAGGCTTAATCTTACCCGCCTTATACAGCGCGTGCACAAGCGTTAGCGCGCGCGATTGTTGCGTGTGAACCGTTTTCTTGTTCTCGAAGCAGCCCAGCACATAAATATTGTGGCGCCTAAAATGCTGGTCTCGTTGAAGGGACATCGCATCAAGGATCTGTTGTTCATTAATCTCGTCGATTTTTAGCGAGTGGGTGTCCCTAGAGTCTTGACCAATAAAATTCCGATCTCGGATTTCCTTGCGGAAATTCTTGATCGCCTCCAGTGTTACCGCTTCGACCTCTATTGATGCTTCAACGCCTTGATGTGTATGTTCTCGGTAAACTATTGGCCCGTCATCAAGCACAAGTTCGACGTCTTTGTAGCCGTACTGCTTCAACTTAGTCGTAAGATTATCTTTAACTCCGACTCGCGGACCGAGTGCTCTTACTACCTTCCATCCAGTCTGCACCGCTGAAGGATACTCGCCTTCCTCCAAAAAAAACTGTTTGATATACTTCAGACGCTTTTCGACACCTGCGAGAAACTCTTTGTTCGCGAGTAGCAATAGTGCGGTATATGTTCCGAGAACTCTTAACCCGTGGTAAGTAATTAACGCTTGCCTTGACCAATTCTCGCTCAGAACGTTTGGCAAAATTGTTTCGATAAAATGATCGTATATGGTGAAATCGCGCTGCGCTGCAACTTCTCTGGTTTCGTTTGGATCACTCTTTGCTATTCGTGCTGACAGGGACGGAAATGTTCGGTTGTCTTTCCAGCGCAGATGCCTGTTTTTGCTAAAGAGGTTTACGGGTTCGCCAAGCGTTTTTTCGTCGGGCTCATACGGTCTTTTCCGAAGCAAACCAAAGTAATGATAGATGATCTCGCGAGCATCTTTATCTAAGCTGTCCATATCAGCGTGCAGACGCCCGCCATAATCTTCGCGGTCAATATGCGCGTAGTCCATCTTGAACGTATGCGTTGTGTGCCTAGCATAATGTTGCGACTTGGCGCCTAGTGTAGCTTCGTACTCCATGGCTATGCGCGAGATCACGTTGGATCGCGGGCCACCAATTGCAAGGATGTGCCCATCTAGTTTCGGTATTGATAGCCGATCAGAAACAAAATGAGTCTCAATATTGTCTGGAGAAGAACGACCTTTCTCATAGAAGCATTCTTTTTCGATAATCCGCATCAGAGGATGAGAGGGACGACCAAGAGTTAGCGGATGCGCAGACTCTATACATACGTGCAGCGGTGCTTTGCCAAAAACATTGTCTAAAACAACTTTGAATGGCCTGAGAAAATGGTCACGATGTTCGCTTTTTTTCAATTATCCAGTTCGCCTTATTGCCAATAGATTTCGAATTCACCATACGAAGACATAATGACTTTTTTTAACTGGCCAATACCAATTTCGAAATTAGGTAATTTGGAATAGTTCGGGAATTCAGCACCGGGTTAATCTCGAAGCCAAAAACCATTTTCCTACTCTTCAAAAATCTGCCTTAAGCTCTTGGATGAGCACACATCCTGATCCCCGTTCGTTTGACCGCGCCTATGCTTCGTCCGCGCCGGTCGCCTCTGAAACCTGTGACCAAACCTCCAGCGAAACCCTCCCCGACGCGCAGCGGCATGATGGGTGGACGCCGGCCCGGCAGGCTGCGTTTCTGCGTGAGCTGGCGGCGACGCATAATGTCTCGGCGGCGGCGCGGGCGGTCGGGATGGGCCGCCAATCAGCCTATAAATTGCGCATGCGGTTGCAGGGAACGCCGTTCGACAAGGCTTGGCAAGCAGCGTTTGTCACGCGCTTCGATGCGCTGGCCGAGGCGGCGCTGGACCGCGCGCTGCACGGGGTCGAGGTGCCGCATTATTACAATGGCGAGCTGGTCGGAACATCGCGCCGCTATGACGAGCGGCTGACGCTGGCACTGCTTTCGGCCGGAACACTGGCGCAGCACCAAGCGCCCGACGATTTCGATCCTGCCAGCGCGTTTGAAAGCGACGATCTGGCCGGATTGATCGAGCGGGTCGCAAACGGGCCGGAACAATGGCGCGAAAGCCCTGAGCAAGAGCTGGATGCGCGCTATGGCGTGGCAGATGATGCTGATGGGGGCGGGGCCTCCTCCGGTGACAACCACTCGCCGGAAGGGAACGATTCAAACGATAAAACAGAGGGTTGAGCGTGATTCCAAAAGGCGACACGGTGTCGCCTTTGTCGCCCATCTGTCGCCTTTGAGAGCGGAAAGTCGGAAAAGCCCCCTGCTCTGAAGAAGAGGGGCTGTTTTAAGTCACAGTCCCGGCGTCACGCAGTGCCTTGGTTTCATCAGCGTCCATCCCGAGCGACTCCAAAATCGCATCGGTGTCGTCACCGGGCAGCGGGGCTGGTGCGGGTTTGCCCGTCGCCGTTCCGCTGTAACGTGGTGCGGGTGCGGGTTGCATATCTCCGGCCACTTCGACGAAGGTCTCGCGCGCGACATTGTGCGGATGCTGCGCCGCCTCGGTCATTGTCAGAACGGGGGCGTAGCATACGTCGGTATGCTCCATAATCGCGTTCCATTCGGCGCGAGTTTTGGTTTTGAACAGGGCTTCCAATTTGGCCTTCAATTCGGGCCAAGCGGCGCGGTCATGCTGGGCATCGAACGTTGCATCCTCCTCCAATCCGGCAAGGCGGCGCAGTTCGGCGTAGAATTGCGGTTCAATGCTGCCAATGGATACAAATTTCCCGTCCGCAGTCTCATATGTGTCGTAAAAATGCGCGCCGGTATCGAGCATATTGGCGCCCTGCTCTTCCGACCAGACGCCCATATTTTTCATGCCGGTAATCATGCCCATCAGCGCGGCAGTACCGTCAGTCATAGCGCAGTCGATGACCTGCCCTGCACCGCCGCGTGCAACATTAAGCAGAGCAGACGACATGCCAAATGCCAGCATCATTCCGCCGCCGCCAAAGTCGCCAACCATATTGATCGGCGGGGTCGGCTTCTCACCCTTGCGCCCGAAATGGGCCAGCGCGCCAGCCAGAGCAATATAGTTGATGTCGTGGCCAGCCGCTTGCGAATATGGACCACTCTGCCCCCAGCCCGTCATCCGGCCATAGACCAGCTTGGGATTGTCCTTGAGCAGTTCCTCCGGCCCCAGGCCCAGCCGCTCCATAACACCAGGACGGAAACCTTCGATGATACCATCCGCACTCGCGCAGAGTTTGCGCGCCAAGGCAACGCCTTCATCCGACTTGAGATTGATCGCGATACTCTTGCGACCACGCGCCAGCACATCCTTGGTGCTGAGCGGAGTGGAGCCGCCACGACTGCCCGAAGCGCGGTCGATACGGATTACTTCGGCGCCGTGATCGGCCAGCATCATACCGCAGAACGGGCCAGGTCCGATTCCGGCAAATTCCACGATACGAATTCCCTCAAGCGGACCGGACATAGACGCCTACTTGCCCTTCCAGTTCGGCGCACGCTTTTCGGCAAAGGCCAGCGATCCTTCGCGTGCATCTTCGGACATAAACACTTGGGGGAGCAGTTCAGCCTGCTTGGCGTAGCGCTCATCCAATGCCCAGCCGCGCGATTCGACGATGATCTGCTTGGAGACCTTCACCGCCAGCGGACCGTTTGCGGTGATAGACGCCGCCAATTCCTTGGCCGCTGTCAACGCATCACCATCGGTCACACGGTTCACCAAACCAAGCTCATAGGCACGCGCGGTATCGATAAAGTCACCGGTCAGTGCGAGTTCCATCGCGACTTTCGGCGAGATAAGATCGGGCAGTTTCATCAGGCCGCCAGCGGCAGCAGCCAGGCCGCGCTTCGCTTCGGGAATGCCGAATTTCGCAGTGTCTTTTGCAACGATCAGATCGCAGGCGATCATCAATTCCATACCGCCTGCCAGCGCGTAGCCTTCAACTGCAGCGATCAATGGCTTCGCCGGGCCTTTCTCTGTCAGACCGCCAAATCCGCGGCCGGGAACCGAAGGACTTTCGCCTTTAAGGAAGCCCTTCAAATCCATGCCCGAGCAGAATGTCCCGCCGGCCCCTGTCAGAATCCCAACCCGCAGATCGTCCGACGCATCCAGATGGTCCAGCGCCGCCGCAATCGCTTCGGACGCCGCTTTGGTCATCGCGTTTTTTGCCTCGGGACGGTTGATCGTGATGATCAGAATTCCGTCTTCTTCTTGGGTCAGCACTTCGTCGGTCATTTGTCTCTCTCCGCAATAGGATATGGGGCGAACCTCTTGCCGCCATCGCTTGACCAACATATATAACTAGGTGAACTAACTTGTCACCACACTTTTACACGCATCAAAGGAACCCGACATCATGGCCGAAGCCTATATCATCGACGCAGTGCGCACCCCGCGCGGAATCGGAAAAGTCGGCAAAGGCTCGCTCGCAAACGAGCACCCGCAGCATCTGGCCGCGACGGTTTTGAAAGCGCTGAAGGATCGCAATAATCTCGACACCAGCACGGTCGACGATGTAATCTGGTCGACCTCAACGCAGGACGGCAAGCAAGCGGGCGATCTGGGCCGGATGGCGGCGCTCGATGCGGGCTATGACATTACCTCCAGCGGCACCACGCTCGACCGGTTCTGCGGCGGCGGTATCACCACCGTGAATTTCGCAGCGGCGCAAATTATGTCCGGTATGGAAGACTGCGTTGTCGCGGGCGGCACCGAGATGATGAGCCTGACCGCCGAAATGACCAAAGAGAAGATGGCTGCGGGTCTGAAGCCGCCAATGATGGGCAGCTATAACGAGCGGCTGCAAACCGTACATCCGCAATCGCACCAAGGTATTTGCGGCGATGCGATTGCGTCCATGGAAGGTTACAGCCGGGAGGATCTGGACGAGGTTGGCTATCGCAGCCAGCAGCGCGCCGATGCCGCGATCAAAGCCGGCAAATTCGACAAGAGCATTGTTCCGGTAGTCGATGATGAAGGCAATGTGATCCTCGATAAAGACGAATATCCGCGCCCCCAGACAACGCGCGAAGGTCTGGCACAGCTGGAGCCCGCCTTCACCAAGATCGCGAACATTCCGCTCGATGCGAAAGGCACGACTTTCGCCGGGCTGGTAAACCAGAAATATCCTGGTCTGGAGATCAGGCACTTCCACCATGCAGGCAACAGTTCCGGCGTGGTCGATGGCGCTGCAGGCGTCCTCGTTACCTCGGAAGACTATGCGAAAAAGAACGGCCTCAAGCCGCGCGCCCGCATCGTCGCCACCGCCAATATGGGCGATGATCCGACCCTGATGCTCAATGCACCGGTCCCGGCGGCAAAGAAAGTTCTGGCCAAGGCCGGTCTGACCAAGGACGATATCGATCTGTGGGAAATCAACGAAGCATTTGCGGTCGTCGCGCATAAATTCGTCACCGATCTTGGTCTCAGCTGGGACAATGTGAACGTCAATGGCGGTTCGATTGCGCTGGGCCACCCAATCGGTGCAACAGGCTCCATCTTGATCGGAACGATCCTAGACGAATTGGAGCGCACCGGCGGCCGCTATGGCCTGGTGACGATGTGCGCAGCGGGCGGAATGGCCCCGGCAATCATTATCGAGCGGGTCGAAGACTTCGTTTAACCCTTGGATATGGTCCTTGAGTTTAGTCCTTGGTTTTGGACCCAAGCCGAAAGCCTGACCAAATATCGAAGGGCGCGGGTACCGGCGGGTTCCGCGCCCTTTCGAATTACTTCGACAAGCCCGAGATAAAGCGCTTCAGGTCTTTCCAGCCCTTTTTGACGGCATCCTCTGCAGACTCAAACGCATCTTCGATCTCGTCCTTGAAATGCTCCCAGTCGCTCTCAAGCGAATCCTCGAAATCGCCGATATGCTTCTCGAAATATGCCTCGAGTAATGCGCGTTCTTTCGCCTCGACATCCTTGCCTGCATGGAACGGCCGTCCGTCATAATATTGCGGCGATGTTCCCTCGCCATCGGGAGAGCCATGATCTGCATCTATCGAGCGCCGCCATGTTTCCGCATGCGTGTACCACTCACAGCCATCGACCGCTTCGGGTGCGGTGAACCAGACATTCCAAGATAGCATGTTGCCTGGCGCCAGCAGATTGCCGGAGCCAAGATTGAAGATGTCGAGCACGAGCTGATTGAAATCATCAACCATTGCGCAACCGGATTTGAAGTGCTCGTTGATCTGTACATCGATGTTCCCGACGTCCCACGCTTCATCATCATGCCGCGCGAACTCCGGGATTTTGAACCATGTTGTCAGGCCGCCACTGAGATGGAAGACGGGTTGCTCGGGGTCGCCCCGCTTGGACGTTTTGACACGGATCGCATTCGCTTTCTTGTCAGGGAACGGCAGGTTTCTGCTCTCGAAGAACTTCGCGAGCAACGCATAGGCGAGACTGTCGAGCCCGCTCGGGCTGAACCAAATTTTCCCCTCGACCGTCATATCGGCGGCCATTGAATGCGAGTCTTCCGTGACCGCGGGGCCGCGCGCGTCTTCATCGACCCAGCCGCGCTGGCTTGTGACAGTGACCTCAACATTGAGCGCTCCGAAAAGTGGCGAGACAATGCCTTGCTGCGGACAGATAATCGAATAGACGCGGCCCTCTCTGGTGTAGCCGATGCGCGAAATCTGCGGCGCAAACATCTGATAGCACCGCGACGCCGGATCGCCGGGCACGGTTTCCCAGCTGAATTGCGGCCATTTCACGTGCTGCGAACGCTCAAGCTTCTCGATATTGGCCATATTGTCGAGCAGTGGCAGCGACGACAAATCAGGATCGGGATAGGCGAAAGCCGGATTGGATTGGGCAAATCCGCCAACCCAGCCGGGGAGCGGCGCTGTCTTGATATCGGTCACTACTTCGTCTCCTGTTGAAAAACGGATGTCTTACGAAGCGACCTGAAAGCGCGCATTCTTATGCGTCGCGCCATTGTCTAAGTAATTCGATCATCTCGATATTGTATGCTTACGACAAAGGCGAAGGTTCGCGGTCAAGTTCGTCATCGATCAATTGTCGTTTCGGTCCAATATTATTGCCGTCAACCAAATATCTTACCCACACATCAAGGAGCGAATATAATGGCAGATTCCAACAGTCCGATTGAGCACGTCTTTGTATTGATGCTCGAAAATCGATCATTCGACCATCTATTCGCATTGTCCGGAATTCCCGGCATTACCGCAGCCAAACCCAACGATCCCGAGTTCAGCAACGAGCTGAACGGCGACACATATTACTTCACCGGCAATGCTCCCGAACAAATGCCGACCGACCCGCTCCACGGCTTCGATGCTGTTGTTGAACAACTGACCACGACTGGCAAATTCATCTACAAGCAGCCTTATCCCGAGCGGAACAATGGCGGCTTCGCAGCAAGCTATGCGACCACGAGCACACGGGAAAATCCGCTCACCAAAGAACAGATCAATTGGGTGATGGCCGGTGCGGTACCCAGCCAGATCCCCGCGACTATAGAGCTCGCGAAGTCCTTCACATTGTGCGACCATTGGTATTCGTCACTACCCGGCCCGACATGGCCCAACCGGTTCTTTCTGCACGGCGCGTCATCGATGGGTTTCGACTTTTCGCCGACACCGAAAGAACTGTTGGAGTGGGAAGACCCCTTCGGCGGGATCCAATATTCCAATGGTTCGGTGTTCGATGCGATGGGGCATGGCAACTGGCGCATCTATCAAGACCGCCGCGGCCCGATTTCTGGCCAGATTCCCAATGTGGGCGCTTTGAAAGGGCTATCGCTGTTCGATGTGCACAATCTCAAACACCTCGAGCATGATCTTAGGAAAGGGTACGACAAGAAATACACTTTCATCGAACCGGCTTACGGCAATATCCTCGATAACAGCTACGAAGGCGGGACATCGCAGCATCCGATGGACAGCCTGGCCGGCGGGGATGCGTTGGTGGCCGAAGTGTATAATGCCATCCGCAATTCGCCCGTCTGGGAGAAAAGCCTGTTGCTGATCACCTATGACGAACATGGCGGTTTCTACGACAGCCAGCCGCCAGTGCCGATGCCAGCACCTGGCGATTATGATCCGGCCAATCCGCCTTATGGCGGTAACGGCTTCGACTTCACGCTCAGCGGTGTCCGCGTCCCTGCGATCATTGTCTCGCCATGGGCAGCAAAGGGCGCTGTCGACAACACAATATACGATCACAGCTCAGTGGCTGCGACGCTCACCGAGCTGTTCGGGATGAAAACGCTGACCGATCGTGACAAAGCAGCCAACAATCTGACGCCGCAACTGACCGATACATGCCGTACCGACTGCCCGCAGAATATTCAGGGCGCGGCAATGCCGAGCGCCGTCACCGAAGCGGAAAAACCGCTGAGCGAACACAAGTCAAAGCAGGTCTTGGCCGACCGGGGCAAGCTCGGCGGTGCTGTTCATGCGATAGAGAAAACGCTGCGCGATCGCGGACTGAAGCGCAACCATCAAGCACAGAACATCCCCAAAAATGGTGTATTCACGATGGCTGAAGCAGATGCCTATTTGCGGAAGAATATGGAACTCATCGACCAAGAACGCGCCAACCACGACGCATGATATCGGTGGCTTAGACTGCGTCGTTTTCGCGGTTCACATGGCTCCAGATCGCTGAGACAACCACAGAGCCTTCCCCCACACCGGATGCCACGCGTTTTACTGATCCCGCGCGGACATCGCCGACCGCAAATATGCCCTCTGCCGATGTCTGGTACGGTGATCCGTTTCCTGCGGCGTCGCCGGTCTTCACGAACCCCTTTTCGTCCAGATCGACGAGGCCAGACAGCCAATCGGTATTGGGCGCGGCACCGACCATGATGAACAGGCCGCCGCAATCCATTGTCTCTGACCCATTGGGTGTCTGAAGATCGATACGCTCAAGCCAATTATCGCCATGCAGGCACGAAACCTGCGTATTGTAGTGGATTGTGATGGCCGGATCGGCCTCAAGCCTGTCGCGCAAATAGGACGACATGGACTCGGCCAGACTGTCACCGCGGATCAGCAGATGTACATGCTTGGCGGAACGCGAGAGATACATCGCCGCCTGCCCCGCCGAATTACCGCCGCCAATGATCGCAACGGGCTTTTTATGGCAAAAGCGCGATTCCATGTCCGTTGCAGCATAGAACACGCCCGCACCTTCGAAATCTTCACGGCCTTCGAGTGGCAGTTTGCGATATTGGACACCGGTTGCAACCAATACGGCCTTTGCGCAGATAATCTGGCCGGCATCCAGAGTAGCACAGAAAGACCCGTCTTCGCGCTTCTCAAGCGCCTCGACCCGGCGCGGCATGGCAAAGCGGGTGCCGAATTTCATCGCCTGTATCTGCCCGCGATAGGTAAGGTCAGCTCCGGAAATCCCGGTCGGGAACCCCATATAGTTTTCGATCCGGCTTGACGTCCCCGCCTGCCCGCCAATCGCAACGTCCTCGATTACCAGCGCGCACAGCCCTTCCGCCCCGCAATAGACCGCAGCAGCGATGCCCGCTGGCCCGCCGCCAACGATTAGCACATCGACATCAAGGTCGTCATCGATATCAAGATCGAGACCGATCAATTGCGCCACTTTGCGCGGTGTCGGAGCTTCTACAACATGGTCTTTGGCGAAGATAACCGAGGGCTTTTTCTCGGACAGATCGCATAGCCTTACGGTTTCTTCGCAATCGCCGTCCATAGAGTAAGACTGGAAAGGAATGCGATTGCGCGAGAGGAAGCTTGCAACCTCTTGCACTTTGGCATCCTGTTCCGCACCAATCAGTTTGATAGAACTGCGATGGTCTTCGAACTGGCGGCGGCGGCGCGCAGAAAATACGGTGATCACATGATCCGACAGCTCGGGAATGTCGCTCATCAATTGGAGCATATCCTCGCGCGGTGCTTCGAGAGTGATCGTGTCTTTGGCCGCGCGCATGGGAATGGTGAATGTACCGGCATTGAGGAAAGCGATCTCGCCCATGAATTGAGTGGGGCCGAGCGAGGATTCAATCCAGCGTTCATCCGTATACGGATTCACAATCTCGATTTCGCCATCTAACACATAGACAAAGCGATCCATCGCATCGCCAACCTCGACCACCATTTCGCCAGCCGTATAACTCTTTTCTGCAGCGATTTCGCGTAACGCGGCGACATGATCATCAGCCAGTGGCTGGCGTTTCATTTCTTCGAGATTGGCGCCAATCGATTCCATGATGCGAGCCCTTCAAACGCGTTGCAGCCTCACTCTAAAGCAGCACGCCTTTAGAGCAAGCTGGCAGTTAGCGCCGGGAAAGCTCCCGCGTGTAGTCCACCAGTTCTTCGAGCACTTTGGGATCTTTGGTTTTGGTCTGCGCCTGCCATTTCGCGTCGACAGCCAGTTTGTCCAGATGGGCGTCGGCAGCGGGCAATTGCTTGATCATCGCGTGTTTGATCTGCTCCAGTTCAGCAGGAGAAGGATTTTCCTTGCAGAACATATCGCAAATCGCCCTGTCCTGAATTGCCAGCGAAGCAGGTAGCGTCAGGATGCCGTCGCGCAGATCTTCTTCACCGCCGCCGCCAAGTCCCTCCAGCCCCTTCACATCGCCGACATCGTCGCAGCCGTGATAAACCATGCCGATCAGCCGCCCGAATTTGCGAAGGCTGTCATCGCGCGTCGCAAGGCACGCACATGTTTCGAACATCGATCCGGTATCTTCCCCCGCAATCTCTTCCCAGTCGGCCACCCCCAGCGGCTGACGGCGCAGACGCCATTGCGCGCATTCGGCCACGCCCAGACGCTTGACCAGATCGGCAAACAGCCGGATGTCATGCGGGTCTTCCGCCGACATATCGAAGCCCTCGGCTACGATGAAACCGGACGCCATCAATGCCGGCAATTGGCCGAACTTTGCATGCAGCGAAGGTATTCCGCGCCGCTCGTCCGAATGGTCGAGAATATCATCCACAATCAATGTCATATTGTGCATCATTTCGAGCACAGCAGCAGAACGGATCATCCTGTCCGGAATTTCCGCCTCAACGCCGTTTGTGGCACGGTAGCAACCGAAGATCGTCAGTGGTCGGAAATATTTGGATCCTTCGACAAATTGCCATTCGAGCAAAGGCTTCAGATCAGGCTCGACGCTGTCGATCCAACTGTTGAGCCATGTGCGGACACGGTCCATCTCCTCGACGAAGCCAAGGTCCGACACGATGCCCGCAGTGACTGTATCCAAGCCTGAATTGTTCAACTCAGCACCCCTCTGATTAATCGATACATTAGCGTTTCGGATGCCAACGGCGTTTGCTGCCAATTGGCGAGTGGTCAGTGGCATCGGCACTATTGCGTCTGCGTAACGAACCGTCGGAGCATTTCTCGGTCGCGTAACTCGCGAACTCGCCCAGAACCATCAGCACCGCTGCGCCAAGGCCGATGAAATTGTCATCATCATGATTGGAGGCTGCAGTCGAATTGCCATCATCATTCGGATCCAGCACCGCTCGCCAAAACCAATAGGCGGAGGTCCACCAATCGACGACATAGACCATCGGTAGCAGCGCAATCTCTTCGGTTCGCATGAAATCGTCGATGTTCTTGAAGCCGCGTTCTTTCGCTTGCTTGGCAACCACCCAGAATTTCGCCGCATAGGCAAACGGCATTAACGCCTGCTTGGCCGCACGCAATGCCGGGTCGCCATAGGTTGTATGCTTGACCAAATCGATGGGCATACCCGGTGCCCTCCCCGTCCGTTTGGCCGCAAAATCCTGTACGGCTTTCGCCGCCAGAACACCGCTCTCAACCGCGCCTTCGATAGTCGCCATATCGACATTGCTGCGGCACAGATCGCCAGCGAAAAAGATGCCCGGCAAGGTCTCCGGATAGGCGGTCTGCGGACGCCACCCCCAGCTGCCGACATCGTTTAGGAAGAGCGTGTAATCTTCGTTTGATCGGGCGTAGGTATTGGCCCAATCGACATCGCAATTCGGATCTCCCCACTTGGTACCAATATCGATGTCGGGATAATATTTGGACAGCTCCTGCAGCATCGCCCAGCCCCATTCGGGCGTTTCCGTTCCCGGTAGAGCTTCGCCATCCGATGCCGCCAGAACGAGCGCCGCTTTTCCGTCGAACTGCTCGGCAGGCCACAGCTTCGAAATATCGAGCACCGACAGGCCATATTGTGCGCCCGCTAGCCCAATATTCTGCGGCGGAAATTCTGGCAGATCGATTTTCAGATAGAGATCAATCACCGGGATCGCGATTGCTTTCAAACGGCGCAATTGTGCGAGCGAAGGTTCGCGATCGAGCAGCCGTTGACCGGGAAGGTTCCTGGCTTCACTCGAGACGAGATCATTCAAGACTTTGCCCGGAGCAGCGAGAATGACAGAGTCGAATTGCCCGCTCTTTGCGGCACCTTTCGCTCCGGCTTTGGACCACCGCAATGCGGGTTTGCCATCGACCATCCGTACAGACGAAACCGGCGTTTCCCGATGAATGGTCGCGCCGCCTTTCACGAGCAGTTCTTCAATCGGAGCGATGATCTTGTCGTTCAAGCTGCCCTTCAACATATGCGCAAACGGCGCATTGTCGGGGAAAGTCAGCGTATGGCGGACGAAATCCTGATAGGTCACAGCTGCGGTTCGCTCGCTCTGGATCGACCAGATTACTTGCAGCATGTAATTGACCATCTCGGCGACATCCTCTGTCGCGTAGCCGCCCGAATGGAGGAACCCGTTCACGTCCAGCTTGTCGAGCTGTCCTGCGCCAGTCCGCCCCATCGGTGCACTGGCGATGTCGAGCGAAGTGTAGCCGGTCAGCAGCATCTCTGCCGGCGACAACAGCCCTGACTTCAAATTCGCAACAATGGCATCAAGCGAAGTCGGGTTGAGCAGGTCAATGTAATCGCTTGCGCCTCGCGCCAGCATTTTTACACCAGGGCGCGGATCGAAATTGCCCGAGCGACTGAAGCCAAGCTCGTTTTCGTATAAGTCCCAAAAATTCACATACCAGGACGGAAACATATGCGGGTACACATCATGCTCGATGCCGCGGATATTGGTGGATGACAGATTCCCGCCAAGCCGCTCTTTCGCTTCGAAAACTGTGACATCGAAACCGGCTTTCTGCAGTTTTACGGCTGCCGCGAGCCCCGAGATACCGCCCCCGACAATGGCGACGGTCCTGCCAACTGACTGATTCGACTTCGCCCTGCTGGGAGCCTTCTTCGCGCGCGCTTTCGGTGCGACCTTCGCTTTGGATTTCACAGGCGCTTTGCGTTTGGCTTTTGTCTTGGTCGGCGTTTTCACAAGCCAGTCTCCGTTTCAAAAGGTCCCTTGAGGCGGGGATTCTCGCGCTGGGTGAAGGATGGTCCCAGCTTGCTGGCCGCGCGGACAATATCGGCCAGCCATGACATGTGCCATTCGCGGTCGTCTTGCACAGATGCGCTCCATGCTTTCTGCCACAGATTCCAGTCACAGACGAACCCATCGAGCGGCATTCCGCGCCCGGCAACCAAATCTTGCATCGCGCCTGCGCCGCCCTGTGCGATATGCTTTGCAATACCTGCCCAAATCTGTGCCGCCATTGCAGCAGGTTGGACGTTGCATCCGCCGAAACCCGTGCCCGAAACGCGCGCAAACTCGCAATCGGTCTGGGCGCGTTCGAACCCCTGCTTGGTCATGCTCAGGAAGAAATCGCCGAAATGCCGGTTGCGCATCATTGTGGCGTAGAAGCTGAGATAGAGCATGCCGTGATCGAAATAGGACCGGAAATCATGCTCGTAACGCGCAAAATCCGCCTCTCCGAAACGCCCTTTCTCAAGGCATTGCGCAATCGTCCGCGATCCGATGATCGAGGATTCCATGCCCTGCGTAATCCCCTCTGCGGTCATCGGATCGACGAAAGCGCCTGCGTCTCCCACCAGCAATCCGCCAGCAAAGTGATTGCGGACGATTCCGCCATACATATGCACCGCCCCGCCAAGCGGCTTGGTCATCATGGTGGCATTGGCGCATCCGGGGTGACGATATTTCAGCCGGTCCATGCTTTCGCGGAAACATTGCTGGACCGAAATATCGAACCGCTCGCACGTCTCGCTAAGCATTCCCATTCCGGCATTGGCACGGCCCCCGCCAGTCGGGAACACCCAGCCGTAACCGGGATAATGATCCTCGTCGAACCAGATGCAGGCTTCCTCCTCATCCATCTCGACCCCTTCAAGATAGACCCGCTGCGAGACACCGATATGGCGCTTGTCGTCGCGGCGCAGACCAAAGGCGTTACCGACGACTGATTGCACGCCGTCTGCACCCACAACCACCGGCGCAACCAGCTCGCCTGTGCCATTCGTGGTTTTCGTTTCAACGTAAACCAATCCGTCTTCGCGCCGGACAGATTTCGCCGAAGTGCCGAAAAAGACTGTCGCGCCGGTCTTGGCTGCATTCTCCAGCAGAGCATGATCGAGTTGATCGCGCGGAATGATGTGGCCATGCGGCGGCATCCCAGCTTCGCCTTCGTAATAGGCCACGGCATTCTGATAGGCGATATGGGGGCCATAATAGGCCCGCACCCTGTCGATCGCAGGCCGGCTGGACAGTCCCAGAGCATCAGCACACCCCATCCGGTCAATGATACGCAAGCCCGCAGGCTCGACAAAATCACCGCAGACCTTTTCACGCGGGAAAACGCTCCGTTCGATCACCGCAACATCGATGCCGCGCTTCGCAAGCGCCCACGCCATTGCCGCACCCGACGGGCCGCCACCTACAACGATGACATCAAATTTGCCCGAAGCCTTCATTCATTTCCCCACTCGGCAGTTGTACTGTCGAAATTTTTTACATTGCTGACTTGGCGGCACGGCTAATGCAAGTGTTAGCAGCCATGATTGCCAACTTTATTTGGGGGGAAGTCTGAAGTGCGGCCATGGCGCGCGCTCGGTAATGTATGCAAAGACCCGCACATGCCGCGCTGGTCAATCGCAGAACTGTTTGGCACAAGGGCGGCAGAGATTTGCAGATAAATTGCAAACGGGGGAGGCAAACGCATCATAAACGTCGCTAATGTAATTCGCCTCTGCGTCGGCGCGCTTGCGCTGCTTCTGTCTGGCCCCGCAATCGCATCAACCTGTTCAAGCCGCGAAGTTGCTGATCTTTTTGCTTATGAAGCGCGTACCCAGACTGTGCTCGATATCGAGGCAGCCATGGCCCGCGCGCAAGCAGAACATGGCCACATACCGAAAAGCGCGGCTGAAGAGATCACTCGCCAAGCACGCGCGGAGCTGGTCACCGAAGCGGATTTTTCGGAAGAGTACAGCACGGTCCGTCACCGGATGGTTGCGCTGCTGAATGTTTGGCGGCGAAGCCTGTCGGCCGAAGCTTCGCAATATGTCCATTACGGCGCTACCACGGTCGATATATACGACACCGCCACGATCATGCAGATCAATGCGAGCATCGAGAATATCGACGCATGCTTGGCTGGAGCGATTGACGCAATGTCCGAACTGGCACTTGCGCATAAATCAACCGTGATGATCGGACGCACTCTGGGCCAACATGCGCAGCCGATTACTTTCGGCAAAAAGGTCAGCGTGTGGATCGGAGAATATGACCGTCACCGTGACAGGCTGAGCGACTTGCGGGAACGGGTCATGCGCTCTGCAATCTTGAAAGGAGCGGTCGGCGATTATTCAGGCCTCGGTCCGAAGGCCATAGCCATCGAAAAGAGCTTTGCGCGCGAGTTGGGCTTTGCCAAACCTTATACTGCCGATTGGCACGGCACCCGCGATGTGATCGCCGAATACGGAATGGTGCTAAGCCTGATTGCCAAGACCCACGCACGGATCGGGCAGGAGATTTTCCTGCTCCAATCGACCGATATTGGCGAAGTGCGCGAGAGCCTGCCCGAAGACGTCGTCGGCAGCAGCTCAATGCCGCATAAGCGCAACCCGATTGTGCCCGAGCGGCTAATCCATGCGGGGCGAACTATCCCCCGTCTCGCGGAAGTGCTTGGCGATGATCAGGTGAATTTCTACGAGCGTGACAACACCTCGCGACTTTCACCGATTGTCGAAGACATTTCCGTCCAGTCAGCCACAGCAGCACGTTCACTGACTCGCCTGATTGGTAGCTTGGAAGTCGATGCCGAAGCGATGCGCCGTAATATTGACCGCACATCAGGCTATGCCATGTCGCAGCGCGTCGCCTTCGCGTTGGCCGAGCATATGCCGCGCACCGAAGCAGAAGCACTGGTGAAACAGATCATCCGTTTCTCGGCGGAGCAAGGGATCGATTTCGAGGAAGCGCTGAACACGGCCACTGAAGTGAATATGTATTTGCACCCAACTGACATTACCGCCTTGCTTGATCCGACACAGCTTGATCAACAAGCAATCGCACAAGTTGAAGCCGTGGTTGCAGACGCCGCGCCTAAGCCAACAGAGTAAGGAATTTTATGTCCGATCCAATCCGGCAGCAGGGCGAGTATGAGGACTATCCAACCTCTGACGAAGAGTCGGGCCGTTCCGCCGGAATGATCTGGGCGCTGCGGGGAGCCGGACCTTTAGCTGCTTTTCTGGTCTGGTTGGCGATGGGCAGCTCGCCAGATCTCTCCACCGATGCCCGCTGGGTTGCTGCCATCGGCACGTTGATGGCGATCTGGTGGATCAGCGAAGCCATCCCATTGGCCGCCACATCGTTGCTGCCGATTGTGCTGATTCCTGCACTTACTGACCGCACCGTCGGTGAGACGACCGCGCCCTATGCCAGCTCAATCGTTTTTCTGTTCTTAGGCGGCTTTCTGATCGCGATTGCGATGGAGAAATGGAATCTCCACCGCCGGGTTGCGTTGCTGACATTGAAACAAGTCGGGGTGGCCCCGCGCCGGATTGTTCTGGGCATGATGATCGCGACCGGCTTCCTGTCGATGTGGGTTTCCAATACTGCGACGACGTTGATGATGTTGCCGATTGGTTTTTCGGTATTGGCCCTCGTGACCGGCAAAATGCGCGCTGGCGGCCCCAATGTTTCGGGCGAAGTGGCCGCGCATAGTGACGAGCCACTCGATCCCAATATCGCGCGTTTCGGAACCTGCCTGGTGTTGGCGATTGCTTGGTCGGCCAGCATGGGCGGCCTCGGTACATTACTGGGTAGCCCGCCCAATGCGATTATCGCGGGTTATGCTGCGGACGAGCTGGGCCGCGATATCGGATTTCTCGAATGGATGCTCCTCGGCTTCCCGCTTGCTGTAACATTCATCATCATCGGCTGGTTGCTAATGACGCGCGTGCTCTATCGTTTCGACATTGATGAAATCCCGGGCGGCGAGAAAATGATCCAAGGCGAAATCGCCAAATTGGGCAAACTCAGCCAAGGTGAGAAGATGGTCGCGCTGGTCTTTGGCGGAGCCGCATTCATGTGGGTCGTTCCCGGCCTGCTCGCCACCATCCCGGGCATTAGCGCCCGGTTCGGCTGGCTCGGCGAACTCAACGATACCGCGATCGCCATCGCCGCTGGCCTAGCTATGTTCATCCTGCCCGGTAAAGGCCGCAAGGATATGGTGCTCAACTGGAAAGATGCCGAAGATGGATTGCCGTGGGGCGTTTTGCTGCTGTTCGGCGGCGGCCTCAGCCTTGCCAGCGCTGTTGCATCGACCGGGCTCGACGGCTGGTTTGGCCAGCAAGTGACCGGCCTTGCTGCACTGCCGGTGATCCTGATTATCGCCAGCGTCGTGACGCTGGTACTGTTCCTGACCGAAGTGACCAGCAACACCGCGACTGCCGCCACCTTCATCCCGATTTTGGGCGGGGTTGCTGTTGGCATTGGCATGGATCCGATGACGTTGCTGATCCCCGCAGCTTTCGCAGCCACCTGCGCGTTCATGCTGCCAGTCGGGACACCGCCCAATGCGATTGTGTTCAGCACCGGCAGAGTGACCATTGCGCAGATGGCGCGCGGCGGGCTTGTGCTCAACATCGTCGGCGTGATGCTGATTACGCTGTTCGTCTATGCGCTGGGCGGTTGGGCGCTCGGCCTCGTCCTTTAACACAGTGGACTAACATGCAGCGAGTATTCATAGAGCGCTGCCTACCCAACACCATTCCGCACAGCTAATCCGGAGCACATAATGGCTGATAGCCCCGCAGCAACACCCGCGCCAAAGCGTAACGCCTTCACACGGTTTCTGGACGGGGTGGAATGGCTGGGGAATTTGCTGCCCCATCCGGTGACCCTCTTTGCCCTGCTCGCAATCGGCATCGTGTTCCTGTCCGGGCTGTTTGGCTATCTGGAAGTGGCCGTTCCCGATCCGCGTCCTGCCGGAGCGAAAGGCGTTGCCGAAGACGGGATGATCCGCGCTGTCAGCCTGATGGACGGCGACGGTGTGCGGCGGATATTTACAGGATTGGTTGGCAATTTCACCGGGTTTGCCCCGCTGGGCGTGGTGCTGGTTGCCATGCTGGGTGTGGGCGTGGCGGAGAAATCCGGCCTGCTGTCGGCGGCAGTGCGCAGCATGGTCCTGGGTGCGCCGAAGCACCTGGTGACGGTCGCGATTGTCTTTGCCGGCATCGTTTCCAACACTGCATCCGAAGTCGGCTATGTGGTTCTTATCCCGCTCGCCGCTGCGATCTTCTATGCTCTGGGCAGGCACCCGCTGGCCGGCATGGCTGCCGCATTTGCGGGTGTGTCTGGCGGCTATAGCGCGAACCTGCTGATCGGCACGATT
This sequence comes from Pontixanthobacter aestiaquae, assembly GCF_009827455.1. Classification (NCBI taxonomy): domain Bacteria; kingdom Pseudomonadati; phylum Pseudomonadota; class Alphaproteobacteria; order Sphingomonadales; family Erythrobacteraceae; genus Pontixanthobacter; species Pontixanthobacter aestiaquae. The sequence goes on from NZ_WTYZ01000001.1 coordinate 2,778,297, forward strand.
GACCCGCTCCTCGCCGGTATCACGCAGGAAGCCGCGCGGCTGCTCGATCCCGATTATATAGTGGTAGCGACGGCCAATTGGTATTTCATGGTCGCCTCGACCTTCCTCATCACGCTCGTCGGTTCGCTGGTCACGATTTATATAGTCGAGCCGAAACTGGGCGAATATGATGCCTCGCGCGCAGACCCAACCGTGCTCGACGATTCCATGATGAACCAGATCACCGACGGCGAGCGTAAAGGTCTGCGCTGGGCAGGCATCGCGTTGATCGGTGTGCTGGCGCTGATGGCGCTGACGCTGCTGCCCGAATGGGGTGTGCTACGAAATCCCGAGACTGGCGACCGGATCAATGCGCCCTTCTTCAAAGGGTTTGTGGTGTGGATTCTGATCTTCTTTATCGCGACCGGTTACGCCTATGGCCGCGCCGCAGGGACGATGAAGTCCGACCGCGATGTGATTGATGCGATGGCCGCAGCGCTATCCTCTCTCGGACTGTATATCGTGCTGGTATTCTTCGCAGCGCAGTTTGTGGCGTTCTTCGGCTGGACCAATCTGGGCGCAATCACTGCAGTGACCGGCGCGACATTCTTGCAAGAGACCGGACTGACCGGCCCGGCGCTGTTCTTCCTGTTCATTCTGGTGTGTGCGGTGATCAATCTGTCGCTCGGCTCGGCATCTGCGCAATGGGCTGTGACGGCTCCGATCTTCGTGCCGATGCTGATGCTGATCGGATATTCGCCAGAGGTTATTCAGGCGGCCTACCGGATCGGCGATTCCACCACCAATATCATCACCCCGATGATGAGTTATTTCGGTCTGATCCTGGCCTGGGCAACGCGCTATGACAAGAATTTGGGAGTCGGCACGCTGATCGCAATGATGCTGCCCTACACGATCTTCTTCCTGACGCTGTGGTCGCTGTTCTTCTTCTTGTGGACCTTTGTGCTGGGTATCCCAGTGGGACCGGGATCACCGACATATTACACGAGTTAAGGCTTGGCGCGGAGGCTGAGCTAGGAAAATCGGAGTGGCAGGCCATCTGCCCCACCATATCGTTTGATTGATGGTTCCTGCGACCTCAGCGAGTCGACTTTGCTTCGGCCTCAACAGCGGAGACGCCAGAAAATGGTGCTAAGAGAAAAAGGTGGTGAATGGCGCAGTCCGGACCTAACCAGTCTCGCCGTGAATTTCCCTGTTTAACAGGGAATTTACAGGGAATTTACAGGGAATCTGGTGTTTTTCGGTCTTGCTGACTACTAAATCCATCCCTGTAAGCCGCAGAAATGCGTGGGTTTGCACTCAATTTCCCTGCCGAAATAACAGGGAATTTGACGTCATCGAACAGGGAATGGAATTGAGCTTAACAGGGAACGCCAACTCGCTTTCAGGGAAGCTTTGCGCAAGAAACTGAACCGGCAAATCAGTCCTCGTCTAGCTCTGCCTGGAGCAAGATCATTGCGTAGCCGTTCTGCTGACCGAGAACCTGCTCACTCAATACGAGAACCCGAGAAGCGTTACGTTCATCGAACCAGATATCCGGTTCTATTTCCTCAATGGCTGAATAGATGCCCGGCGCTTTGTTGTGCTCCTCCGCAATCGACCCGCTGGGTAGCGATTGACCAATGCGGACGTTGATCCAAGGAAAATCTTCACTTCTGTAAAAGCGCTGGACTTCGCTATTGCGCGAAATCACCACAGCAACCGGTTCACGATGGGCATCGACCCATGCGCGCGCCATGGCTTCTTTGCTCACACCAAAGCTCTTTGCGGTAGAAACTACACTTTCGAGCGTCGTTCCAGATAGGCCAATTGCCTTTCGCACCCGGCTCGGCGGCATGAGCAATTTCGCCGCAAACCGGTTTGCTTCTGCCTCAATACGGCGCCGCCGGTTTTGATCCTTCGCATCTAAAAGATGGAAATCGCTAAGCGAGCATTCAAACGGATGGTCGGGATGTGGCCGGTGACTTGGTATGAGAAAATGGCCAAGCTCGTGTGCAATTGAAAACCTGCGCCGTTCCGGACGCCGGCCCCTGGCTAGCACGATACTGCCACTAGCCTTCAGCTCGTCCATGATAAGCGCTGCTTCAAAGCCGCCAGTGTCAATTTCAGTAATCGCTTCGATGTCGAACCGGCTGCAAAGCGTTTCGAGCGGAACCACATCAGGCATATCCAGAACCAGCTCGTGAATTTTGGCCGCCAAAGCATTGGGCGATCCAATGCCGTCAAGATCGAGGCGGCTTATCGTCAATCTGGGTCCTTCTTACTCTTCTGATTGAGTTGCTCCATCAATCCGCGAATAATATCACGGTCGCGGTGATCGAGCTTCTTCAGATCACGGAACATGGCGACCATCTCCGGCTCCTGATCATCTGCTTCGGGGTTTTCGCCGACAAGATCGGCAATAGGGACGCGGAACAGCTCGGCAAATTTGAGAACAAGTTCCATCGACGGATTGTCAGCCTGACCCTTTTCCAGATTCCAAACGTGCGCTTTCGAAATGCCGACTTTGTCAGCAACTTGCTGGAGGGACAGGCCCTTTGCCATTCGCAATTGGGCGAGGCGTTTTGCAAAGCTCATGATAGGTCCGTTCACTGTGGAATTACGCCATCATATAGGTTGGGTTGACTTTTGCAAGCGTTCACTATAGTTATACGACTTCGGTCAATGATACGGGGCGCAACATGTCTTCACAACAACTGGTCGAGCAGGAAATCACTGCTCTCAAACCCTATTCGCGAAACGCGCGGACCCATTCAAAGAAGCAGGTCAAACAGATCGCAGCCTCAATCGAGCGGTTCGGGTTTACCAATCCTGTTCTCGTTTCTGACTCCGGTGGGATTATTGCCGGTCACGGCCGGGTCGAAGCGGCAAAGCTGATCGGCATGAAAACAGTGCCAACGTTGGCGCTGTCCTATCTAAGCGAAGCCGAGCGCCGCGCTTATGTGCTGGCTGACAACAAACTTGCTCTCAATGCTGGCTGGGACCGCGAGATCCTCGCAATTGAGTTTCAGGGATTGATAGACTTAGATTTCGATTTGGAGATCACCGGATTCAGTCTGGCCGAAATCGACTTCACGCTCGATGAGGCCAGCGAGGCCAGTCCCGATGGGACGGATGCCGCCGAGGATGAAATTCCGGAACCGTCCAGCGAGCCTGTCACGCGCATGGGAGATCTCTGGCAACTTGGACGCCACCGCTTATTGTGCGGGGACACTCGTAACGCGGCCACCTTGGATCTGCTTATGGGTGACGACAAGGCGGATCTAGTGTTCACCGATCCGCCCTACAACGTCGCCATCGACGGCAATGTCTGCGGACTTGGCTCAGTCAAACACCGCGAGTTTGCTTTTGCCAGTGGCGAAATGAGCAGCGCCCAATTCGTAACTTTCCTAAACGATACCCTCGGTAACATTGCACGAGTAATGCGCGAAGGTGCCATTGCCTATGTCTGTATGGACTGGCGCCATATGTCTGAAATGGTTGAGGCCGGAGAAGCTTGTTTCACCGAACTCAAAAACCTTGTCGTCTGGAACAAAACCAATGGCGGCATGGGTGCGTTTTACCGCTCCAAACACGAGCTCGTATTTGTGTTTAAGCAAGGCACCGCGCCGCATACTAACAGTTTCGGCCTTGGCGAGACCGGCCGGTACCGAACCAATGTCTGGGACTACGCGGGGATCAGTTCGATCGGCGCAAACCGTTCCGAAGATCTGGCAATGCATCCGACGGTTAAGCCGGTAGCACTAATCGCTGACGCGATCCGCGACTGCTCTCGGCGTGGAGAGATTGTGCTCGATGGCTTTGGCGGCTCCGGCAGCACGCTCATCGCAGCTGAGAAAACGGGCCGCCGTGCCCGCCTGATTGAATTTGACCCGCTATACTGCGACACGATTATTCGCCGTTGGCAAGGATACACCGGCAAGCACGCGTTGCTTACCGGCTCTGATGACAAATTTACTGACGTTGCCGATCAACGCTTACCGATCGAACTGGGTGAGGCAGCCGCTTGATGAGCGATGTGAAGGACCAGTATTCTGTCGGTTATGGCAAGCCGCCGACTAAAACCAGATTCAAGAAAGGGAGCTCGGGCAACCCCAATGGCCGTCCAAAGGGAGCCCGTAATAAGATCCCGCGCGGCTTTGGCCTAGATGCCTCTGCGCAACCCGCCAACCAGATGCTGCTCGAAGAAGCCTACCGGACGATTACCGTGCGGGAAGGCGAAGAACTTGTTGAGCTACCCGTAATCAAAGCAGTTTTTCGTTCGCTTGGCGTTTCGGCCATGAAGGGCAATCGTCTCGCTCAGGCTACGATGGCTGAACTCGTTCGAGAGATCGAAGAAGAGGAGCGGGCCGCAAAGACGAGCCTGTTTGATACCGCCTGCGAGTATAAATTTGGCTGGGAGCGAGCAATAGAAGACGCCCGCAAGAACGGCCGACCTGAACCCACACCTCTTCCCCACCCTGCTGACGTCATAGTTGATCTTGCTAGCGCAACGGTAACTTATGCGGGACCGATCACTCACGAAGAGAAAGCTCGTTGGGATCGAATGCTCGAATACCGCGCGGAATTGCAAGCCAAAGTGTCGTTGCTGGCTAGCGGATACAAACGTCTGAAGGGGGCTAAGCCTCCAATTCCAATTGCTTCAACGCTGGCAGAAGACTGGAAACGCACAACCGATTGGTACGATGAACTCAATGAGCCATTGCCTATCAGATACCGCCGGCCGTTAGATGACAGATTTGACGCCAGTATTCTCGATACCCCCGCGAAAAGGCAGACAAATGACACGTAAAAGAACACATCTTTCGAAAGCAATTCAGCGCGATCTGGAACGCATCGATGGAACCCGCATTGTCGTGGCCGCCGTTATTACCATTACAAAAGACGAAGCTGCCAAATACGAACTAGCAGGGTTATCATTGAATTCCGGAAAGCTCGCGGTAGCCGTGCCGGCTCCGCCGCCGCATGCTTGCGGAATTTGGGCAAGGCGCAATCTGGATGGCTGGCAAGAAAAGCGAAAAGACCTTCCCAAAGAGATGCGTGATGTCTCCTCTTGGGCACCAAACTGGAAGGGCAGTGGACATCATCTTGTCCGCCGCTCCGTTGAAGCCTGGCAAGTTGATCATCGTCCTGCACGCATGCTTACGCTTTCAGCCGCAATTCTTGAGCCGCTTAAAGATGGAGCGATCGTCCGTTTCCGGATCGACCAACCGCTAGATCGAACAGACGCCGTTTTTGCAGAGAACCTTCAGTTCAATCTACGGCTGTTGCGTGAAGTTGTTGGCCGGTCTCAAGTTTTCTGTGCGGATATGAGCGACGAAGAGTTCGCCAACCTGCAAAGCGTCGACTGGGAGTTAATCCCACCCGGTTCCGCCGACCGCGTTATAGCCCGACTAGCGGAAAGTAAGGCTACGACAGCAGAGCAGCTCGAAGTAGCTTCCGAGAGGCTCCGAGTCTTGGAAAGGCTCAGTCACGACGGCTTCATCGTCGGCCACGGTAAGTTTATTCGATATTTTGGGGCCAGGTTCGGTGAGAAATTGCTCGTTTTGGAAAATCTGGAGTACGGCAACGCCATGTATCTGTTCGAAGAGAACTGGGAAGAATTGACCAAGCTTAGCAGGACAGAACTTATCAAGCGCCGCGACCCCAAGGTTCATCGCTTACCACATCTACCTGGCTGGCAATCTGCGATCCGGGAGCTTCTTAGAGCTTCTAGGTGAATAATCGCTCCTGTTCGAATGGTATATTTTCCATGCCAAAGCAGCAACCATTAAACTGCGGTCGAAACTAGGGCGTGCCTTTCCTCTGGTGTCTCCTTCGCGCCCCAGTCCCTGCCGCAGCGATCCGGTTTCCTAAATCCCAATAGCGGACATTGCGCCCATCTCTGTCTAAATCAGAAGTTGTAGCGTGTTGAAACCTGAACTCGCTGGAGATTGCCGCTGCGCCCGTCCTCTAAGATGCGCTCGGCATGCATTAGCTCGATCCCGATATCGAGCGGATCGACCGGGTTCCATATGATGTTGGCGAACGCATTCCAGCTCTCGTCTGTCACCTGGCCCGTCGTGAGCAAGACAGGGTTGTCAGCCTTGAAGTATGATCCGGCAATGGTCGAGCGGATACCGTCTGACCAGTAGTGACGATAGGCAGCAAAGCCCGAATAAGTGAAGATCGGATCGAGTTCGCCCGTCCCTGTGATGGCCGCATCGTTGACGAGGTTGAGCCCGATATAACGGCCAAGTCCGTCGCCAGCCGTGGCCATGAAACGGAAGTCGTCTCGCGAACCTACTTTGAGTTTGCCTGAAACGCTCAGGCCATAGCCGAACGCGCTGTCATCTACGCCCATCAGGTCGTCGGTCGAAATATGAAGCTGACGCACGATCCCGGTCGCCGTCAGCGAGCCCCAGTCGCCGCCCCAATTGTAGCGCGCAACGAAGTCAGGCAGTTGGTCATCGCCCGCTTCGAGGCGGGCACCTGCCGGAGTGGTCACGACTGTTTCGGGCTGTTCAACAGCCAATTGGAGACCGCCATTGGTATAGCGGATCAGCGGCTGGCGATCGAAGACGGTGCCCGGGGTAACCCCGATGAAATCGAGGCTGTCAGGAAGCGCGCCGACATTCTGGAAAGTCGACCATGCCTGTCCGAACGTCCAGTTGTCATAGGTGATGAAAGCTTGCCGGATACGAGGCACGAAGCTGTTCGAAATTCTCTCGTTTCCGCCACCGGTGACGTTGAAGTCGAGCTCGATATGGCTTTTGAGCTTATGCTCGGTCCCCACATCGGTTTCGGTTTTGAAAAGGAACCGCGTCTGGCGCGCGCTGAAATCGGTGTCGAAGCCGCTCGCGTCGCCTCCCACTGGGATAGCCACGGGAATCAGGAAATCACGAAGGATTGAATTGTTGGGCAATTGCCCGCCGCTGGTCCGCTGGCTGATCGCGTCTAACTTCACGTAACCGCCATAGCTGAAGGTGGTTCTGCCGGGGGTAGATGCTGAGCCCGAAGGCGGCGAGGCGGCGATCTGCTGGGCGAGGTCGTCTTGACGGGTTTGCAGGTCCTGGGTCGCAGCAAGCAGCGCCTCGCTCTGAGCGCGTATCTGTTCGCGCTCGGCCAGTAATGCACTTTGTTGCTGCTCGGTCGCGCCCGGCTGTGCATCGAGCCGTTCGATCAGCCCTTCGACCAGCGCTTCGAGCCGGTCGAGTCGGTCGTCTACGCTGGCCTCCTGCGCCAACGCGGGCGACGCCGTCAGGCATGTCGCAGTCAACAAAGCCACACGAATCCCGTTTCGCACTTTCCCTTCAGCCATCGAGTTCCCTCCCATCAATTCGTTCGCTTTTAAGAATGCCGCGCTCTTGCGTGCCCGCCCAGCTAGCGGATAGTCGTAAGACCATTGTCTGAGACACATCGAGAAGAAGCACGGGTTATGGTGAGATCGACGAAAGGGAGACTCACTATGATCCAAGCTGTTGAACGCCCTAAGAGCGATCGCGCGACGCACTGTGTCGCTGAGCAATATGAGGAATTGTACGCTCGCTCGATCAATGACCCCAATGGCTTCTGGCTCGATCAGGCGCAGCGGCTCGATTGGCACACTGCCCCGACAAAGGGTGGCGATTGGTCGTTCGATCCAGCAAAGATCGAATGGTTTGCCGATGGCGCATTGAACCTGTGCCATAACGCGGTTGACCGGCATCTCGAAACACGCGGGAACGATACCGCGATCATCTTCGAACCTGACGATCCCGAGACGCCGGGGCGCACGCTGACCTATCGCGAGCTGCACGGCGAAGTCATCCGCATGGCCAACGCGCTCAAGGCGTTGGGCGTAACAAAGGGCGACCGCGTCACACTCTATATGCCGATGATTGTTGAAGGTGTGACAGCCATGCTTGCATGCGCGCGGCTAGGTGCAATCCACTCGGTTGTCTTCGGCGGCTTCTCACCCGAGGCACTCGCCGGACGGATCGAGGATTGCGGCAGCCGCTTTGTCATCACCGCCGACACCGGCCTGCGAGGGGCCAAGGTCGTGCCGCTCAAGGCCAATGTCGACGCGGCGCTCCGGATCGAAGGTGCGGATGTCGATGGCGTATTGGTGGTCAAACATACCGGCGCGAATGTCTCAATGACTGATGGGCGCGACCAGTGGTTTGACGATCTGGCTTCGGATGAGGATTGCCCATGCGAAGTCATGGCAGCCGAAGATCCGCTGTTCATTCTTTACACCTCTGGCTCGACCGGTAAGCCCAAGGGCGTGCTCCACACGACCGGCGGATACGGTGTGTGGACGGCAACGACATTCAATTATGTGTTCGATTACCAGCCGGGCGAAGTATACTGGTGCACTGCTGATATCGGCTGGGTCACGGGGCACAGCTATATCGTCTATGGCCCGTTGATGAATGGCGCGACCAGCTTGGTTTTCGAAGGTGTGCCCAACTATCCCGATCATGGGCGGTTTTGGGACGTGGTGGACAAGCACCAGGTCAATATTCTCTACACCGCGCCTACCGCGATCCGCGCTCTGATGCGCGAAGGCGATGAGTTTGTGACCAGCCGGGATCGCTCGTCGCTGCGCTTGCTCGGTTCGGTTGGCGAGCCGATCAATCCCGAAGCATGGCGCTGGTATTTCGATGTGGTCGGTGAAGGCCGCTGCCCGATCGTCGACACTTGGTGGCAGACCGAAACGGGCGGAGTGATGATCACCACGCTGCCAGCCGCGCACGATATGAAGCCGGGCAGTGCTGGCCTTCCGTTCTTCGGCATCCAGCCACAGCTGGTCGACAATGACGGCGGCGTTCTGGAAGGCGCAATCGATGGCAATTTGTGCATCACCGCCAGCTGGCCGGGACAGGCGCGTAGCGTATATGGCGATCACGAGCGCTTCGAGCAGACCTATTTCTCGACCTACAAGGGCAAGTACTTCACCGGAGACGGGTGCAAGCGCGACGAAGATGGATATTACTGGATCACAGGCCGGGTCGATGATGTCATCAACGTTTCGGGTCACCGGATGGGCACTGCCGAGGTTGAAAGCGCGCTCGTGTTGCACGACAAGGTCGCAGAGGCCGCGGTGGTTGGATATCCGCATGACATCAAGGGGCAGGGCATCTATTGTTACGTCACCTTGAACGCGGGCGAGGAGGGTTCGGACGAGCTTTACAAGGAGCTGCGCACGCATGTGAGGAAGGAGATCGGGCCAATCGCCTCACCCGACTATATCCAGTTCACCGACGGCCTGCCCAAGACTCGCTCGGGCAAGATCATGCGCCGCATCTTGCGTAAGGTGGCGGAGAACGATTACGGCTCGCTTGGAGACACCTCGACGCTGGCAGATCCATCGCTGGTTGAGCGACTGATCGATGGGAGGCAGAACCGGTAAAACCGATGACGCAACGGATCATCATAGCCGACGACCATCCACTGTTCCGGACCGCGCTGGGCCACGCCGTGGCGAAGGTGTGGGACGGGGCGGAAGTGGTCGAGGCGAGTTCGGCTAGTGCGGCTCGGGCGGAACTGGAGAGCGGTTCGGCCGAAGCGCTGCTGCTCGACCTTCATATGGAGGATTCAAACGGCCTTTCCGTGCTGATGGACCTGCGACAGGATTATCCCGCGCTGCCGATCGCGATCGTTTCAGCGAGCGAGGAACCGCGCGTCTATTCTGCTGCCCGTCAATTGGGAGCAGCCGCCTTCATTCCGAAGTCTGCGGGCCTCGATGAGATGCGCGATGCATTGTCAGCCGTTCGCGAGGGCGATAGCTGGTTTCCCGAAACCGATCTTTCGGAGGACGATGATCTCGCACGTATGGCGAGCCTCACACCAGCGCAGCGGCGCATTCTTGGTCAGATCCGGCAGGGATTGCTTAACAAGCAGATTGCCTACGAACTCGAAATCAGCGAAGCGACTGTCAAGGCTCACATCACCGCGATCTTCCGCAAGCTCGGGGTCAACAACCGGACGCAGGCCGTATTGCTCGCTGCGAAACTCGATGTCGATCAGCCAGTCGCGGCTTCCTGATCGGCAGAGGCCTTTCGCGACAGGCAATCTGCAATCAACGCGCGAAGGGCGGCCGGCGATGACGGTTTGAGCAACCGGTTGGCGTCCATCGCCTTCGTCGCTTCCTCGGTCTCTCTCGAAGCTTCGGCAGTGAGCAGGATCGCCGGCGGACGCACACCCCAGCCCGAACACAGCACTGCATAAACCTGATCGCCGCGCTCCCCATCGTCGAGGCGGAAATCTATCATGACGATATCGGGCGGCGCAGGTGCCTGCTCACGCGCTTCGGCGAGAGAACCGGCGCAGATCACATTAAGGCCCCATTTGCTCAGCAACGCGGTCGTCGCGGCCAGCGCGGCCGGATCATTGTCGATCGCGAGGACACGAGCGCTGTCCATCTGGCGCGAGGGTTGCTTGGTGGGCTTGGCAGCCCTTGCGGATTTCCACTGCAGCACCGGCACATGCAACGCGAAACGGCTGCCGCGGCCCGGTTCCGAAGAGGTTTCGAGATGCAGGTCAAGCAGTCTCGTAATGCGGCGGACGATCGCAAGGCCGAGGCCTAGGCCCTCGCGATCGGTCGAGGCACCGCGCTGAAACTCGTCGAAGATCCGCCCCAAGTCCGCGTCGGCAATCCCACGCCCGGTGTCATGGACGCAGATCAGCACCCCGTCGCCATATCGGCGTACGCCAAGCAATACACCTCCGTCTTGCGTGTAGCGAACCGCATTACTGACAAGGTTGCGCAACACACTGGTGAGCAACGCCCGGTCGGTCATCGCCCAGGCACTGGTGTGCACACGGCGCAGCTCTATGCCCTTGGCCTCCGCCTGCACTTCAAACTCGCGCGCCACCTCGTCGAAAATGCGGTCTATCGCGACTGGTTCGTGCTTGGGCTCGATCCCACCGCTGTCGAGCTTGGAGATGTCAAGCAGCGCTCTGATCAAACGGTCAGCGGAGGTGATCGACCCGTCGAGGTCTTTGACCAGCCGCTCAAGTTGCGGCCTCCCCTCAACCTCTTCACCGAGAGCTGATGCGAACAGCCGCGCGGCGTTGAGCGGCTGGATCAAATCGTGGCTGGCGGCGGCGAGAAAGCGGGTTTTCGAGCGGGTCGCTTCGGCCAACGCATCATTGGCTTCGCTCAATTGCTCGGTCCGCTCTGCAACCTTTTCTTCGAGCGCCTGCTCTGCCAACCGGTCGGCGGTGATGTCGGTGTAGGAAGTGACATAGCCGCCACCGGGAGCAGGAGAGCCAACGATCCGCATGAAACGACCGTCATATTGTTCGCTCTCCAGGCGATGCTCACGTCCCGCACGCATATGATCGAGCCTGCGCGTGATCTGATTCTCGATTTCGTCCTCCGGCGTATCGCTGCGCCGAAGGTTGAAGCGGATCAGCTCGGCGATCGGCGTGCCGACGGTCACGAGTTCATCGGGCAGGTCGAACAGCTGCTGATAACGGCTGTTCCACGCGACGAGATGCATCTCTGCATCGACCAGCGCTACCCCTTGGTCGATGTTCTCGATCGCAATCTGCAGCAATTCGCCATTGAATGAGAGCCTGCGGCTTGCCTCATCGAACATCGCCATCACTTCAGCGAGTGGGACGGGATCTCCATCCGACCACGAAGCGACCACCATGCGTGCCGAAGATGATCCGATCACGCCGGATATCGTTCGCTCGGTCATCGCCATCACCGCTTCGTCGGCGGGATCGCCGTCGCGGTAGATTTCAGGCATGGCAGCGATGGCCGCATCGGCGCGCTCGCGGCCAACAAACTGGGTCAGCAGAAGCCGGACATCGGCGACCCGCTTATTGGTGACGAAGCGTGGGCGTTGGCCGGGAGCTTGAGTACCGACAAACGCTGCGGCTTGCGAAGCATCGACCAGCGATGGGCGCATGAGGGCCGATCCGATCCAGTAGGCGAGGCAATTCGCGCCGAGACTGAGCAGGACTCCAGAAACAAGCGTATCAGGATGGATCGAGATGATAGGCGCGGTATTGGTCGCAGCGGGAACGATGAGCAGTATCAGCCACAGCCCGAAGCCCACCGATAACCCGGCGAGCATGCCCGCCTTGTTACCCCCGCGGCTGACCATGCCGAGCACCAGACCAGGCGCGAATTGGGCGGCGGCGGCAAACGCAAGAGTTCCCAAGCCCGCTAGATTAGTGACCGATCCGAAGCCCAGATAGAACAGGTAGGCAAAGGACAGCAGCGCCGCGATCACCCCGCGCCGGACTGCCAGAAGTCGCGCGGCCAATTGGCCACGGTCGCCCGATCCTTGCAGTGCATGGCGGAATGCCAGCGGCGCGATTAAGTCATTAGTGATCATGGTAGACAAGGCGACGCTGGCTATCACGATCATGCCCGCGGAGGCCGAAAAGCCACCGATAAACACCAGCAGCGCCAGCGCTTCGTTACCAGTCGCCAAGGGGAGCGCCATGACGATCGTGTCGGGATTGGTCCCGCCGGGCAACGCGACCAGTCCTGCCATCACGATGGGTACGATCACAGCCGAAACCAGCACGAGATAGGCAGGAAACACCCATTGCATCGCGGCGTTCGGTCGGTCGCCGATAGCTTCGACGAAAGTCATGTGAAACTGCCGTGGCAGACAAAGGGCCGAGCAGGCCGCGATCAGCGTCAGAACCGCAAATCGGGCGTCCAGCTGCGCCGGTTCGAACACCTGCGGCGGTGCGGGTGCATCGCTTTGAAAGAGGATGAAAAGAGCAAGCGCTGCAACAGCGAGCAATGCGATAAGTTTCACCACCGCTTCAACCGCGATGGTCAGTACCAGACCCGCATTATCGCCCGCCATATCAGCTCGTCGTGAACCAAACAGGATCGCAAACAGGGCCATCAATCCTGTCACCATAAGAACCAGTTCGTCCGCCGCGACTTGCGTGGCAATTTCCGGGTCCAGGGTGCTCAGCGAGGTACTGAGCGAGCGCAATTGCAGCGCCATGTATGGTAGCGCGCCAATAGTGGCGATGATCGTGACCAAAGCGGCGACGCTGGCGCTCTTGCCGTAACGTGCCGAAAGAAAATCGGCGATCGAGGTCGAATGCTGCGCCTTGGCCTGTGCGAGGATGCGGCGAACGAGGCCGAAACCGATGGTGAAGACAAGGATCGGGCCTAGATAGATGGGCAGGTAGTCGAGCCCCGCCGACGCGGCTGTCCCGACCCCGCCGAAAAACGTCCAACTTGTGCAATAGACCGCGAGGCTAAGGCCATAAACGGTGCCCGAGTGACGCGACAGGAAGGGCGAGGCGGAGCGATCGCGCCACGCGGCAAGCCAGAAAAGCCCTGCCAGATAGAGGGTCGCGGCGCCAATGGCCGTGCCGAATAACATGATCCCATCTCTCTCCCGGCGAAGAGGCTACGCCAAATTCCCGATTGTGCAAGCTCATGCGTTGGCACTTCAAAAGGGCGGTGCATCGCTGCACCGCCCTCTCGCTTGCGACCCGGTCGGTCCGATCAGTGCACACCGTTAATGAAGGTGCGCATCTCCCGCGCCTCGCGGTACGCGGATCGAATCGACCAGCTTGCGGATTTCAACCGGGGTTTTGGCGGTTACGCTCGCAACTGCGATCGCGATACCGAAGTTGATCAGCATTCCAACTACTCCAATTCCTTCGGGCGAGATGCCGAACAGCCAGCTGTCGGCATTGTTCGCCGCCGGGTTCATGAACTTGAAGTAAGCTATGTACCCGAAGGTGAAAACCAGTCCCGAGATCATGCCTGCAATCGCGCCTTCCTTGTTCATCGACTTGAAGAAGATTCCCATGAAGATCGCTGGGAACAGGCTGGCAGCAGCCAGACCAAAAGCGAAGGCGACCACTTGCGCAACCCATCCCGGAGGATAGATGCCGAGATAGCCCGCGACCAGGATCGCTGCCGTGGCCGCGATCCGTGCCGCAAGCAGTTCGGTCTTTGATGAGATGTTGGGCGCGAAAGTGCTCTTGAGCAGGTCGTGGCTGACCGAGCTTGAGATCACCAATAGCAGACCCGCTGCCGTAGAAAGCGCCGCCGCAAGACCGCCAGCTGCCATCAGGGCAACGACCCATCCAGGCAGGTTGGCAATTTCCGGATTGGCAAGCACCATGATGTCGCGATCGACGTAAACCTCGTTTGCGCTTTCCGGATTTGGCGCGTTCGATAGCAGTCGCTCGCCTGACGGACCGGTCTCACCAGTGTATTCTGGCTTGCCCTCGAATGCGGCTCCCGGGCGATATTGCATTACCCCATCGCCGTTCTTGTCCTGGAATGCGAGCAGGCCATTGCTCTCCCACAGGGGGAAGAACTCGTCGACTTCGCTATAGGCGGTGTCGTCCACCTTATCGACGAAGTTGAGCATGCCGAATGCCCCCACTGCCGGAGCGGTGGTGTAAAGCAGCGCGATGAAGAATAGCGCCCAGCCGGCCGATTTGCGCGCATCCGAGGCCTTTGGAACGGTGAAGAAGCGCACGATTACGTGCGGCAAACCTGCCGTGCCGACCATCAGCGCAAGCGTGATGCAGAACACATCAATCATGCTCTTCGATCCGTCGGTATAGGCTGTAAAACCGAGCTCAACGAGCACGCTATCAAGCTTTTGCAGGACCGATAAGCCCGAGCCATCGGCCACCTCCGAGCCGAGACCAAGCTGCGGGATTGGAGTCCCAGTAATCATAAAGCTGAGGAAGAAGGCGGGCACCATATAGGCGAATATCAACACGCAGTATTGCGCCACCTGAGTGTAAGTTATGCCTTTCATCCCGCCGAGCACGGCATAGATGAACACGATCCCCATACCGATAATCACACCCATGGTGATCTCGACATCAAGGAAGCGCGAGAACACGATCCCGACACCGCGCATCTGCCCGGCGATGTAGGTGAAACTGATAAAGATCAGGCAGATCACTGCGACAACACGAGCGGTCTTGGAATAGTACCGCGTACCGATGAAATCGGGTACGGTGAACTGTCCGAATTTGCGCAGATAGGGCGCAAGCAGCAACGCCAGCATCACAAATCCGCCGGTCCACCCCATCAGGTAGACCGAGCCGTCATAGCCCGCAAAGGCAAGGATGCCCGCCATCGAAATGAAGCTCGCCGCGCTCATCCAGTCAGCAGCGGTGGCCATGCCATTGACCACCGGGTTGACCCCGCCGCCAGCGACATAAAATTCCTTGGTCGAACCCGCCCGGCTCCAGATCGCAATGCCAATATAGAGCGAGAAGCTGAGCGCGACGAAGATGTAGATGAGGGTTTGCGTTTCCATCGGTCAGCCCCTCAATCGTCGAGATCATATTTGCGCTCGATCTGCTTCATACGAACGACGTAGAAAGAGATGAGCGCGATGAAAATGTAGATCGCGCCTTGCTGCGCGAACCAGAAGCCGAGCGGATATCCGCCGATGCTGAACTGATCGAGGAAGTCGCGGAA
The DNA here is from genome assembly GCF_009827455.1 of Pontixanthobacter aestiaquae. NCBI lineage: Bacteria > Pseudomonadati > Pseudomonadota > Alphaproteobacteria > Sphingomonadales > Erythrobacteraceae > Pontixanthobacter > Pontixanthobacter aestiaquae. Next base: position 2,793,712 of record NZ_WTYZ01000001.1, read on the forward strand.
CAGGATCCCGGCTCCGAATGATACTGCGAACCAGATCGCCATAAGACTAAACAGCAAGCGCAGGTTTTCACGCCAATAGGCGCCTTCTGCCGCACTCGTTTCAGTTTCAGGATTGTCGTCGTCCATTTCGTTCCCTCCCGTATAGATGTCCAAGCTTGCGGAGCAGCCTAGGTCGAGGGTGAAGAGAGAACGAGAGAGACTTTAGTCTAAGAGTGTTCCAGCCGCGCGAGCGTGGTGTCTGGCGGAAGACGGGAGAGTTGTGCCTGAAACAGTTCGGCGGCGGCAATCGCGTCGGTCAGCGCGTCATGCGCGCGGTATTCGGGCAAGCCATAGCGCGCGCGACAGGAATTCAGCCGATAGGGCTCCCCGTCCACTAGGTTGGGATGCAGCTCGCGTTCGAGCACCAATGTACAGATTACGCGGATCGGAAGGCGAACGCCAAGCACCGACATTACCGCTCGCTGCAGCGCGGTCTGCTCAATTGTGGCTGCATGTGCGACAAGGATGCGGCCTGCGAGAGCCTCGATCAGCATCGGTGCAACTTCGGTTATCGGACGCCCCAGTGCCGCGCGCTGTTCGCCAATCATATGTATTGCAACCGCTTCAGGATCGAGATCGGCATCGCTTTGGATGTCGACCGATTGCGCGTCGGAGAGACTGATTATACGCCCTTTGAAAGGGGCATAACCTGCCTGCAGAAGGTGCGAGTCCTTTCGAAGCCCATCCAACTCGAAATCGAGCGCCAGGAATGGGGCCTCTGCGACCGGGCAATCCCGCGCAGGCCAATCGGCCTCTACATAGCGTTGTAGAGCTGGATGCTCGCTCCTTACCAATGCCTTGAGCGCACGTTCGAAGCGCCACTGGGCCAGCATTCAGACTATCCCGCCCGCAAAGTTGCGGCGCAGCGCATCTAGACCCCTCCGGACTACCGTCAACGCGTCCTTCAAATAGTCTCGTTCAAGCGGAGATAGGTCGGCCGGGGCGATCAGGTTATCCGGCGCCTCACCGCGCTCGATCTGCCGCGCCTGGTGCGCGATCCGCAGTTCGTTGACGAACAGAAGCGCATCTTCGAGGCTTTGTGTATCGTCCGAATTCATCTTTCCCGCTTCACACAGCGCGCGCAGTCGGCCGATCGTCCCGACCGCTGGGACGCCCGTGGCCAACGCCTGCGTCCGGGCGATGTCGATAATCGGCATGATCGCCTGTTTCTTCGCATTGAAGACCATTTGTCCATCCTCCGTCTTGTCGAGCACTAGGTTGCGGAACACGCCGAGCGGCACCTTGCTCCGAAGCGCATCGCGGGCAAGGTAACTGATGAAAAGCGGACTATCGAAGAGCAGCGCGAGCACTTCCTTACGCAGCTCGGCGACTAGACCTGCATCGCCATGCACGCAGCGCATATCGAAGAAGATCGTCGCGCGCAGAATCTTGTCTTCACTGGGACTGTTGATCCAATTGGCATAACGCGCGCGCCAGGCTGCCAGCGTGAGCCTCTGATCCGCATTTTTCGCCATTATCCCGCCACTGCAATAGACATATCCGCTTGCGTCGAGCTGGTCGGAAATGCGGGTGCCGAGGTCAGCGAAATACGCCTCGCCAGCCGGATCCAATTCTTCGGCGATCACGAGGCCGTTGTCTTGATCCGAACCTACCAATTGCTCCTCGCGCGCCAGTGATCCGAACACCACGAGAGCGTAAGGGCAAGGCGGCGGACCGAGAGCCTCCTCAGCCAATTGCGCGGCGCGGCGGTGCACCGCTTCGCCCAGCGCTGATGTAAAGCGCATGGCTTGGCCTGCCTGCACTCCGGTGCTGACCATGCGCGCGAAGCTTTCGGGCACGCGCGCAGCGGCTTCGATTAATTCGTCCGGTGTGCGTGCCTTTGCGATCATCAGGCCGGTGTCGATGGCGTTGTTACCAATCGCGCCGAGAATATCTGTCGCGCTGAGAATGCCCGCCAGCGCGCCATCGCTGTCGATTAGTGGGATGTGCCGAAAGCCCCCGCTCGCCATCAGCGCCATGGCTTCGGCGACAGTCGCGTTGGTCCCTAGCGTTTGCGGCCCAGTCGTCATGACATCGCCAACCTCGCGATCAAGCGCGACGCCTCCTGCGACCACCCGGCTGCGCAGGTCTTTATCTGTAAAAATGCCCTCGAGCTTGCCATCCTCACACACGGCCAGTGTGCTGACATTGCGCTGATGCATCAATTGCACCGCGTCTGCGATCTGCGTTGATGGGATACAGGAAACAGGCGTGGACCGACCGACCAGATTCCCCACCTGCCGGTCGTCAAGCGCAAAGGAGCTGCCTTCTCGCAGCCGTGCCAGGGCGTGCCTGATCCGCGCTGCCTCATCTGCGGCGAAAAACTCCCTGAAATCTGGGGACTGTTTGCGCAATTCGTGAAACCGTTCGGCGGGGATTGCGTAAAGCAGCGTATCCTCAAGCGCGATCGTGGTATTTCGCACTTCCCCCCCGCGCAGCAGCGAGGGATATGCGAATGTCGATCCCTCTTCGAGACGCGCTGTTAGATCTTTGCCGGCAAGGCGCAACTCCACAGCGCCCGACCTGATAACAAAGAGGCTGTCATTGTGGTCTCCGGCAGTGAGAATGGAGTCGCCCGTTCGAGCATAGCGCACTGTTACCGTGCGGCTGAGTGCAGAACGCTCGGCTGGGATGAGCGAAGCAAAGGGCGCAGTCCGCTCAAGAAAATTCGCAACTTCTGCAATTTCGACAGACATTTTCCCTCCGTTACCTCGCATATAGTGAAACGGTATTGGACAAAGGGATCAAGCCCTACTTTGGTCGAGCAACACCAGATAGCATTTGGAAATACTCGAAACGCTGGTCTGGATTGCGGGTCGCTTAGCGTTGAGGAAACGAATAATCGCTATTGTGGTCGCAAGCCGAACGACTGCTTTCCCGAGTCCGCAGAGCAAAACCCGACGGTCCGTTAACGGCCCAGTAGCGGACGTTGAGCTGTTTTGATGCTTCAGTGAAAATCCCGTGACTTCGGAATGATTTTTGCGTCACGCGGATGGCTACTTTGCATCGCGGGTAGCGCAGCAGGGCCAGATCCAATTTTTACCGGAAGGGGACTATTTATGTGATCTGCACGCGCAAGAGCTGGCGGAAAACTATCCTCGGACAATTCAGCGAGTTTGTGGCTCACATCGGTAAGATGAGTTGCAATCACATGCGTCACTTCATCATCGAACTCTATACGTCCGCGCACTTCCATCAAGCGAGAAGCCATGACGGTCTTGCGGAATTTCTCCATCATATCTGGCCAGATAACGAGATTAATTACGCCGCTTTCGTCTTCCAGTGTGATGAAGCACACGCCTTTTGCACTGCCAGGCCGCTGCCGGATCAGCACAATGCCAGCGACCTTGATATGCGAGCCGTTCTTACACCGCCGTAAGTTTGAAGCTGGAGTGAAGCTACGCATTGCCAGATCGCCGCGTAGGAAAGCCATCGGATGCGCCTTCAGAGATAGCCGCATTGTCTGGTAATCAGCCACTACGTGTTCGCTCAGCGGCATATCCGGCAAGGTGAATGCGCTAATCTCGCCACCTTCATCGCGGGCCTCTGCGGCAGCGAACAATGGCAAGTCGGGCAGACCCTTTACGCTTCGCGCATCCCACAATGCCTGCCTGCGATCCAGACCAATTGACCTGAAGGCATCAGCATCAGCCAAACGTTCAATTATCGCTGGGGAAAGCGCGGCACGGTGCTTCAGAGATGCAACGTCTGCAAACGGCCCTCCATGATCTCTAGCAGCCACCAACCTTGCTGCTGCTGCCTCGCCAAGCCCGTCTATTTGCCGGAAGCCAAGCCTGACACTGAAGCCTCTGTCTTCGAGCCGATTGTCCCATCTACTCTTGTTCACATCTACAGAGCGAACATTCACCCCGTGCTCGCTGGCATCGCGGACGATTTGCGCTGGCGCGTAGAATCCCATCGGCTGGGAGTTCAGCAGCGCTGCGCAGAAGGCTGCGGGATAGTGGCATTTCAGCCAGCTTGATACGTAAACCAGATGGGCAAAACTTGCTGCATGGCTTTCTGGGAATCCGTATTCCCCAAACCCCTTGATCTGGTTGAAACAGCGTTCGGAAAAGTCTGGATCGTAACCACGAGCAATCATACGTCCGACCATCATATCCTGAAGCGCATCGACCATGCCGCGTGACCGGAAAGTCGCCATCGCTTTGCGCAGCCGGTTGGCCTCCAATGGCGTAAACCTTGCAGCATCAAGCGCGATCTTCATCGCCTGTTCCTGAAAGATCGGAACGCCCAAAGTGCGTTGTAGGATCGAAGACAACTCATCCGGCGGACCATGTTCTGGTGACGGATAAGGGATTTCTACTGCTTCTTCGCCGCGCCGTCGTTTTAGATAAGGATGGACCATATCGCCCTGGATTGGCCCGGGCCGCACAATCGCAACCTGAATGACCAAATCATAAAACTCACGCGGTTTGAGGCGCGGCAGCATATTCATTTGCGCGCGGCTCTCGACCTGAAACACGCCAAGGCTGTCACCCTTTCTCAGCATGGCGTAGGTTTCGGGATCTTCGCGCGGGACGCTCGCGAGAGTGAGGTCGCGATTGTGATGCTCTTGCATCAGATCGAGACACTTGCGGATACAGGTCAGCATACCAAGTGCCAGCACATCGATTTTCAGAATGCCAAGCGCATCAATATCGTCCTTGTCCCATTCTATAAATGTCCGGTCAGGCATAGCGCCATTACCGATAGGCACGGTTTCAGTAAGTGCGCCTTGAGTAAGAATGAAACCGCCTACATGCTGCGATAAGTGACGCGGCATTCCGATCATCTGATCTGTTAGTGTTAGAACGCGCCGCAGATAAGGGTCGCGCAAATCCATACCGGTTTCGGTGACATTCTTCTCACCGATTTCTCGCCCGTGACTGCCCCATACCGTTTTGGCGAGCGCGCTGGTTACATCTTCGGATAGGCCCATTGCCTTGCCGACTTCGCGAATAGCCATTCGGGGGCGATAATGGATAACGGTAGCGCACAGACCGGCACGGCTACGTCCATAGCGACCATAAATATATTGGATGACGTCTTCGCGCCGCTCATGTTCAAAATCGACATCTATGTCAGGTGGCTCTTTGCGTTCTTCCGATATGAAGCGGTCGAACAGCAGAGCGTGCTGGGCTGGATCGACTGAGGTAATTTCCAAGCAATAACAAACCGCGCTGTTTGCCGCCGAACCGCGCCCCTGACACAGAATTGGCGGTTCTTGGTTCCGCGCAAAATCCACGATGTCTTTAATGGTCAGGAAATAGCGCGCAAGGTCGAGTTTCCCGATTAGCGCCAATTCTTTCTCGACGGTTTGACGGACCTTATCGGGTATGCCTTCCGGGTATCGGCCAAGGCTTCCTTCCCAAGTCAATTCTGCAAGCTGGTCTTGTGCAGTCTTGCCTTCCGGCACGATTTCTTCCGGATATTCATACCGCAGCTCATCAAGCGAAAATGTGCAGGCATCGGCAACGTCCCGCGTGGCGGATATTGCGTGTGGCCAATCTGTGAACAAGCGCATCATCTCGTCCGGAGATTTAAGATACCGTTCGCCATTCGCTTTGAGGATAGGTGCAGCTTCGGCCAACGTTGTCTTGTTGCGAATGCATGCCATCACATCATGCAATGGCCGACGTTCCGGCAGATGGTAGCGAACGTCATTGGTAGCCAAAATGCTTAGACCGGCACGGCGAGCTAATGCGTCCAAGCGATTAATGCGCGACACATCATCGCCGCGATAAAGGTAGCAGACAGCAATGTTGCTTAAGCTTGGCAACGATTCTGATAATAAAGGCAGTATCTGCTCAAACTTCATTTGCTCATGGTCAGACACGAGCCTCAGATGCTTGGTATCGGCTGTTTTCTTTGGAAACGGTGCGGGATACTGGGCCGTATCCAAATCATGTGGCGGAATGACAATCAGCTGAATATCTTGCTGCGCCGCCGCCAGCATTTCCAAAGTCAGATGGCATTCGCCCTTCTTCTGCCATTTGTGGTCGAGAGTTTGCATTTTGCCGTCCGAAAGCAACCGGCTCAAACGGCCATAGCCTGCGCGAGTTTTAGGGTAGGCAAGAAACGAAGGGGTGTCGATGAGATCAAGCCGTGCGCCGATAATCGGCCGCAGCTTGGCCTCTTTGGCCTCGGTGTGGAGCCGCACCACACCAGCCAAGGTGTTTCGGTCCGCAATGCCGATAGCGTGGTAGCCAAGCGTCTGTGCCTTCAGCGCTAGATCAACCGCATCGGACGCGCCGCGCAGAAACGAGAAACAACTCGTCACCCCAAGCTCGACATAAGGCGCAGGCGGACTGGCTTTGAAATCACAGCCAATCTGTTTCAGAGATCGTTTGTCGGGAGTGAGCGGCGCATCAGGCATTATGGAAACATGCCGTGCAAATACCAGTCAGGCGCGTTGCCGCGACCATCGCCGGTTACGCCGTTACGGTATATCCAATAGCGCCTGCCCATATCGTCTTCGATCCGGTAATAATCTCTTAGACGGACATTGGAGCGCTCTTTCCACCATTCGGGCGAGATACGCTCCGGCCCTTCACTTCGAGCAATATCATGAACGTTGCCGCGCCAACGAAACTTGCGAGGAACGCCTTCCGGCGTTGCATAGACAACAGAGATGCGTTCGGCCCGCTCCAGCAGTTTTAATGGCCGCTGATAAAACTGCATCTCACTCTGGCTGGATTTGGCTACATTTGGTGAGGCAAACCTATACGAGCGCTCTGGCACATGACTGCGTGCAGTAATTGGCATTTGCACAGCATCGGGACCAAGCCGGGCTGTGATACGGTCAAGCATCTGCGGTAATGTCGTGCCGATATCCTCGTCGGCTTCGTCTATGCTCGCTTGAGCTAACGCTAAAGGCGCAGACCAAGTCGAGATTAGATCAACCTGATCTATACCGAAGCCTGCCTGCACATCATCCAGCTTGGCTCCGAATAGGCGTACGATATGCGGAGCTTCACGTGTCGCTTCTGACAGCTCTAACGCGCGAACAATGACATCTCCGTCGACCCTGTACGCCCGCATTTCCAGCCGTCTCGTACCCATCCGCTCGCTTTCGAGTAGGCACACCAGATCATCCGCTAGATCAATGATTATCTGATCCAGCAGGCTACGGTGCAAAATCGGTTCCATCAGTCTGCGCGAGACGCGGAGCGGGTCTTTGCGATGAAGCGGAATCATCGGCTCAGGCACTTTACCGAGAAGCTGATCGAGCCGGATTAGCGGATTGGTTTGCGGGTTTCGGTGATCGCGGAAACGGCGAGCAAGACTTTGGCGAGGGGCTTTGCTTAAGTCACCAATCGTTTTCAGGCCCAAGCGGCGCAGAAGCTTTGAAATGGAAGGGGTCAGGCGAAGCGCTGCCACGGGCAGATCGCTGAGGCTACGCATTGGATCATCATTGTCGCCGACGCAGTATTGATTGCCATAATGCGACAACGCCCATGCTGCGCTTCCCGTGAATGCCATCGCACTGCGGCTTCGAAAACCGCGCTTCTCACAGTTCTGCGCAATATCGCGAAGCAATGCCTGCGGCCCGCCGTGTAGGTGGGTAGCATTGGTAACATCGAGCAAGATAGAATCTTCGCCATCGACCATGCTCCACGGACCCCATCGCTGCGCCCACAATGCGATCCGCTCCAGTGTCTTGCTGTCACCCGGCAAGTCGGCACTTTCGGATGATATCTCAGGATAAAGCGCGCGCGCATCGACCAGCCGCTGGCCTACTTGCACACCTGCTTGACGCGCTGCGTCGTTGACAGCCGTTATACGCGGCCCATGTGCGCTCTCGATTGTAAGAGCGAAAGCCAAGCTAGCACGCTCAGGCGCTGCCTGCTTCTGCCAGCGGTCTATCGCCAGATATGGCAACCATATCGAGACGATTTGCCGATGAGACGATTGTAAGCGCTCCATCGTCATGACCCAGCTTCCAGCGTGAAGGTCGATACAATCGTGAGCGGAACAGCTCCGCATTCCAGACCGGACTGCCGGACGCTTTGGAGTTGGTGGCGCAAGGCAGCGACATTGCCGCTTCGATATCCCAACGCATACGGGCCGCGCTGAGTGAACGCTCCGCATCGCCGCGTATCAGATACAGAGGAACGCCGTAATTCTCGCTGGCAAACGCCAATCGCCGCGATTGCGTAAAACCCAATGCTTTGGGATCGCCAGAAATCTCGCCAATGACAAAGCTGAGCGCTGAACATTTCAGCCCTTCTTCCAAAGCGAACAGGGCATCTTCAACTTTGTCAGCCGCGACATAGTGGCAGTCGTGCCGCAGGCTTTCTGGCAAACCGTAAAGATAGGGGACGCCTGAACGCTTGCGGGACCGTTCATCCTGAACCCACAGCCAAGGGCGGTCGCCTCCATGCTTTTGCGCCATAGCCATCGCAAACCCGCCTCCGGCTGCAGTATCGGAGCTGCAAAAGATTTCGGTTTGGGTAGGTGCATAGTCGATCTGCGGGTTCCATTGCGTGTCGGTTGATTGGCGCAGGCTCATCAATTGAGAGGCTTGGACCGTGGGAACTTCCATAGTTTACGATGTGCCTTTGCCGAATCATTGTTCTACTTATGTTCCGCTTTACAGCGCCGATATGCAAGCCCAAAAAGAACGCCGGAGAAAAGTATGTGCAACCTTTACCGCCTGAGCCAGTCCGTAACTGAGATCGCCAAGCTTTTTGATGCTGGCGGCAATCTCAACGCCAATTTACCCAGCCATATATATCCAGCCTCAAATGGAATTGTCATCGAAAGCGGCTATCTGCGCTCAATGACTTGGGGCTTCCCGCTAGCTCAGAAGTCGAAAAAGACTGGCAAGCCGCAAAAACCCAAACCAGTCAACAATGCCCGAACCGACAAGCTCGACAGTTTCTTTTGGAATAATAGCTTTGCTGAACGACGCTGCCTGATCCCGCTATCTGCATTTGCAGAAGCGCAAGGTGAGCGTGGCTCTATAACACGCACATGGATGTCTTTGGCTGACGATGAAGTGATGGTCTGCGCAGGAGTGTGGCGAGACAGCGATGAATGGGGACCGTGTTATTCGATGATTATGACTGACGCGTCTGAACAGATGAAACCGATCCACAACCGAATGCCGGTGATTTTGACAGCGCAGGATCGGGAACGATTTATTGATGGTGATGAAAGCGATGCCTTAGCATTGTGCACTCCGTTTAAAGGCGAGCTGGAGATCGATCAGACTGATGAGCCTTGGTTCAACCGCAAGTGACAGACTATCCCCGAACACCAGATGGCAGATATTTCGTTGTGAACCGCAAATTACGGCGTTTATCTAATCCTGAACTCGATCAAGATGATCGCGAATGTCTGGTAAAAGAACTTATGCAAACAAGGAGGCAAGTCGCTGCCGCTAATCGTGCTGCTGACGAACCGATGCTTAAAGATGCTCGACGCAAAGTGAACGCTGCGAAGATTGCCCTTGCCGAACGTGGTCCAGTCTGGTGGACGGATGGCTGACCAGATTACAATCGCTATCTCGCTAAGAACACTCCATATGCAAGATGGTTTGACGAGCTTGAAAATTCTTGACCAGCTAGGAAACGACCACTCGCACTTTGGCGCTTCCGAGCAATCAATTTTTCTCTTCTGCTTTCCACCCCAATTGCGGTCAAAAGCGTAGGTCAACAATTGGGTCGTTAGCTGTCAGTTTGCTTTTGGCCGTCTAGTTCCACAGAGCGGCCAGTCGGCTAACGACGCGAATAGAGACCTTCCTGATCTTCCATAGCTTGGGAAAATTACGCCAAATATCAATCGGCAACCGATTACTACACTTGGAGAGTGACCGGCCATGAATAGCCCTGATATGATGTTATCCACATCTCCTAAAAATAAATCAGAGCCGTTCACCCCTGCAGAATATATTTCATTTTGAAGACTTACGTTTACTCGGTTCTACAGCCATTGTGCTCGTTCTAAGCACAACAAATGTTTTAGCACAGTCAAACGATGTAGAACATGAGTATGACGCACTTGGGCGTTTGATTGTCACGGAGGCCACGACCGGCGCAAATACAGGTGATACGCAGTCTTTTTGTTTTGATGAGCTTGGCAATAGGGTAGATTTTAAGTCGAGCGATGATGCAACCAAGTTAAGTTGCGCACTGCCGCCTGCACCTCCACCTCCTACTCCGCCACCGCCGCCTCCACCGCCGCCTCCACCGCCGCCTCCCGCGAACAGCCCGCCAAACGCCGTGAACGATAGCGTGGCAGGCGAGTGCTTCGGGCTAGCGTTCGTTAATCTAACAGCCAATGACAGCGACCCAGAGCCAAATTATCCGTTAAACTTGTTAGCAATTAGCGCAGGTTCTGGCGGACAAGCTTCAGCCGCAATTGTGACGAGCAGCGTTGTTGAAGTGTATTTCGGCGGGCAATACGACATCACGACTTTTACTTATACCGTTGAAGATTCGCTTGGTGCGACCGACACTGCGACTCTCACTGTCGCGAGTGCCTGCCAAGGTGGCGGCGGGTTGCCGCAGCAGTAGCCGTGTCGCTTAGTTTTGATTTCGCGCAATCGACTTTGGGGTAAATATCATGATCCAATCCTTATCTTATCGAGCCTTGGGCAGCTTGACTGCTGTCGGCCTGGCGTTCACTTCAGTGCCTCTTGCAGCACAGGAAAAAAACAGTCCGGCGAAGCCGGAAGAGCTAGTCCCCGTATGTATGGCAAGGCCGCTGAGCGATGCGCCGCAGGTCAAACGCGAGAAGCGCGGCCAGCCTTTCCGTATCCTCACAGTCGAGCGATCAGCAAAATCGCTTGAGGCGAAAGGCTTCCGCCGGGTCGATTGCGGGACCGCAGATTTTGCGCGCGCGGACAAGAAGAACGCATGGCGGGACGAGATCTGCGAGCTCGCCAGCACCGGTAATGAGGCTGTCCAGAACCAATTGGAAAAGGCGTATGGCGAGCGCCCTGCCGTCTTGTGCGCAAGCGCAGAGATGGCCGCTGGCCAATGGGAGCGAAAAGCCAAACCCAATCCGGCACCAAAACCGAAGGCCGATGAGTGATCGAAGGCATTAGCTACGCCGTTTCCTAACACCCCTTTTTTACTTTGAGGCCGTCCATGCGCACCAAGTCACTGTTTCTTTCGACCGCAGCCATTTTTCCGGCGATCTTTGTGGCATCGCCTCTGGCGGCGCAGAGTATCACGCTTGATGCGCCGCCCGTCCGGCAGCCGCTCGATGAGAACGGCGTTGATTTATCGACCGGTGATATCGTTGTGCCGTCATCGACAGTGGCCATCGGCGGAAGCGATGGCCTTGTTCATACAAGCGTTCGGGTGTCCGATGGTTGGCGGCACAATTACATGCTCTCCATCGCGGTTCAGCCAGACGCGGCAGGTGATCTCTATGTTGTCCAACTGGGCGGTAGCACACGCCTGTTTAGAAAGAACGGTAGCAATTTTGACCCGGAGGGAGCGGAGCTCGGGACGCTTACGGAAACTTCCAACGAGTTCGTCTATACTGGTCCAGGCGGTGTCGAGTACCGATTTAGCAAGGCGTTGGTTGCGAACGGTGAGAACTACTACGAGGCTGTCAATGCTGTGGGTACTCAAATAACAACACCAAACGGCTTCAAGACTAGCCTGTCTTATCGACAAGATAGCTATCAGCTTGGTGCAATAGGCCAAATGTATACGATCCGCCTTCAGTCGGTAAATAACAACGCCAGCTATCAGCTAAAAATCGACTACGAGGCAGAAATGCTGGGCACCACAGTCACCGAAGCCGACGCTTGGTATCGGATCGAGCGTGTTACGGCGATCAACAATACCGAAGAATATTGTGATCCGGTAGCTGACAATTGTACGCTAACAGAAGCTTGGCCGTATATTGACTATGACATTGAAGTATACGGCTCCAATGGAATCTTGTATGCGAACAATAAGGTTACCGATATCCTTGGCAGGGAGTCACAGTTTCATACGGATGGGAATAGCAGACTGGTCAAAGTCAAACGTCCTGGCGAAACCACGCCAGGCATGGAAATCGCATGGCAGAACGACCGAGTTTCTAGCATCACTCATCAGGGCCAGTACACACGTACCTACACATGGACCGAGGCTAGCGGCGAGTTGACCTCTGTTTCCACTGACTCGCTTGGCCGTACACGAACCGTCGTCACCGACATCGATGAAGCGGTTGTTCTGAGCGACAAGGATGCGCTGAACAATACCACCAGCTACGCTTATGATAGCGAGGGTCGTGTCACTGAAGTAACCGCGCCTGAAGGCAACAAAACGCAGATCACCCGCGACGCGCGCGGGCGCGTCACCGAAGTCCGGCAGAAACCCAAAAACGGTCCGCTCGCCGATATCGTCACTACTTCAACCTATCCCGCGCTTACCAGCGGGACCACCTGCGCCAACGCCGTCACCTGCGACAGTCCGCTATCCACCACCGACCCGCGCGGTAACACCACCAATTACACGTATGATCCCGTCCATGGCGGCGTTTTGACAGTAGAGCTTCCCGCAGCGGGCACAGGCGAACCGCGTGCCACAAGCACGTTCACCTATGCAAGCCAGACCGCCAAGATCAAAAACAGCAGCGGCAATCTGGTGCTCGCCGCTGATCCGATCACCAAGCCGGTTAGCGTTTCGCGCTGCCGCGTGGGCGCAAGCTGCGCGGGTACGGCGGATGAGCAGGTGATCGCAATCACCTATGACAATACGCAGGCGGAAAACCTTCAGCCCTATCAAGTTACCGCCAAGGCCGGTGATGGCACGCTCGCGCGGACGGTAACCACCCAATACGACCGTCTCGGCAATGTGCTGACCACGGATGGCCCGCTGGCGGGTGCGGTCGATGTGGCGCGCAATCACTACGACGATGCCGGGCAGCTTATTGGCAGTGTCTCGCCTGACCCGGACGGCGCAGGATCGCTCAAAAACCTCGCGACGCGCATTACTTACAATGATGATGGTCAGGTTACCGTGCGCGAAAGCGGATCTGTGGCCGGACAGACAGAAGCGGATTGGGCCGGGTTCACAGTCGATACCAAAGCGGTGACCACCTATGATGAATTTGGCCGCGTCGAAACGTCGGCTCAGGTCGCGACCAGCGGGACCACGCAATATTCCATAGCGCAATATAGCTATGATTATGCCGGGCGGCTCGAATGCACTGCGCAGCGGATGAATGCGCCAACCACCAGCACCGCACTGCCGGCGGATGCCTGTACGCCGATGACAGCGGGAACGCATGGTGATGACCGCATAACGCGCACCTATTACGATGCCGCTGACCGCGTTACCGAGGTATGGTCCGGCGTCGGCACGGCGCTCGCCCAGCAAAGCAGCGAATATTCCTATACCAACAATGGGGCTGTTCGCTGGATGGAGGATGCGAAAGACAATCGCACGAGTTATTATCAGGATGGGTTCGACCGGAACTATCTGATCCGCTATCCTGATCCCGCAAATCCCGGCACATCGCTGGCAACTGACCGCGAACTGGTTACATACGATGCGGCTGGCAATATCCTGTCCCATCGCAGCCGCCGTAACGAGCTGATCACTTTCACCTATGATGATTTGGGGCGCCTGACGCATAAAAACGTCCCCAATCGCGCTGGCCTTAGCACCACTCATACGCGCGATGTCTATTATGGCTATGATCTGACCGGTGCGCTGACCTATGCCAACTTCTCCAGCCCAACTGGTGAAGGTCTAAGCTTCACCTATGATGCACTCGGTCAGCTAGTCACCGCGACTACCGATCTGGACGGGCAAAGCCGAACGCTAAGCTACCAGTATGATGACGCTGGTCGCCGTACGCGGATTACCCATCCTGACGCTGCCTATTTCACATATGACTGGGATCACGCAGGCCGCTTCAAACGGCTCAAAGCATCGACCGGCACAAGCCTGGTCACCAATGTCTTTGCTCAGAACGGCACACTGCAACGCCGTGTACGCAGCGGAACTGCGCCGCAGGAATTCTTCTATTACGATGCGGCCAAGCGTCTCGATGAAATCTTTATCAACCATTCGGACAACACCAAGGATGTGCGCACCGACTGGTCGTTTAACCCCGCCGGGCAAGTGATTGCAGAGAACATCGACAACAACCAGTTTGCAACGCACGCACTACCAACGGCCGACATCGACTACACCGCCAACGGCCTCAACCAATATACAGCCGTTGATGGCTTTACGCAGGATTATGACATTAACGGCAATCTCACCGTCAGCCGCCAATCCGATGGCATGGGCGGTACGGACTCGACCACCTATATCTATGACACAGAGAACCGCTTGGTCAGTATCAGCGGCACCAGCAATGCAACGCTGACCTATGACCCGTTCGGCAGGCTCTACCGCGTCACAGACGGGGTCACCAGTGACACACGGTTCCATTATGACGGCGATGCACTGGTGGGCGAATACAACGCCTCTGGCGCGCTTCTCGACCGCTATGTGCATGGGGTCAGCGCAGGCGATGATCCGCTCGTATGGTACGAGGGCAGCAGCACTGCGGTGGCGGATGCAAACTTCCTCTACACCGACCGCAGAGGCTCTGTGATGGCGGTGTTCCAGCGCGATGGCACGATCAAAGCGATCAACACCTATGACGAATACGGCGTCCCGGGACCAAGCGGCACCGCGCAAAACCTGGGCCGGTTCCGCTACACCGGGCAGACATGGATACCGGAGGCTGGCCTCTACTACTACAAAGCCCGCATGTACTCGCCCACGCTGGGCCGGTTTATGCAGACGGATCCCATTGGCTATGCCGATGGGATGAATTTGTACGCTTATGTTGGCAATGATCCAGTGAACTTTGTCGATCCGACGGGCACGGTCGGTGAACAGGGTGTTGATCCAAATGCGCTTAACAGTGGGCCGATAATTGTCACTGCGCCTGGAAGTGGTTGCAGGGGTGGTGGCGGTATCTTAGTGTACCGTCCGGGTTGGGGCGACTACTCATGCGCTGATAGAGAAAGTATCAGTGGAGACTCGTTGTCACTGGAATTGGGGCTGTTTCAGGGTGGTGATGGAGCTGGCGGCGAGATTGTCGTCAATGGTTACACGAAATCTCGCCCTATAGATCGATTGAAGAAATCTCTGGGCGCTGACCCTTGCTCTATATTCTCAAGTGGATTGGCTAGCGAGGGCTTTGCTCCTTATCCGATTTCAACAGCGTCGTTGGCTTCATCGGTTGCGCACGCTATAGCGATGCATAATGGGAGCCGCCCAGGTAAAAGCGAATTCTCCAAAAAGTTTCTCAACCCAAAAAATTTGGCAGGAGCAATATCGGTGGCAGTGCAGGGTAATCCTATTGGAGATCTAACCGGCGCTCGATACTATACAGTGAATGTAGGTACAGAGGTTGGCTATGATGCCAAAAATTCTGGCTATACTAATTATTTAACTGTTATCGTAAGAAAGGTCGATGGAGTGGGCATCATTGGAACCGCGTTTCCAGGATGCAGCCCGATCATACTTGATCTATGAACCTTCAATTTACTTTTATTCCGAACACGATATCAGTGGCCTATGATCAGCGCCTCTACTGCTTGCCGCAAGGTGCAGAGAAAGAGCCTTCATGTCAGGTAGAGCTCTCAATAAAAAATTTCAGATTTGTTGAAGACTTTGAAAACGCATACATTGCATATATTCATCTTATGGCAGTCTATAGGCATTTAGAGGACAAAAAATTGAGAGTCTTTTCACTTAAGTACGATCCAGTTTTCGATGTATATTATAATGGATGCGAAGTGATTCTTAAACGGAAACGCTTTGTTGCACGCTTTGAGCATTCAGTCATTCTAGAGGCGATTATGTACCTAGTGGATAATATTTCGGAGGCGGTGAAGTCGAATGCAAAATCTCTAGCAGAGTCCCTTGAACTCGAAGTTGAGAAAGCTGTCAATTTCTACAATGGAATCAAGTATGCCGTATAGACTAAGTCACTTGCCTTCATGCTTGCTTGTTCACAATCGCTACAGGCACCGCCCATGATGTGCGCACCGACTGGACGTTTAACCCCGCCGGGCAAGTGATTGCAGAGAACATCGACAACAACCAGTTTGCAACGCACGCACTACCAACGGCCGACATCGACTACACCGCCAACGGCCTCAACCAATATACAGCCGTTGATGGCTTTACGCAGGATTATGACATTAACGGCAATCTCACCGTCAGCCGCCAATCCGATGGCATGGGCGGTACGGACTCGACCACCTATATCTATGACACAGAGAACCGCTTGGTCAGTATCAGCGGCACCAGCAATGCAACGCTGACCTATGACCCGTTCGGCAGGCTCTACCGCGTCACAGACGGGGTCACCAGTGACACACGGTTCCATTATGACGGCGATGCACTGGTGGGCGAATACAACGCCTCTGGCGCGCTTCTCGACCGCTATGTGCATGGGGTCAGCGCAGGCGATGATCCGCTCGTATGGTACGAGGGCAGCAGCACTGCGGTGGCGGATGCAAACTTCCTCTACACCGACCGCAGAGGCTCTGTGATGGCGGTGTTCCAGCGCGATGGCACGATCAAGGCGATCAACACCTATGACGAATACGGCGTTCCGGGACCAAGCGGCACCGCGCAGAATTTGGGCCGGTTCCGCTACACCGGGCAAACATGGATACCGGAGGCTGGGCTCTACTATTACAAAGCCCGCATGTACTCGCCCACGCTGGGCCGGTTTATGCAGACTGATCCGATTGGCTATGCCGATGGGATGAATATGTACGCCTATGTGGGCAATGATCCGGTGAACTTCATCGATCCAACTGGCCTAAGCGAGGACGACTGCCCACCAAACGATCAAGAATGTCGTGATCGAGAGGGAGATCGGTACTGGGAAGTTATCGCGATACGGAAAGAACTTCAGTTACGAGAAAGGGCATACGGCGGCGTTTTCTACGGTGTCCGCATAAACGGTCCTGGTGTATACTATCCTAGGCCTGGCTTTGAGTTGATAGTCACTACGTTGGAAGAAGTATATGGGCCAGTGGATGACTTCATTACAGACACGAACCCATTAATACCTGGGTCTGACGGCTGCAGTATCGCTGGAAAGGCGGCTGGATCTGCAAGTGCTTTTCTAGAAGGTGTCGCGGATTTTGCAGGGTCGGGAGCCGACTTAGGACTCGGCGCGATTGTGCTAACGAGAGGCGCGGTTCCTCCGCAAGTTTATGCCGCAACGGCAATCGCTGAAGGCGTCGCTATCTTCTCCGATTTTGCGTCCGTTGCTCTAGATGGAGCAGCTGGTAATGACACAGAAGCTGGCTTAGAGCGAGCAACGCAAAACTTAATGCCAGGACGGCAAATAGCGACACGACTTGGAGCAGACGAAGATTCTGGCGCAGCCGCTGCTAGGGCAGCTGGCCAACAACCGAACACAGCGCCTCGACGACGGTGCAGGTTTTAAACCAAAATATTTATTCTGGTGAGTATCATGAAAAATCTAGCAATTATTGGAATGCTATTATCAATATTCATGCCTATTTCTCAATATTTCGATATGCCAGTTATTAGCTATTTTCTTTCAGGTCTGTGCGCAATGATTTTCATATATGGAGTTTGGCATTATTGGCCCATAGGTCGCCTAGATAGAGAAAGACTCGGGTTTAATATTTATTACTATTTCGTAGCAGCATGGTTTATTTGCGGGATTATTTCAACATATATTGATGTAGGGGCGCTTTGAGGCGAATTCGTGGTAAATGTGAGATTCGAGTTTTGCAAGGGCGGTTGATAGTGGATGCAATATAACGGGCGAAATTAGCGCTGAAACGCGTTATCGATACGACAGTCCATTGTCAGGCTTTGCTCTTCAGATTCCGTTGGCCTCCCAGCGCTTCCCTGCTTGACACTGCAGCGCGATATTTACTGTGCTAGTCTAGTCGTGGTCCTATAACCCGCCATCCGGCTCGGTAGCGCACGCAACGATGCTAACTACATACACGCCGACGGTCATAGCCAGCGTGATAGGGGCAAGGAAAAAACGGAACGATTACTGAGATTCGCCCTCAAGAGGCGCTACCGATCATCACGAACTGACGCGCCGCCATATGGATTGTAATCCGACTGCGGCAACTCCTCGCGCGGACCAAGCTCTTCATTCTCGATCTGCGCAACCGGAAGCTGCACTGGCTCGCTAGACCTCAGCCCCATCAGGGCGGCAGCAATTGTCGGTGCGCCTAGCAGCAAAAAGCATCCCAACACCACGCGCAAACCTTCGCGCACCGCAAGCCGCCCGCTCAGCAGCATCAGCCCAACATAGGCCACCGCAAGAACGCACAGCCCAATCGCAACACTACCAAGCAGCGTTCCGGTCAGCCAGTCCACAGCGTTTTGGAGTGCATTCGTCCCGGATGGTTCGAACAGTGACGCAGAGAATACCGCCAGCATATTCTACTCTGCCGCCAATATCTGCGAGACACGGCGCTTGCCTTCGCGCCGTTCAAGCTGGACGAACACATCAATGCTCTCGCGTACATAGTGACGCACATCATCGCGCGAAAGGCGAGAGCCGGTTTGTAGAACGAGCAACGCAAGCTGCTCGATAGCGCGCTGCGGTGTGTCGGCGTGGATGGTTGTAACCGAGCCAGGGTGGCCGGTGTTCACGGCACGCAGAAAGGTGAACGCCTCGCTGCCACGTAGCTCGCCCAGAATTATCCGATCAGGGCGCATACGAAGGGCTGCGATTAGCAGATCCTCAGCACTGACATCCGCCTCGCCCATTTGCCCGCGTGCCGCGATCATACCTACGGCATTGCGATGTGCGAGTTTAAGTTCCTCGGTGTCTTCAATCAGGATCAGGCGTTCGTTGGCGGGTATCTCCGCCAGCAAGCCGTTGAGGAAGGTCGTCTTGCCGGTAGAGGTGCCGCCTGAGATCAGGATATTGCGCCGGTTCACGACCGCGCTGCGAAGAAACTCGACCGCCTCTGTACCGCCGAGCGTTTGATACGTCCGCTCTCGGTCGATCGCGGCCTTGCCGGCTTCCAATTGCAGAAAGGCCTCTCCATCCCCCCAATCTTTGAGCGACATATTCGACGCGACATGCCGCCGGATTGCAATTGCATGGCCTGCTCTGGTCGCAGGCGGGGCAATGATTTGCACGCGCGATCCATCCGGTAGCGAAGCTGAGAGCAGCGGTTGATTGCGGTTGATACCTTGCGAGTTTGCCGCTGCGATCTGCCGCGACAAGCGCCCGAGCATTTGCTCGTTGAGTGTCTCGATTGTCTCGACCGTGATGCCTCCACCAATCGACTCAATCCAGACCTCGCACGGCCGATTGATGAAAATGTCGGTTACGTCGTCCCGCGCCAGAACGGGTGCGAGCGGCGCAAGAAAGCTGTCAAGATAGTACCCGGCCTCCACAATCAGAAATCGACGGTCGAGAAATCGAGATCACGAGCCACAAAGACTGACACGCTGGTGCCGTGCTTGACCTTCAATGTGCGCTGCACCTGATTGCCATTCTGAATTTGCACGTTTTGCGTGCTGCCGGGCAAAGCCACGACAACGCCGCTGCCAATTTCCTGAGTGGCCAGCCCAACACCGATGTCGAGAACCGACTGCAGAATGGCGCCACCGAACCTTTGGAGAAACTTGCTATCAACCTTGCCCTTGACGCCAGCTCTTCCAAGCGGGTCGGAGGACGGAGAGTCGAGCGCAATAGTCACTCCGTCAGGCCGGATCAGCCGCGTCCATTGGATCAGTGCACGGTTTTGCCCTGCCGCGAGACCAGAGTCGTACTCGCCGTAGAGACGGCTGCCGCGTTGGATCAGAATACGTGTGCCATCGAAACTGTAAATGTCGCGTTGGACCAATGCGCGTGCTGCGCCTGGCCGCGTGGAATCAAGCGCTGTCTCTAGCACGGCAGGAATGACGGTCCCCTGCGGAATGGTTTGCGATGGTCTGACGAAGCGCTCTGCCTTGACGCGGCTGCCGGTTGCTGTTGCAATTTGCGCAGGCGGCCCATCATTCGATTGGAAGGCACTATCGAACACTATCGACGGCCTCTCCGGCGCGTAGGTTGGTGATGGTAGAGCAGGCGGAGTGAAAGCGGGAGCTTGTACCGCTCTATTAGTGACGGGGGCGGCGGGAGCACGGATAACTCGCGGCGGCGGTGTGACGGCTGGTTCTAATCGGCGCAATCGGACCGGCCGATTCTCCAGATCGGAATCTACCATGAGTGATTGCGGGATCGCGAGTGCGGGTGGAGCTGATATTCGACCTCCAGCGGTTTGAGACTGTATCGCGCCTGGTGGAGCATTCATTTCGGCGCGGTTTGCGCTCATTGTCGAGAAAATCCAGATCCCGCCAAGCGCTAGCAAGATTCCAAATGCCCACATGCCGAAATTGCCGCTCTGCCTGTTTGCGACAATGGGCAACCCGTCGTCAGGGGCGGCAGTAGTATCAGGAGTCGGCACTGTCTGGCTCCTGATTACGGCGCGCGGTGGCCTTTTCTTTGTCGATCCTGAAAACCAGTTCCGAATATACCCTGTCGATAACGAACACGCCATCGCGCATATAGCCGTTCACGACTTCCTCATCGCCGCCTGGACCGATAGCAAACACTGCGGGTAGCGCCTGTTCCGCTCCGAATAGGATCCTGGTCCTCAGCCCGTCATCGCTGATCTCAGCCGGACGGACCACACGGTCTCCTCTCAAGCGATATGCCCATCTCTTGCCGGTTGACTCAGGCCCGGCAAAAGTAGTCGTTGAGTCTGCCTCAGCGAAGGTGAACTTAACCAAATAGGCTGCACTCAAACCGAAAGCCGTCTGCACGCTGAATCGGTAGTCGCGGCGATTGGTCTGGACCAACATTCGCGCCACGGCGTCATCGATCTGCGGGATTATAAGTAGACTATCCTGTTCGGCTGAGACGCGCACATCAAGTTGGTTCTGATTCTCAACCGATACACGCCTGATTTCCTCACCTGGTTCAAGCAAAACGGTCAGGCCCGTTTTTGGTAAGGCGGTTAGCAGCACTTCCTGTCCTGCGACCCAAGTTATGGACTGGATGCGAGGATTTTCGGCGCTTGGTACTGGGAGGACCTGGGCAGCTATTGGTGCCGCAAAAAGAGCCGCATAGACTGCGCAAGGTGAGGCTAAACGAAATATAAGACGTTTCACTCCGATACCTCTGCCGCGGCCGTATTTGGTAATGACTGATCCCGAACTGCCTCTACTTCGGGCAACGTCTCCGCACTACGCCGATACCGGGTGACCTGAAAGCCTAGCGGATTCACGAACCGGTCGGCCTCGCTCATCTCTGCTGTCGAAAACTCATAGTCGATGACCGCAGCCCAGTATTCTGGCGGCCTGGCACGTCCGGTCTGATCCGTTTGCGTTGTTGTAAAGCGCACCATTGAGCGATTTGCAGCAAGCGACGAAATGCTGCGGATATCCGTGCGGATAATCCCGTCACGGCTCATGAATGATAACGGGCTAAGCGGATTGCCCCCCTGCATCAGATCAATGTAACGCTGACGTTCTGCACCGCTCGTTTGCAGCGTTATCTTGCGGTAATTGTCTTGCAGGGCGTCGAGATCAAAACCTTCACGCGCGTTCACATACTGCACCAAGAAGGACCGTGTCAGCGCAGTATCAGGTGCTACGGTCTGTTCATCAAGCGGTGCTAGCTCCTCTACATTTCCAGTCTGCCGGTCCACCAGCAGAGTGTATGGTTCGACCGTCTTAAGCGGCAGCAGGAAAACCAAAGCTATCGCCTCAAGCAATGCAATTGTGCCCAATAATGCAGCTACAATCCATGCGCGGCGACTGGAGCGCTCGAGACTACCGGTAACGCTGTGGGCCCAGCTATCGGGCAAGTCAGCTGGGTCCAGATCAGTATCGTGCGATGTGTTCACGATTCACGGTCCCCTCTCAATGAATCAAATCTATTCCGTCTTGCTGGGCTGCGGTAGGAGCTGCCCAGTCGAGCTGGTTCACGTGCTGCACCTTCTTTTCCGCCAGAAACCGCGCGATCCGTACTCGCAGCACCATCTTCAAGTAGAGATCGATGTGACAATCGGCGTATCTCGGTATTCTGCTCACGTCTAACCACAGTTTCCACATTGTCCGCGATACGTTGGACTCTGGAGGGATTAACGCGGTCGCCCATATTCGCCAATATGGAGGCTTGTGGGTTGAACAAGTTTGTCATTTGTTCGGCTTTCAAAACCGGGATATTGATCCAACCCCGGGTGAAGGCGACTTTCGCAAGCAGCCAAATCAAAGCGAACTTAACAACCGCAAATGCTGCGGTGATCGCGAAAAGCTCAATAGGGGCCGATGGCACCGCATAGCCCAACGAGCGAACGCGCAGCGCATCGGCAAGCCACGGCTCCAAGATCGACAATTCAAACAGCGACGCAATTGTGATGCCGATAGAGCCGAGCATCGATAGGGTGAGGCCCTTGATCCATCCTGAGAATAGCCCCCGTGTCGCTTCAAACAGAAGCAACCCGGCTGCCAAAGGTGCCAAAGCTAACAGCAAAGCAGCGGCAATTCTGATCAAAACGAGCGACCCCATAGTTCCCGATAGGAAGAACATCCGGCTGTAGCCGAGTGCAGTATCGTCTTGCAGCGATGTGCCAGAAAATGAGGCGCCGGTTTCCCCTCCTTCAAGCGCGACCCCAGTATTTCTCCCTGTCCCTAGCTCTGCCAGCCTGACCATCGCGGTATCGGCCTTCTGTAATCGATCCGCTAAACGCTCGCTATGGCCTGTCAATGCAGGTGCGGCGACAATGCTGGCCACTTGGGCCGGGCCGTCGACAACGACATCGTGAACAACAGTCCGGAAGGCCGGCCATGAGAATGCTACCGTCAAAATGATCCCTATCTTGAGCAGATCGAACACCACGTCACGACCGCCCGGTGCCGGACCAAACAACAGCCGGATCGCAAACAGAGCAATAAAAAGTGTGAGCAGCCCGAGCATCACGTTCGAGGCAAGTGACCCCGGCTGCCCTAACGCTTGATAGCCATAGCTGCCCAGAAATTGGGCTTGGCAGTCGATATGATCGATTACCCGCAGCAGGAAACGGTCGCCCGTAATGATGGTTGGACACGCCATCAGGCGGCTTTTTCGAGGAGTAAATGCATCCAGTTTGCTGGATCAGTTCCTGTTTTACCGACCAATTCGTCGAATAGCCGAACCGTGCTTTCACGCCCGGAAAGGATGGTGAGAAGCTCTTGCTCACCGCTTAAATCAAGCCTCGCAACCACACTCTCTTTACCGTGTTTGATCAAGAAACAATGCGAATTATCGGGAAGTGATTTGACCAGTTCGAACTCATGTGGGCTCAGTCCAAACCCTTGAATATAATCCTCGGCTCGCGCTTTCGGGTTGATCATGAATATCTGCGTCGCGGCTTGCTCAATGATCGCGCTGGCAATCTGGCTCTCCAATGCGTCCTGGGCGCTTTGAGTTGCGAACCCGACAATACCGTTACGCTTCCGGATTGTCTTCTCCCAATCCTTGATCTTGCGAACAAACACAGGGTCATCAAGCGCTTTCCATCCTTCATCAATAACCAGAATAGTCGGATTGCCGTCAAGCCGCTGTTCCACGCGGTGGAAGAAATAGAGCATTGCGGGTGTTCGTGCGACCGGATGATCCAGGATGGCGGTCATGTCGAACCCGACAGTATTCGCGGTCAGATCGGTAATGTCTTTGGGATTGTCGAACAGCCAAGCATGTTCGCCATCGCCAAACCATGGCTTCAACCGCGAGTAGAGATCACCAGGCGTCGGGCGATCTTGTCCGCGACACAGTTCGGCAAAATGGCGCAGTTGCCGCATCTCTTTCGGTTGCGCAAAATTTGCCTCAAGCGCGTCCTTTAGCTGCTCCTGCTCGGCGCTCGTGACTTCCCCCACCAACAGAGTCAGCCATTCTTGTAGAAAAGCCGCATTTGCAGCATTCTTCCGAAGCTGCAGGGGATTAAGCCCCGACTTAAAGGCCGGATCAAGTCGGTCGTAATTTCCGCCAATGGCCCGGATGAACAGTTCAGCACCGCGATCTTTGTCGAAGAATATCGTCCGGGGACGAAACTTCTGAGCCTGCGCCAAAAGGAAATTAAGGACTACCGTTTTTCCCGAGCCGGATGGACCGATGATCGTAAAATTGCCAAGATCCTTCTGGTGGAAATTGAAGAAATATGGCCCCGCTGCCGTTGTCTCGAACAGAGTAACTGCTTCGCCCCAGTGGTTCCCATGGACTTTGCCCACGGGGAAATTGTGGAGGCTTGCCAATCCGGCGAAATTAGTTGTCGACACCAAGCCTCGCCGGGGAAGATAACGAAAATTACCGGGGAACTGCGACCAGAAGGCAGGCTCGAGCGCAATGTCCTCTCGCACTGCATTGATGCCCAAATCAGCCATAAGAGCGATAACTTCAGCGACTTGCGTATCAAGCGTGGTCAAATTGTCAGCATGAATTGCGATAGTAGTGTGGTGTTCTCCAAAACCCGCCCGGCCCGCAGCCACTTCATCCTTCGCGTTGGTGAGCTCGTGACGCAGCGACAAAGCTTCGTCTTCTGCAGAGCGCATTCGGCGGAGCGCTAAATTCATCCGGCCCAATGCTTGTCGCCGTTCCACAAAAGCAAAGCTCTGGCTGACGTTGATCTCAAACGGCAGACGATAAAGCTCGTCAAACATACCCGGCATCGTCTGCCCGGGATAATCCTTGATCGACACCAAGGCCACAAACCGCCGCTCTAAAGGACCGCTGGGCGCAAGTTCTATAGCTTCTTGCCCAAAGCTTGCCCTGCGCGTCGGGATATGATGGCCTATGTCACCATGCGGTGTAGCAACTGGCCGCATATCTCCATTGAACAAATAGGATAGGAACTCGATTGGCTCTGATCTCTCGCCAGAGTCACTCTCGTATCGCGACAACAATTGCGGATCATAGGCGCTGAGCGACGCCATTAGCGCTTCTCGTGCGCTGTCCAGTGCATGTTTTTCTGTCGCAAGCCGCAGAGCGATATTTTGCGACGATTTGGCGAACCATCCGCGCACTCGTTCTGCCAATCCAATTTGCCCTTGAAGCGGGCGGCGGATGATCGTGAGGAATAATTCATTTATGTAGAGATGCTTGGCGCTCAGGCGCTCGCGCCACCGCAGATCGAGCTTCTGCGAAAAATCGTCAACGTAATCACTGTCCAGCGTAACATCCGCCCGCCGGCGAATGACGTGGTGATAGATTGCAAAGCGTGAGCTACCCAATGTCCTGAGCATCGCATCCCGCAGCTCTGCGCGATAGTTGAGCTCGTCACTATCGGCAGTCTCGAACAATAATCCGCCCAAGCGAATGGTCTGCATCAACGTGCCATCGCGGGTCTGGATGGTAGAATCGTCCAAATGCCGCGCATACGGCAAATGCGCGCCTGCTGGTCTCTCATTGGCGATCACCTTGGGATCACGAGTCAGCGCAGGTTTAATCAAGGGCGATAAGAATTGCATCGCCACATTCCGTAGTTTTTGACTCTCGGGCAATTCCGCACGCGGGTGATCCAGAGATCAAAAAAGCGCGGCTCATGCAAGCAGAGCAGCATCGCGATACCGTGCAGCGTAAGCGCCGCCAGCAATACCCAAAAGCTCCTGAAGACCAAAAACAACTCAACAGCTATAATCACATTGATCACAAAGAATGTAAATGTGACGCCAGCGAACATCTGGGGACGGGTAAGCGCCACAAATAGCGTATCTCGTCTCAACTCATCACTCATCGAATCTCATTGCCCCCAATCACGACGACCTTGCCTTAGACTCGCCCCCGCTGGCAAGCCGCCATGGGAATGCAGGCAGAACTTGGTCAAAGATTATGGTTAGGCGTTGACATACATTGCGCTCCAGAAAGTCAACAAAGTAAAGTCTGGGGCCTAGTTGCATTTGACGAAAGCAGACGCGAACATCCTTGATAACGATGCCCTCTTTCACCCCACTAGCGGACGCCAGCTCGCTGAGAGCCAGCGCCCAAAAGCAGTCAAATCTCGGTCTTCTCAGCCAGGGTAAGTGCGTCTTCGATATCGACACCCAAGTACCGGACCGTATTCTCAATTTTCGAGTGCCCAAGCAGAATTTGAATTGCTCGAATGTTACCCGTGGCTTTGTAGATTATCGAAGCCTTGGTCCTTCGAAGTGAGTGCGTCCCATATTCCTCCGGCCGCCGCCCAATTGCCTCCACCCATTCATCAACCAGCCTTGCGTATTGGCGTGTGCTGAGATGGCGTGAATGATCAACTCGACTGGGAAAGACAAAATCCTCAACGCTACCACCCCTGAGCTCGAGCCACGCGAACAAGCTTGCTCTTGCATCTGCGGCGATCTCAAATTGGACAGGTCGGCCTGTTTTTCGCTGGGTGATCGTGGCGCGTTTCCGAATGTCAGACCCTGACACCAGATCACCGATCTTTAGCTCGACCAGATCACAACCTCTGAGCTTGCTATCGATCGCCATGTCGAAAAGTGCTCGATCCCGAATGCGCTGCTCGCGATCAAGGAAGAACCGGATCGCCCAGATCTGCTTTTGTTTGAATGGCCGCTTAGGACCAATCTTCGCTCCAAAGTTCCAAGGCACGCGGTTTTGGGCGGCTGGATCAAACTGCGAATATGTCATCTACTTTCTCCTTGGCCGGGATGGCCTCGAAGAACGTCCGCTTTCCGTTGCTAAGAAATTGGGTCGCTACGGCTGAAACGGGGCAAAGCGAACACAAACCTAGCCGCCCGATGCGGAGTGAAAATTCAACCAACGCATCTGCGCGATAATCACAGATTCCATTCGACTTCCTGCGAACAGCAAGCATTGGTGCTCATGCGAGTCGACCGGTTCGGCCGCAGTGCCTGACAGCTCAAAGCTGCTCAGGCCTTGGTTGGTGAGCCCAGCATTATGCTGGCTCACCAACCAAGGAGAACCCAGCATGACAACCGCAACCAAGACTTCCGCCAAAGCCCGCAATCGCCGCATGGCACGCATGCCTGCAGATCACGGCAACAACAACGAGAAGATAGGGGCGAAGAAGCCTGCTGCAGGAATTGCAAAGGCAGCTGCCAAACCCAGTGAGACACCGAAGAAACCGGCCAAGATCGAACTGGTCCTCATCATGTTGCGCCGTGCGGAAGGCGCAACGCTCGACCAAATGGTCGAAGCCACAGGCTGGCTTCCACATACCACACGAGCAGCACTGACGGGCCTGAAGAAGAAAGGTCATGTCATCAGCAGCGAGAAGATGGACGGCGTGCGCACCTACCACGTCGCGGCATCCAGTAACGCGTAATGGATTTGGACGTGAAGATCGGGCGGCTTATTGAGATGAACCCGTCCCAGAAAAAGGCTGAGTGGCGCAAAGTGTTCGGCTCACCTGCGCCGCCAGCCTTTGGTATCGCATTGATGACCCGCGCTATCGCCGCCCGATATCAGGAGAAGGCGCTGGGCGGGCTCACCAAAGCGGAGCTGCGCATGCTCGAAGTCCAGTCGCGGAAAGATAAGCGCCATCCACGCTGTGTCAGGGCTACAAGCGTCAAACCCGGCACATGGCTCTCGCGCACATGGCATGGCGAAGTCCACGAAGTGGTGGTGCTCGAAGGGGCTTTTGAATATCGCGGCAGCCGATATCGCTCCCTCACCGCTATCGCCAAGCATATTACCGGCTCCGCATGGTCAGGCCCGCGCTTCTTCGGCCTACACAGCTCCCGCCTCGGAGCCTTGGGAGTGACGCGTCATGACTAGCGATACGAAGACGATGCGCTGCGCGGTCTATACGCGCAAGTCCACCGAAGAGGGTCTCGATAAGGCGTTCAACAGTCTCGATGCCCAGCGCGAAGCTTGCGAGGCCTATATCCTGTCGCAGCAGCATGAGGGCTGGAAGGCGCTGCCCGATCTTTATGATGATGGCGGGTTCTCAGGCGGGAGCATGGAACGCCCTGCTCTGTGCCAGCTACTCGACGATGTAAAGGCGGGCAAAATCGATGTGGTGGTCGTCTATAAGATTGACCGGCTAACGCGGGCGCTCGCTGACTTCGCAAAGATCGTCGATGTACTTGATCAAGCCGATGCCTCCTTTGTCAGTGTCACGCAGGCGTTCTCGACCACCACTTCGATGGGACGCCTGACCCTCAATGTTCTGCTCTCTTTCGCGCAGTTCGAGCGCGAGGTCGGAGCCGAACGCATTCGGGACAAGATCGCCGCCAGCAAGGCCAAGGGCATGTGGATGGGCGGCGGGGTTCCGCTTGGTTACGAGGCGAAGGATCGCAAGCTTCAGGTCGTCCCAGATGAAGCAGCGACAGTTTGCGCGATCATGGAGCGGTATCTCGCGAGCGATTCCATACGCACGCTCGTGGAAGAACTTCGCGACGACGGATACGTCAGCAAGCGTCGAGTGATGAAGGACGGGTCGGTTCGAGGCGGCGTGCCATTTAAGCGCGGCGCGCTAGCTTACATGCTGTCGAACCGTATCTACGTTGGCGAGGTGGTCCATAAGGATAACGTCTATCCCGGCGAACATGATGCGATCGTCAGTCGCGAACTTTTTGACGCCGTCCAAACTAAGCTAGCGGACCGAACTGCGAGCAACGATGGCACAGTGCGTAGGCGCATGTCGCTGCTCGCAGGGATGATCCGCGATGACCTTGATCGCCCAATGTCGCCTTGCCACACTCGTAATCATGGGCGGCGCTATTCCTATTACGCTTCCAATATGAACGACATTGCTTCCAGCCCTGCCCTGCGGCTGCCTGCCGGTGAGCTTGAACTATCGGTCAGGAACACTGTTGCCGCATGGCTGCGCAATGGAGATCGGGTACGCGAGTTGGCGGCAGGACGAAGTGCCAAAGACATTGAGCGCCTGTTCGAGTGCTGTTCGGGTCTGGCGACACGCCTTGTCGCCGCGCCGATTGCAGAGGCTCGAACCTTGCTGGAGCAACTTGCACTACAGGTGTCGGTTACATCCAAAGGTGCCAGCGCGTCTTTTGAACTGGCTGTGCTGGGTTCGATGGCGGGGCTAACGGATATCCCAGAAAAACGCATCAGCATCACCATTCCAACCAGTCAGTCTAATTATGGCCACGAACCTCGGCTGCGATTGGAACCGGCTGAATCCGGTTCAATCTCTCGCGATGAGCGGCTCGTTGAACTGGTCGCACGCGCGTTTGCGGCGCGGGAGCAACTGCTTGGTCTCGACCAACATCAACTTGACGCTCTGCCGGTAACCAAGCTTCGTCATCTCCAGCGAACTGCGCGAGTAAGTTATCTTGACCCGGCAATCATCCGAGCCATACTCGGTGGAACGCAGCCATCGCGGCTTAGTGCCCGTTCCATATGGCGAATGAGCGACTTACCGCTCGACTGGGCCGGTCAGCGCCAGGCGCTTGGGGTCAACGCCGCACAATCATAATATCGGTAGTAGGTCGTTTTTTGGGCGCAGAGAATCTGCGCCAAATACGCACGCAGTTGCGAGGTCAGTGCGTCTCTGTTTTGGATACTGCCGAGTTACTGCAAGGCAAAGTCACGGAAATGCGGGGAGAATTTTTGCTTCAGCTAGCCAACGTCGCGAATCACGAAACTTTTCAAACTGGGTGGTGAGCCCTGCTGGGTTCGAACCAGCGACCTACTGATTAAAAGTCAGTTGCTCTACCGACTGAGCTAAGGGCCCACATCACGTGGTATCGGTACCGGGGGCGTCACCTAGTGATGGGGCGCGGCTTGGTCAAGCGGGCAAATAGCTGTCTGAGCGATAAAGATGTCACCGGATCGCGCCAGTGGGGGGCTATCTCTGCTGCGGGACCCAAAACGAAGTCTCTTTTGCGAAACTCGGCATGGGGGACCCCAAGCGATTCGGAGACCCAGATACCCCCGCCCCACAGGACAATGTCTAAATCCAGAACGCGCGCTTGCCAGCGCCCCCCGCGGCGCGCGCCGAAGCCGCGTTCCGTATGCTTTAGCAGTGCTAGCAATTGATCGGGGCCAAGTTCGCTTTCGAGAATCAACGCAGCATTGGCGTAAATTCGGCTGGATGGGCCGAGAGGCGCGCTGTCGATGATCGTCGATTGTACGCGCACTACGCCTAGTTCTCCGAGTACATCGATCGCCGCTCCAACCACGCCGCGCGGAAGGCCGTGAAGCGGATGGCGGATATTGGAACCGAGCGCGATCAGATATGTCTGCGCCGAATAGCGCCGCTTCAGATGTCTTCGCATAGTCTGCCGTATAGCTGCGGTCTGCGGTCGCGGAAGAAGCCCATGCCTGCGCGGTGCTTGGCGGCAATGGCGAGATCGAATGTCGAGACGAGTACGCCGTCTTCCTCCGCGCCGAATTCGCACACCAGATCACCCCATTCATTGGCGATGAAGCTGTGGCCGTAGAAGGACTGACCACCTTCTTTTCCAACACGATTGGCGGCGATCACCGGCATACAGTTGGAAACCGCATGACCTTGCATCGCGCGGCGCCACATACGGCTCGTGTCGAGGTCTTCGTCATAAGGCTCGGAGCCAATCGCTGTGGGATAGAATAGTAGCTCTGCACCTTGCAGCGCCATCGCTCGTGCCGCCTCGGGATACCATTGGTCCCAGCAAATGCCGACGCCGATCCGCGCACCGAACACATCCCACACTTTGAAACCGTCATTGCCCGGGCGGAAATAGAATTTTTCCTCATAACCCGGCCCGTCCGGGATATGGCTTTTGCGGTATGTGCCGATCACTTCGCCATCCGCGCCAACCATGGCGACGGTGTTGTAATAATGGTGTCCGTCACGTTCGAAAAAGCTGGTCGGGATCGCGACCTTCAACGTCTTTGCGAGCTTGCGCATTGCGATGACCGAAGGGTGTTCCAGCGTGGGCCTTGCGAGCGCGAAAAGCGCCTCGTCTTCCTCGCGGCAGAAATAAGGGCCGGAAAACAATTCGGGCGGCAGAATGATTTGTGCGCCCTTCTCCGCCGCATGCTCGACCAGCTGCGCG
The DNA here is from genome assembly GCF_009827455.1 of Pontixanthobacter aestiaquae. Lineage (NCBI taxonomy): Bacteria > Pseudomonadati > Pseudomonadota > Alphaproteobacteria > Sphingomonadales > Erythrobacteraceae > Pontixanthobacter > Pontixanthobacter aestiaquae. Next base: position 2,824,722 of record NZ_WTYZ01000001.1, read on the forward strand.
GCCGCATTGATATTCTCGGCCTCGTCATCCGAGCCGAGCGCAAGTTGGAGTGCGGCAACAGTAACTTCGGTCATGCGAGTGCGTTTATTTCGGCACGAGAGCGAAGTCCACCTGAACCGACACGCTGCTGGTGGTTTGGCCCGGCATGATGGTTCCGCTTTCCTCGGCCGCTTCATGCATCACGGCATCGGCGTAAACCGCTCGGGATACAGGCCGCGGTGCTCCCGGCAGATAGCGGCCACCCTGGCTGCCACCGCCATCACGAATGGTGAGTACGCGGCTGATTTCCATATTGGCAGCCGCAGCGTATGCCTCTGCCCGGGCCCGTGCTGCCTTGAAGGCATTCCCGTAAGCCGTGTTGGCTGCAGCTTCCGGATTGGACATGCGCAGATCGGGGCCGCTCATGATATTTGCGCCTGCTTCACTCGCTGCGGTCACTGCATCACCCGCCCGGTCGATATCGCGCACGACCACGGTCACGATATTGTTCGCTTGATACTGGCCCTTCTTGGGGCCCCAATCGATCCGCCGGATACCGACGGCACGGGTCTGGATATCCTTTTCGGGCACGCCAGCCGATTTCAACGCGGTGACCAGCTTTTGCACCGCCTCCGCGTTGGCGCCGGTGGCAGCTTTGGCATCGCGCGCAAAACTCTCCACCCCGGCTTGAAAGCGCGCTTCATCGGGTCTGGTTTCAGCCTCTCCGGTCGCGCTTACCGACAATAATGTTTCATCGCTATCGACCCCGCGCGGATCGTATGGCGGATCACCACACGCAGTCAGCGACAACACGCAAAGCGGAATAAGAATCTGTTTGTTCACAAAAAAGCCCTCCATATGATACGCCATCACATGAAGGACTTTTGCTGACACTCGCATGAATGCCAGATGACGTGGAGCGTTACTTCGCCTTTTTGAACAGCAGCGTCATCCGGTCACTTTCGCCAATGGCCTGATATTCGCTGCGCCGCGGATCATCTGCTCCGGTGCCGAGGACCGGTGGCAGAGTCCATACGCCGCGTTCCCAATTGGCGGGATCTTTCGGATTGGCATTGATTTCGCTCTCGGCAGTCAGTTCAAAACCGTTGGCTTCGAAAATCGCGACAACATCCTGCTTGCGCATATAGCCGCGCTGGCGCGCGCCGTAATCATCGTAGCTTGCGCCTTCTGGGGCACGGTGCTGGACAACGCCAACCATGCCGTCATCCTTGAGCATCGTGCGAGCAGCTTTAAGCACTGCGTCAGCGCTATTGCCTATATTCAACCCGTGCATTGACCGGAAAATAACCACGCGGTCGACTGTGCCGGCCACATCTTCGGGCATTTCGTCAGTTTCGAAGGCGGTAATGTCATCCGCTTCCATATCCATCGCTTCGGCAAGCCCGCTTTTGAAACTCTCTGTCCAACCTTTCGCACGTGCTTCCTGCGCACGCGTGCGATATTCACGGCCGTCGCTATCCTGATTGAACGCAATATATTTGCCCTTTGGCATCACATAAGGTGCAAGGACGCGCGTATACCAACCGCCACCGGGGCCATATTCAGCGACCGTCATCGTCGGCTCGATCTGGAAGAAGGCCAGCGTTTCAGCCGGGTTACGATATTGATCGCGGGCACGGTCATCCGCGCGGTGATCGGATGCCAGAACCTCTGCAAGCGAGGCCATCTCGCCGTGATCATCCGCAATTGCGGGCGCCCCGATCGCCAAGGCAGCAACTGCGGCAGTAGCAGCAAAAATAGAACGCATGACTTCTCTCCGGAAAGTGAGTGGATACTCTTATTGATCTGTGTGGCGCATTCTAAGGACGAACGCACCGATGACAAGGGAACTCATGCTTCCTATCTATGTTCCGGAACCAGATAACAGAAAGCGAGACTTCCCATGGCGGATACACAACAGGCAATCATTGCAGGCGGATGTTTCTGGTGCACAGAAGCGGTGTTCCGTGATGTGATCGGCGTGAGCGAAGTCGAAAGCGGCTATATCGGCGGCAATGTCAGCAACCCGACTTACAAACAGGTCTGCACCGGCACGACTGGCCATGCCGAAGGCATTCGCGTGACATTCGATCCGGATGTGATTTCACTGCCGGAAATTTTCGATGTGTTCCTTGGCACGCATGATCCAACCCAGCTGAACCGCCAGGGCGGCGACGTCGGCACCCAATATCGCAGCGCGATCTTCCCTCTGACGGAGGATCAACGCAGCGAGGCGGAAGCGGCAATTGCACGCTGGAACTCGGAGCATCCGGGGACTGCGGTGACCACTGTCGAGGATGCCACACAATGGTATCCGGCGGAGGATTACCATCAGGAATATTGGGAAGGCGAAGGCAAGAGCAACCCCTATTGCCTCGCGGTCATTCCGCCGAAGATCATGAAACTGCGCAAAAGCTTTCAGGACAAGGTGAAAAGCTGAGGCCGAGGCGAGCATGGCGAATAGCGCACCCGATATTGAATTCACGCATCATCGTGTGATCCGGTCCGATGGCCCGGTCACCTTCCAATGCTCTAAAGACCGCAACATATGGCCATGGCTGGCGCTACATCCACACCATCCGATTGCGCTGCAAAATCTGCAATATTGGGCGAGTGTCGAGGCGGGGCGAGAGCGCGGGACTTTCGACGGGACCAGATGGACTGCGCTGACATGGACCAAATGGTCCTGCGGTGCAGGTGATGTCGGCCCGCCGGTCCGCGGCGTTTCAGAGAATGTGGACGCGGACGGCAAGCTCCAGAGCAAGCTGACTTTCTTCGATGCCCGCGATGCCATGGTCTCCACCATGTACAGCATCGGTGTAGAGTTTCGGACCCGCGATTTTGAAGCGTGGCGCGCGAAAGCGAAGCAGGACTCCGAGCCAGAGGTTGATCCCGCCTCTTTCTCATATGCCGAACCCGAAGCCGTCGGCAGTGCCGGTGTCGGTCCCTCGTTTCTATCACCGTTACAGGATAGCCAGGCACCCCACGCCCTCGGCCTGATGACATTGGACAACGCTTTCCCGCCAGCGCATCCGTTTATGAGCGGGTCAGGCGATCATGTGAACGCAACGCATCTGGCAGAGGCCGTGCATCAGTTCATGCATCTGCTTGAAAACGGCGCTCCACTGCGGATCACAGGCGGCGAAATGCGCTTCACGCGCTATGTCGAGTTGGGGCGCGTCTTCACGGTCGAATTGGTCGAGCGCAGCGCCACGTCAGTATCGGCCAAGATTGTTCAAGGCGGGCGCGATTGCACGCACGTCACGCTGCAGTTCGAAGCTGCGTGACCGAACGGGTGGTTCACTCCCTATCGACCAGTAGCAATATCTTTGTCGACATAATGAATGGGGTGTTCTGAAAATCATCGCCCGGACTGTCGTCTTTAAACGCCGCCTCCACCGTTACATTCAACGTCCTGCGTGAAGCGTCTTCGACCGAAATAAACGGTTCGATCTTGAGCTTTTCCAGATGGTGATCGTTCTTGGTTTCAAAATGAAAAGCGCTGATCGCCGCTTCATGCCGGCTCACGCCGGATGGAAAGGTCACTTGCGTTCTGCCGGTTAAAGTACCCGTCGAGCGGAAATTCCCATTGAACCGCCCACCTTCCAACCTTCGCTCGGTGTCGGTGCTGGCCACCTCAAGCTGAAGGTTCACTGTCCGAAAGTCCAACATCGACTTGCCCTCTCCACTTCATCGTAAGCTGAAATAGTCGACCTTCCACTGAATGATCTCATGCATGTCATTGTCCTGGAATTGAACCGTATGGTTCGGCAGGTCGACGCCCAGCCGGAGCAGATGTGCATCGCCTCCGTCGGTTCGGTGCAAATAGATAAAGGAAAATCCGCTCAACACACGTTCGCTTGGTCCACCTAGCTGCGGGGGAACCATCGTTCGGTTGTTGCCTCGATCAAAATTGTCCCCTGCCTGCCGATAGTCACTCGCAACCTGATCCGCGGGCACCAGAACGAATTGCAGTGTACCCCGGACCGTTTCGTTTCCACCGATCTTGTCGTTGAAGTTGACCAGTACACCGCCTTGCCGCTCCGACGGCATGATGAGTACAACTCTGATATGCTGATCTCCCGAACCGAAATCGAAATCGAATCCGCTAAGGGCAAATCGCATATTGCTGTTAAGGCCCGGAATATCGACCCAAGTGGCTCGCCCATCTTCCATGGTGAACTCGACTGATCCCGGCGTTCCCGGCACACGAACGTAACAGCCCGTCAGGTTCCAAGGATCGCCGTCGTCTTGATCCTTAAACGCCGCTGAAATTTGGTTCGTTCCTTTCAGCAGCCGGATCTGTTGAATATGGTGGTCGCCGTTCGCAAAGCGGAAATCAAACGACTGCAGCGCGTGATTGTCATCTGGTTGAATACCCGACAACGGGATATTGGACACACCGCGTCGTTCAGAAGCGTCAAAGTTCATTACCGACATTACCACTCCCTTATAATAATATTCCATTTTCTTGGCTTATTGCCAGAGAATATTATGAGTGCAGTAATATTAGTTTAAATTTTGAATAGCGAATTGGTAAATGTTATAAGTTAACTGGGATTAATGACGGCATTTTTGAGAATTTTTTACTTCACGTATCATGTCATTTAGGTTGATTGACGATACACCTATAGGTTTGTTGCGCGGGAAACCGACGCAACCCGCGGCTAGCGATATTTTGCCGCAGTGATGAATTCACCGAAGGACTCGCACCACACGACTACGGTTGAGTATTCCTCGATATCCACGCCTTCTGGAATGTTGAGCAGGAATCCGTCGAAGCTCTTTACGGGGCCGATCCGAACAGCCTGTGACTTGATCGGTTCAAACTCGTCTTCATGCTCAACGAACTCCTTGGTCAGATAGACCATGTAATCGGGCCCGGGAGCGAGTTCGCCCTGGTGCGCGATGCTGTCTGCCGACACGCTGATGGTTCCATCACCCCAATGCAGAGCGTCGACGCCGCGCAGATCGCGGGTTAGCTCAACGCTATATCGTGATTGCGCCGCCTGCTGCTCCAGAACCGCTGCATCGGGCGCGGATTCTGCCGTCAGAATCGGCAGGAAATAGATGCCTGCTGCAAAGCCAATGGCCGCGGCTGCGCCATGGGTGATGGCCAGTAGGATAATGCGTTTCATCAATTTCTCTCCCTCTAAATCCAGCGCGGCTTATTTCCGCCAGCGTCCCACGAAGAACCCGTCCAACCCGCCAGCATCAGCAAGCATCCCAGGGTCGGTCTTCAGCCAGCCATCTTTGGTTGGCTCCAAGCCGCCGGGTAATTCTTCGCTCGTGATCGGAACTGGCGCCAAATTGACACTCTCGGCCTGAGCCTCACCTTCTGAACTTTCCAGTGAACAGACGGCATAGATCAGCGTCGAACCCTCGGGCAGCCATTCCACGGCCCGTTCCAGCAAAGCGTTTTGCAGCTCCGCCTGTTCTTCGATCTGGCGCTCTCCGATACGGTGGACCACATCGGGATGGCGGCGGCAGGTACCGGTTGCGGTGCACGGCGCGTCCAGCAGGATCGCATCGAACTGCTTGGCGGGCCGCCACGTAAGCGCATTGGCTTTGATGATCTCAGCCTGCAAACCCGTGCGCTCGAGATTCTGGCGGACTCTATCCAATCGCCGCTCGCTGATATCCAGCGCAGTCACATTCCATCCAGCCGCTGCAAGCTGCATCGTTTTCCCGCCTGGAGCAGCGCACAGATCGAGCACGCGCTTGCCTGCACCCGGTCCGAGCAAGCGTGCGGGCAATGTCGCGGCCAGATCCTGCACCCACCAATCGCCATCCTTATAGCTGGGAAGTTGATCAATCGGGGTGCCGCGCGGCAGGCGGATATGGCCGGGCGCGAGCGAGATACCGCCCATCGCTTCCGCACGCTCTTCCGTCTGCGACCAATCCTTTAACGCGAGATCCAGCGGCGGCGGAGTGACGATACCGGCGGCAATCGCGTCAGCGCGGTCGCCCCAGCGAAATTCGACTTCTGGAGCCAGGGTCGGGATATCAGGCAGCACCAGCCCATCACGCTTGTTAAGGGTCGAGAACACCCCATGCGCCAACCTGCGTGGGCCACCCGTCAGCAATGGCAATGCCGTGGCGATCACCGCATGCGGCGGTGTATCGAGCCGCAACCATTGCGCCAGCATCAGCCGTAACACTGAACGGGGCTTAGCATCATGCGGCAGCGGCTTTTTCATTGCGCTGTCGATCATCATATCGAGATCGGTAAGCCAGCGCAGCGTTTCACCCGCAATTGCCCGGGCCAAGGCTTGATCGGCTGGTCCACGTATCCGGCGCAGCGCATTGCGCTCGACCGTTTCCAACGTTTCACCGCGATGCAGCACCGCATCAATCATCTGCAGCGCAGCGCGCCGTGCGGGTAATCCCGAAATATCTGACATGCCGTTCCTTTAGGCGGGCTTGAAACCATCCGCCACCCCGCGCGTTAGGCCAACATGACCAAGGAAAAATCAGAAGCCGCAAAATCGTTCGATAAGCCTGCGCATTGGACAAACGATCCGGTGCCCGAACCAAAGAAAGTCAACCCGGAAAAGGACGAACCGCGAGACTTGTCGCCCACCCGCTACGGCGATTGGGTGAAAGACGGCATAGCCTGGGATTTTTGAGGGATTCTTTGATTGGCCTCGGGCGCCGGCGGTCGCATCCGCTCCCTTTGGCTTCCGCGCTAACCGCGCGTCGGGCAGTCGCCCTCTGACTGCCGTGACCAAGGTTCAGAGCGAATGAAGATGATTGGAGTGGTTCGGTTCACGACCAGTGAACCGCAAGGCCGGAGTCAGAGCCGAAGGCGCAGACGGCCAAAGGCCACCTGCACGGCCGCCCGAGCTTGTGCGAGGTAGCCAAGGAATGCGGATGCATTCCGCCCCGCGACTGAGGGTCTAAGATAAACTCTTAAATCTCACCTTCAGCCCGTCTTTTGGCTGAGGGATCGGCCAAGCTTTCCAGGCCGGATCATAGCCCTCTTCAATCTCGATCTGATATCGCGTCAGTATTTGCGCCATCAGAACTTTCACCTGCATGTAAGCAAAGTGCAGGCCGAGACACATATGCGCTCCGCCGCCAAACGGCACCCATGCATATTTATGGCGCGCCTTTACCTGTTCGGGCGTGAAGCGCATCGGATCGAATTTCTCCGGCTCCGGCCAGTGTTCTTCCATATGATGCACATATTGCGCGTTAATCCCGACATGGGTGCCCGCCGGAATTTTATATCCGCCAAACTCGAACTCGCGCAACGCACGACGCGGAGTGGAAGGCACCGGCGGGATCATCCGCAGCGCTTCCTTGAACGCCATCTCGGTCAGTTCCAGCTTGCCCAGATCATCATAGCCAAGGTCGCTTGCGCCGCCGGTTATCGCGAGGATCTCAGCGCGCAGCTTTTCTTGCCATTCGGGGTTTTTCGCCAACAGATAGATCAGTGACGTGGCGCTGGATGTGATCGTGTCATGTGCCGCCATCATCAGGAAATTCATGTGATCGACGACTTCATCGACCGGCAGCAGCGAGCCGTCCTCGCGCTCCGCAGTCGCAAACTGGCTGAACATATCCTGCCCGCCGCCCTCTTTGCGGCGGCGATGCGTTTCCTTGGTGAAATAATCGACCAGAAACTCGCGTCCCTTCACGCCTTTGCGCATCAGCGTGAATGGTAGCGGATGACGGATCGGCGCGACCGAGGCCTGCACCATATAGACAAAGGCTTCGTTGATCTTATCGGCTTCGGGTCCCCACTCGATCCCGATAAAACTGTCCGCGGCCAGATCGAGCGTTAGCTTCTTGATCGCGGGATAGAACAGCATTTGATCGCCGCCCCAATCCTTCACTGCATCAGAGATTCCGCGATTAAGGCTGCCCGCATAATGCCGCATCGGCCCCGGCTTGAACGCAATCGACAATGCCTTGCGGTCGGCCCGGTGATGGTCGAAATCCATCAGCATCAACCCGCGCGGGAACAATTGGTCGAGGATCGGACCCCAGCCTTGCTCCGATGAAAACAACTTCTGGCGGTCGAACAGAACCAATTCGTTCGCATCTGCACCTACAAGAGCCACGACCCAGCCGCCAAAGGCCTTATTGCGGTATACCGTGCCGTACTTCTCAACCATATCCTTGGTAAAACCGTGCGGATCAGCCAGCATTTTGAAGGTGTTGCCGACAATCGGATAGCCGCCTTCGCCCGGAATATGCGCCAAGTCGGCAGGCTCGGGATTACCCTCCGTCCAATGGGTAAGAGTAGTTTCAGCGGTTTGATCAGCAGCAAGTGTGGCCATCTATTCCTCGGTGTCGTTGAACTGGCTTACTGACATCGGTGTAAGTAATTAGTTAAACTATGTCCAGCCCGACAATTCGCGGCGGATGATATGCTCCAGCATATCCATGCCCGGCGTGCCGGTATTGAGGCAGGAAAGCGCAGCAAAATTCTCTCCGCCAGCTTCTTCGAACTGTTCTTTGCCTTCCAGCGCCAGTTCTTCCAGCGTTTCCAGACAATCGGCGGAGAAGCCCGGCGCCGCGATGGCGATATTCTTCACACCTTCGCCTGCCAGCCGTTCGAGCGTGTCATCGGTCGCCGGTTCCAGCCACTTGGCATTGCCGAAGCGCGATTGGAAACTCGTTTCAAACCGCATGCTTTTGCGAGGCGTCATGCGCTCTTCCAAAAGCCGCGCGGTCTTGCGGCAATGGCAATGATAGGGATCACCCAGATCGAGCGTGCGCTGCGGCATCCCGTGAAAGCTCAGCAGCAAGACTTCGGGATCGAAATCGAGCGCGTCCAGCTGCGCCGTCAAATCCTTCGACAGCGCATCGATATAGGCGGGGTCATCGTGATATGGCGGGAGCGTGCGCAGCGAAGCCTGCCAGCGCATTTCCTTGAGCTTCTCCGCCGCCTTGTCGATCACCGTCGCGGTGGTTGCGCCCGAATATTGCGGATAGAGCGGCGCGAGTAGAATCCGGTCGCAGCCTGAATCCATCAATTTCTGTATCTCATCGGGAATGCTGGGCTTTCCATAGCGCATTGCCCACGACACATTTACGGCGTCGCCCAACCGTTCTTGCAGCCGTTCGGCTTGCCCTCGGGTGATGTACTCCAGAGGTGAACCTTCTTCGGTCCAGACTTTCTTATACGCAGCCGCAGATTTTTTGGGCCGCGTGTTCAGAATGATCCCGCGCAGGATTGGTTGCCAGGCAATCGGCGGGATTTCCACAACGCGGCGGTCCGACAGAAATTCCGCCAGATAGGTCTTTACCGATTGCGTTGTCGGCGCCTCGGGCGTGCCGAGATTGATCACCAGCACGCCGACCTTCCCGCTGTTAACCGGCGGGTGGTCCGAGGGGAGCCGTTGATCTTGCCACGTCATCCGCTGTTACAGGCCTTCTGAAAACAAGGGTAGACGGCGGAACCGTATTCCGGTTGCTGAGAATAATGCATTTGCAATAGCCGGTGCGCACACCGCTGCTCCTAATTCCCCTGGATCGAAAGGATCTTGTTCGCTGGCGATGAAATCCACTTCAATCTCCGGACAATCGGCCAGCACCGGCAGATCAAGCTGCGACAGGCGCTGATTGGTTGGCAAACCGCCAGAATAGCGGGTGCTCGACCCCCTCGCTAGAGACAGACCGAAGATCAGACCACCCTCTATTTGCTGCCGTGCAATATCCAGATTGACGATCCGGCCTATATCCACCGCTGCACTCAGCTTGATAACGCGTAGCCCGCCCTCGTCGCGGCGCGCAGTGGCAATGCACGCAATTCGCCCGCCGCTTTGGAGTGATCCCATCAGATGACAGGCAAGCCCCTGCCCGCTTTGATCGCGCCCGCCATCCCACTGGGCGAGCCTCGCTGCACGCTGTAAACAGCTGACCATGCGCGTATCATTACCGAGCATCTCAATCCGGTACGACAAAGGTTCGCGCCCGAACATCGCGGCTGTCTCGTCAATGAAGGATTCGACAAAAAAGGCGGTGTAGCTATGCGCATTGCCGCGCATTCTGGCGGTACCATGGCCGATATCGGTCGGCACATGGTCAATAGCGACATGCGGAATACCGTAAGGCGGCATCGCGCCCTCCACCGCTAGCGGGTCCGCCTTGCCGGCAGCAGCCCGCCGCGCGGCCCATGCAGTTTTGTTGTTGAACAGGCGCTCGCCAAATTCATGCGTGGTCGATGGGACAGCAACACGCACATGCATCGCATTGATCCGCCCGTTTGCGCCGGGAACAAGCTCCGCCCAGAGCAACCCCGACGCGGGTGTGCGTGGCAATCCCGCCAGATGCTCCTGCCAGCGCGACCAGATAAGTTGCACCGGACGCGGGCGTTCCTTGGAAAGCTCACGCGCGATCAAGGCCACTTCAATTGCGTGGTCATGCTCCAGCCGCCGGTCGAAGCTGCCTCCTGCCGGCATCGGATAGAGGATCACATCTTCGACCGGCACGCCAATCGCTTTTGCCGCTGCCTCGCGCGCTTTCTCTGGCGCTTGGCTGGCGATCCATAGTTCCAGCTTGCCATCGGCGTAGCGCGCAGTCGCGCTGGCGGTTTCAAGCGGTGCATGAAGCGCAGGCTCAACGTGATAGCGGCGGGCGATATCGCGTTCTTTCAGCGCTTCGCTGCCTTCGCCGCGCGTGGCAATACGGAATGCTTCTCCACCCGGAACAGCTTCATCGAAGGCTCGGTCGGAGCGGTCGCTTTCGGCCACATTCGATACGGAAAACCGCGGCTTCATTGCTTCGACTGCCTGATCCGCGCTCCACCAGTCGGTCGCCGCCACGGCCAGCCAGCGCTTGCCTTTTATGATCCCGACAATGCGGTCATCACCAGCAAAGGCCTTCTCATCGAAGCCGCTTAATTCGGCTTGTTCGAGCGGGCCGTGTTTGATCGCGGCATAGACCATGTCAGGCAGCCTCACGTCACCGGCAAACAGATGCGTCCCGTCTACCTTTGAAGGCAGGTCGAGCCTTGGAAATGCGGTGTCGCCCTGCGCAGGACCGGCAATAGGCCGCTCGGAGGGAAATTCGGATCTGAGCGGCGCCGGATCGGGAGCCTCACGCTGCGCAGCTGCTTCAACCAATTCTGCAAAGGAAAGCTGTTTTTCCTCGTGAACGATAAATCCGCCACGCGCATAACATTCTTCCAACGGCGCGCCCCACCGCTCCGCCGCTTCTGCAGTCAGCATCCCGCGCGCAGACGCGGCTGCTTCGCGGCACGGCAGTTCATAAGCGGCCAGCGACGTCCCGTCCGCAGTCGCAGAGAAGCGTGAGATTTGCGCGTACCGTTCGGCCAATATCGTATCCGGTTCGCCCGCCAGCTCAGGCATGGCTGGCATCCATAAAGCCGACCATTTTGCCGCAAGCGGGATATTGGCATAGGCACCGCTTACCGGCGCGGGTTCAACCGCCACTTGCCGCCAGTCGGCCCCGAGTTCCTGCGCAATGATCTGCGGCAAGATCGTGCTGACCCCCTGCCCCATTTCCATCTGCGGGACAGCGACGGTCACAACCCCGTCATTGGCGATCTTCAGCCATGCATCGAAAGCATACTCCCCCTCAGCGGGTGTTAACGGCGTGGGAAAGGCCCGTGGGCGCAACCCCCATGCGACCAGCAGGCCGCCGCCAACCGCAGCGCCAACCAGCACTCCGCGTCGGCTGATCGCCATGGTCAGACCGCCTCTGTGGCGGGAGCTTTATCCAGCCATTCTGAAAGGCGCTTTGCCACAATCTGGAAGCCTTCTGCTTCCGGGCCATCGCCGGCAGCGGGCGGCGTACCTGCATCGCTGGCCGCACGAATTTCGAGCGCCAGAGGAATCCGGCCGAGGAATGGAATACCCGTAGCATCCGCCGCTGCTTCGACGCCGCCTTTGCCAAACGGATCGCTCACCTCTCCGCAATGCGGGCAGGCATAGCCGGACATGTTCTCGACCAGACCGATGATCGGCACTTTACCTGAATCGAACAGATTGGCGGCGCGCTGCGCGTCGATCAGCGCGAGGTCCTGCGGCGTCGATACGATTACTGCGCCCGCCGGTTTGAACTTCGATAGCATGGTCAGCTGCACGTCGCCGGTGCCGGGCGGCAAATCGATCAGCAGCACTTCGGTATCGCCCCAATGCGCATCAACCAATTGGGCCATCGCATTACCCGCCATCGGGCCGCGCCATGCCAATGCTTTGCCGGGTTCGACCAGATGCCCCATCGACAAGAGGGGTATGCCATGCGGGCTTGGTACCGGCACCAGCTTGTCATCGCGCGCTTCCGGTTTCTCACCCTTATTGTTGAGGATCGTGGGCTGCGAAGGGCCGTAAACGTCAGCGTCAACCACTCCGACCTTGCGCCCCATACGGAATAGCGCAACCGCAAGATTGGCCGTCAGTGTGGATTTACCCACGCCGCCTTTGCCTGATCCAACAGCTATAATTATCGGAACCTTTGGTGGTGGCGGTGCGGGCGCTTTATCGGCCACCATTGCCACGCGGACTTCGGTGACGCCCTCCGCCTCACCGATAATTTGCTTAACCGCAGATTCCAGACCGTCGCGACTTTCGGCTTCCAGCCCTGCTGCGTCGAGCACCAGAGTTGCCCTGCCATCCGCTAATTTGATCGACTGCACGCGTGCGGCGACCGAGTCCGGAAGTCGTGCCTTCAAAGCCTGTTCGTCCATGGCAAAAGGCCCTAGCAGCAAAATCGCACCTGCAACCCCTGTTTTTCCTGCAATCGACACCTATAAAGAGTTCATGAGCACATTTGGCGATTACACGAGAAATATCGGGCTGGCGATGGCTGGCAAGAGTCCTTGGGGCAATGACGGGGGCGACAAACCCGAATCCGGTTCGGGCGGCGAGTCCGGCGGCGACAAACCCAAAGGCCCGCGCAATCCATGGCTACCCGGCGGCGGCAATGGCAATGCGCCCGAAGAGCCGCGCCGCTCGGCCAATATCGAAGATATTTTCAAGAACCGCGGCAAAGGCGGCGGCGGACCGGGCGGTCCCAGCTTCCAGATGCCTCGGCGCCCCGGCGGCAAGAGCTGGCTGCCGTTCATCATCGGACTGATTGTAATTGCAGGGCTGGCGTCAACCAGCCTCCACCTTGTCGCTGCGCAAGAGCAAGCCGTGGTAAAGACGCTGGGTAATTACACCCGCACATTGAGCCCGGGGCTGCATTTGTCGGCACCCTATCCAATCGAGACCGTCGACATAGAAGACGTCCAAGGCGTCCGCACTGTCCGCATTCCTGACAGCGGACAGGAGGTCAAACTTATCCTTACAGGCGATCAAAATCTTGTCGATTTGAGCTATATTGTTCGCTGGAACATCAATGATCTAGAAGATTTCAAATTCCGGCTTGTCGAACCTATCGAAACAGTTAGCGAGGCAGCCGAAGCCGCAATGCGCGCTTCGGTCGCCGAAAAAGAACTGGACGAAACTTTTTCCGGTCAGGGCCGTGCGTCAATCGAACAGGATGTACGCGAACGCATGCAAGCGACGCTCGATTCGTATCAAGCCGGCATTCGCGTGCTCGGTGTCGAAATTGAGAAAGCCGATCCGCCTGCTCAGGTGGTGGATGCTTTCCGCGACGTGCAGGTTGCAGAGCAAAATGCTGATGCTGCGCGCAATCAGGCGCAGGGTTATGCGCAACAAGTGCTCGCGACTGCTCAAGGTGAGGCCGAGGCCTTTAACAAGGTCTATGAAGAGTACCGAATGGCACCAGAAGTCACGCGTCAACGTATGTATTATGAAACAATGGAGCGTATTCTCAGCCAAACCGACAAGACAGTGATTGAAGCGGATGGCGTGACCCCGTACCTGCCACTGCCCGAAGTGAGGCGAAGGAGCACTAATCCGCCGACAGCCGTTACCCCTGCGCCTAATTCAGGAGGGCAATGAAAATGGAAAATCTCTGGAACAATTACCGTAGCGCTGTGATACTTACAGGCCTTGCAATCATTGCCTTCTTCACCAGCGCCTACATCGTACCAGAAGAAGAGCAGGTCGTCGTTATCCGGACGGGTGAGCCTGTTGGCACTGTGAACACGCCGAATGGGTCTACGGGCGCGGGACTCTATTTCCGGATTCCACTCATCGAGTCGGTCCGACGGATCGAAAAGCGTCTGCTTGATCTGGAGATGACTGACGAGGAGGTGCTGTCTAATGACCAGCAGCGTCTATTGGTCAATGCCTACGCTCGCTTCCGTATCACTGATCCCGTAAGAATGGTCGAACGCGCGGGGACTACCGATGGTGTTCGAACCGCGCTAGAGCCAATTCTTAACTCGGTGCTGCGGCAGGAATTGGGCCGCCGGACATTCCAAGATATGCTGACCGCTGAACGCGGCGCAGCACTGGCCAATGTTCGTACCAACCTTGATCGTCAGGCAAAGCAATATGGCGCCGAAGTCGTCAATGTGCAGATCAAACGCACTGACTTACCGGAAGCGCCGCTTGAGTCAGCCTTTCGCCGGATGGAATCAGATCGCGAACGCGAAGCTAGAACTATTAGGTCACAAGGCGCCCGTGACGCTGTCATTATCCGCGCCGAAGCCGACGCAGAAGCCGCGAAAACATACGCAGATGCTTTCGGCAAAGATGCGCGTTTTTATGATTTCTACCGCGCCATGAAGAGTTACGAAACAACCTTCGCCAATCGCGAAGGCGGACCAGAGAACAGCATGGTCCTGTCGCCGGACAATGAATATCTGCGGCAGTTCCGCGGTCGCCGCTAAGCAGCGCTGGCAAGGAACGCTCCTCGCATAAAGACGTTGGTCGAGCGAGGAACCGCATTGGTCGGCGACTACATCTGTCGTTCAATCGGCGTTCAGGGCGTTTGTCCTGATGTGCATGCGGGGAATTTTGGCGCAGCGATGCGCCCAGTAATGAAGAGGAATAGAAGGACGTGAAGCCTGTGCGATATGCTTATGGATTGACCTCCGCGCTGCTGGTTGGCGGCGCAGCCATCTCCTTGGTCGGGGGATACCCCGCAGGAGCCCAAACCGCTCAAAATGAAGGCATCGAGATGCAACGCGCGGTACCCCGCGCCGGTGCTCCCGAGAGCTTCGCCAATCTGACCGAGCAATTGCAGCCTGCCGTCGTCAATATCTCGACCCGTCAGCGGATCGAAGTGTCCGGCAGTCGCAACCCGTTTGCTGGCACGCCATTCGAAGGCATGTTCGGCAACCGGCGCGGCGGCGGCAACGCAGAGCCGCAATTCCGCGAAGGCCAATCACTCGGTTCGGGCTTTATCATTTCGGCTGACGGTTTTGTTGTCACCAACAATCACGTTGTCAGCCCCAACGGTCGCGGCACGGTAGAGGAAATTACCGTCACTCTGCCCGATGGCCAAGAATATGACGCTGAATTGATTGGTGCCGACGCAGATTCGGATCTGGCAGTATTGAAAATCAAACGGTCCGATCCATTCCCCTTCGTCAAGTTCGGAGAGTCGGATGAGGCCCGTGTGGGTGACTGGGTTATTGCAATCGGCAACCCCTTCGGCCTTGGCGGGACGGTAACGAGCGGCATCGTGTCATCGGTGCTGCGCAACACCGGCAGCGGGGCGTATGACCGCTACATCCAGACTGACGCGAGCATCAATCGTGGTAATTCGGGTGGCCCACTATTCGACATGCAGGGCAACGTGATCGGCATTAATAATGCGATCTATTCGCCATCGGGTGGCAGCGTCGGGATCGGTTTTGCTATCCCGGCAGAAGTCGCCTCACCTATTGTTGATCAACTGAAGTCAGGCGAGGCAATCGAACGCGGCTTCCTCGGCGTCAGCATTCAGCCGGTTGACGAAGATCTGGCCGCATCGCTCGGCCTGCCCAAAAATCAGGGCGAATTTGTTCAACTGGTTCAGCCCGATGCCGCAGCGGACAAAGCCGGCATTCGCGCAGGCGATATCGTCACCAAAGTTGACGGAAAAGCTGTTACGCAGGACCAGACGCTGTCGTTCCTCGTAGCGAATGTAAAGCCGGGCGAGACGATTCCGATCGAACTCTACCGCGAAGGCAAACGGCGGACTGTACAAGCGACCGTTGGCAAACGTCCTAGCGCGGAAGAAATGCGTGAACAGCAGATGTTCAGCCAGGATGAAGAGCCGGAAATGCCCGATGAGGCAGAGAACGAAAGCCCGATCATCGAAAAACTGGGTCTCCAAGTTGTTCCTTTGACGCCGACAATCAATCGCCGGCTTGGCGTAAGCAGCGATACCGAAGGCCTTGCGATTGTGGCCGTTGACCGCAACTCCGACGCCGCGCGCAAGGGCCTCCAACGCCGCGACATTATCAAATCGGCCAATTACCAGCCGGTCAATTCGGTTGAGGATCTGGAAAAGGCCGTGACCGACGCGGAACAAGATGGCCGCGACGCCGTGCTGCTGCAGTTCCAGCGTCCCGGCGGACCAACCGTCTACCGCGCGGTGCGCATTCGCTAAGCGCCTTTCGAGCACAAAAGAGGCCCCGTCAGGTTCGTCTGGCGGGGCCTTTTTGTTTGCCGGTCAAATCATCAATTTTGCGGAGGTACGCTACGGTAATTATTTACCAAATCGAGGCGGGCAACGCATGTCCAGTCATTTGAGCGTTTTGTCGAACCTAGCGCCCGATAATTGACTTCTCCTGACGCGTGATAGGTATAGTAACTAGCCGTCCCAGAACCGCGAATGCCGAAAAATCCGCAGTCTTTCTTGCCATTCTTGTTTGCCTCTTGATCGTGACACACTCTAGCAAAAATCCGTTGCTTGCACTTGTTTTGGTATATCACAGTCATCTTGTCGCCACTCCAACTGTGGCTGCTATATTGCAAACAAGGGACGTCCCTGGACAGCTTTCCATCCCAACAGCCATCCTCGTCGATCGAGTTGGAATAGGTTGCCGACGCGGAGGATGATGCAACCAGAACGGCCGAAAATAAGGCTAGGCGTAGTGACATAGTTTCCCCATACTCGTCCAGGATACGGTTTTGAGCGGCCAGACCCAGTGTCCTTGTAAGCGCGATTCACTCCAAGAAGCAATTCCGACCTGAGTGAGGCCCAGCCTGGCTACTGCTACTGCTGAGGCAATGGTGATGCCGGAACGCTCGGCCTTGGTGAAGGCGTTGGCTGGACTGCACGCTGGGCGGGCTGCTGGGCTGGTTTTGGTGCTGCTGGCCGTTCGCCAATCGCACGATCGAGAAAATCGTCACTGACTGCCGGCGGCGCGTTGTTTTGCGGAACTTGCGGCCGCTCTGCAGCATTGCCTGTCTGCTCCCCGCCTTCCACGGCGGGATCAGCATTGCGCTCGCCATCACCCAGCCCGGGCTCGATAAGATTGCCCTGCTCGTCGATATAATAATAATCTTCCGGATCACCGAAATAGAACTCGTCGTCAGGTTCAAGCTGCCATTCGGGCAACTTGAGTTCGGTGTTGAACTGCTCGATCGGGCGATCTTTCACCGCATAGCGCATATAGGCTGCGAAGGCTTGCGCAGGCGCGCGTCCGCCCTGCAATCCGCGGACCCGCTTGGCATCGTCACGGCCCATCCATACGCCGGTGGTGATCCCGCTGGAGAAGCCGATGAACCAGCCATCCTTGTTGGACGATGTGGTGCCGGTCTTGCCTGCAACAGGGCGGCCGATCTGCGCCGCCCGGCCTGTCCCGGTATTCACTGCGGTTTGCAGCAAATCGGTAATCCCCGCTGCGACATATTCGGGTACCAGGCGGGTGGCACGCTTTCTCTCATGTTCATACAGCGTTTCACCGTCAGCAGTTGTCACTTTGACGATGCCATAAGGCTCCACCGAATTGCCGCCAGCCGAGACGGCCGCAAAGGCGCGCGTCATGTCGATAACGCGGGTCTCGCTGCTCCCCAGCACCATCGAAGGGTATGTCTGGATCGGCGTGGTGATGCCGAACCGCTTGGCCATGCTGGCCACTGTGCCGAAGCCGACTTCATAGCCGAGCTGCGCCGCGACGGTATTCTTGGAATAGGCGAACGCCGTGCGGACATCGATATCGCCTGCATAGCTGCCACCCGAATTGCGCGGGGTCCAGCCGTCGATGGTGGTCTGCACATCTTTGACCGGCGCATCGGGCGTATATCCAGCCTCGAGCGCGGAGAGATAGACGAACAGTTTCCACGCCGATCCAGGTTGGCGCACCGCATCGGTCGCGCGGTTGTAATTGGTTTCGACATAGTCGGTACCGCCGATCATCGCGAGGATCGCACCATCGCGGTCGAGGCTGACCAACGCACCCTGCGCGCCTTCGGGCGTGTTCGATTTGATCGATGTCGCAGCAGTACGCTGCATCCCGACGTCGAGCGTAGTCCACACCTCGATCGGCTCGAAGGTTTCGGGTAACAGCAAATCCAGCTGAGGCAGCGCCCAATCGGTAAAGTAGCGGACCGAATTCTGCCCGCGCTCTTCCTTCAGATTCACAGTGGTCGGGTCCACTGTAACATTCGGGTCGATCCGGCCCTGCTCTTTCATCAGGCGTAGCACTACCTGCGCGCGGTCCACCGCCGCCTGCACGTCAGCCGTCGGCGAGTATCGCGACGGGGCCTTCACCAATCCTGCGATAATTGCGGCTTCGGCAGTCTCAAGTTCGGTCGCAGGGTGGCTGAAGAACTTCCGGCTTGCGCTGTCGATCCCGTAAGCTCCACCGCCGAAATACACCTTGTTAAGATAGAGCTCGAGAATCTGTTCCTTGGAGAACTTGCTCTCCATCGCCAACGCCAGAACCGCTTCGCGCATTTTCCGGTCGAGCGTCCGGTTGGAGTTGAGGAATACGTTGCGCGCCAATTGCTGCGTGATAGTCGATGTCGCGCCGAAGCGCTTATCGCCCGTCGCCCATACCCATGTGGCACGCGCCAAACCGATCGGATCAACCCCGAAATGGCTGTAATAGCGGCGATCTTCGACCGAGATCATCGCATCTTTCATCACCTGCGGAATTTCGTCGCTATTGAGCCATTTCCCGAAAGTCGGGCCCAGCTCGACAATCTCGGTTCCGTCACGCGCGCGGACGATAATGGTCTGCGCGTTTTGAGTGGCTTTTAGCTCCTGATAGCTGGGCAAGGAACGCGCGGCGAAGACAATTGCAAGGCCCAGAAACAGCACGCCAAGCAGCGCCACGCCGCCACCCCACATGAACAGCCGCCGAAACCACAAGCGCCAGCCGGTCGGCTTCGCTTTATCTGTTCTACGGCCTGCCGCGGCTTTCCGCCTGCTGCCACGCTTTGCCATATAACCCGGTCATCCATGTGGCGGCGCCTAGCGCCAAACTACTCCCATGCACTGCATAGGGCAGTTGTAACGCGGCGTGAACGGGTAAAGTGAATTGATGCCCAGCGTTAGGTTTTGAGCCTAACCCTTGGGAACGTCTTTCAAAATGCCATCCGGATTGAAATCGAGCGACGCACTGTTGATGCAATAGCGCAATCCGCCCTGATCCGGCGGTCCATCGGGAAACACATGACCCAGATGACCGCCGCAATTGGAGCAGGTAACTTCGGTCCGGATCATACCGTGCGAAGTGTCACGATGCTCCGCCACCATATCGCCATCAGCAGGCTTGGTGAAAGCAGGCCAGCCGCAGCCGGAATTGTATTTCGCATCGCTGGCGAACAGCTTGGTCCCGCACGCCGCGCAGGTATATTCGCCCTCTTCGAAATGCTTGTCATATTCACCGGTAAATGCGCGCTCGGTTCCTTTCTCGCGAAGGATATGAAACTGCTCAGGCGTCAGCTTTTCGCGCCACTCTGCATCAGTGGTGGTCTTGGGATCGGACATTCGGTATCTCCTTTATCGGAAATATGGGGATTTTTTGTTTGGCCTCAAGCGCCGGCGCTCGCATCCGCTCACTTGGCTATCCTCGCTTTCGCTCCCTTACGGTCGCTCCGCTGCGGGCGGGCCGCTTGGCCCTATGGCTGCCGCGACCAAGATCGTGCACTATACTGATCGCTTGAAATGGTCCGGTCCGCGACTAGCGGACCGCAAGGCCGACCGGCCGCCCGAGCTTATGCGAGGTAGCCAAGCGGCGCGGATGCGCCGCGCCCGGCGACTGAGGGGCTTATCGCCAGATCAGCTCAAAACACACTACGCATTCACATCCGCATAGTGGCTGGGCGGCTGGATCACTTCCATCCGTTCGCTCAGCAGCGGCCTGAAGCTCGGACGGCTTTTGAAGACCGAGTACCAGCCCTTAGTCTGCTCGTGCCCGTTCCAATCAATCCCGCCCAGATAATCCGCCACGCTGATTTGTGCTGCGGCTGTCAGATCGGCGAGGCTCATCCGCGAACCGGCAAGCCACGGGCGCGTGTCGATCAGATAATCCATGTAATCCAAGTGACCATGCGCCATTTTCATTGCGCGCGCCAAAGCCCGCGAGTCCGGTGGTTGGCGCAGGATCAGGCGTTTCTTCATCCGTTCATGCAGCAGCGGTGCGGTAACGTCGGCGAAGAAATTTTCGTCAAACAGAGCAATCAGCCGGCGGATTTCGGCGCGATCTTTGACCGTGCCATTGATCATCGGCGATTGATCGACGGTCTCTTCGAAATATTCGCAAATCGCGCGGCTATCGCACAGCGCGATCTTCTTCTCTGCATCGTGCAGCACCGGCGTGCGGCCAGCGGGGTTCAGTTCCCAGAACTCGTCGCTGCCTTCCCACGGATTCTCGCGCCACAATTCATAGCCGACGCCCTTCTCGCTCAGCAGCAAGCGGACTTTGCGGCTGAACGGGCACAATGGAAATTGATAGAGACGCCACATGTTACTCTATTGCCTCAAGCATTTGCGGGCGTCCACAATTGTGACACCGCGTTGTGAAAATTGTGACGCTAAACGCCCGATCCTTCAAGCAGCAGCAAACAAGACGGCATGACCTGATGCACTTCGCCTGCGGCTGACATCTTTTGCGCCTCTGCTCGGAGCATCGCGGCCACCGCATCGCGAGTGAGCCCCTTGCTATCCATCAATCCGGCAGAGAAGCGGACAAAAAACTCCTGGCCCCGCTCGGCTAGCGGAGGATAGCCGAGCGCTTTCTCGTCACCCGTAGCCTGCGCACCGGCAATGATCGCGAAGGCGGCGGAGCAGCGCAGTGCGGTTCTCTGTTCCAGGCTGAGAGCCGCACCGGGCCCGGATTGCGCAGCGGCCGGAACATGAAAAACCATACCGGCAGCGAGCAAGGAAGTCGTCAAAAACAGTTTCATTCCCGCCCAATACAGCGCTTGGGCTGAACCTTCGACTACCAATTTATCTGATTGTCTCGAAACTTTCCGCCGTCCTGCCCATTGGCTCAGCAACACATACATCAAAGGACACTGACATGAGCGATTACCCTTCCCTGCATCTTCTTATTGGCGGCGATCAGATTTCGGGCGATGGTCGCAAGACAGAGGATGTCCTCAATCCGGCAACCGGCGACACTCTTGCGGCATTGCCGCATGCCACCAGCGATGATCTCGACCGGGCGCTCGATAATGCCGAGCAGGGTTTTCGCGAATGGCGCAATACATCCGCCGACAAGCGCGCGAGCATTCTCACCAAAGCCGCCGGGCTGATCAAGGAACGCGCGGGCGATATTGCGCAGGCGCTCACGCGCGAACAAGGCAAGCCAATTGGCGAAGCCAAAGGCGAGACCATGTATGCCGCGATGCTCCTCGAATTCTATGCCGGTGAGTGCAAGCGGCTGTATGGCCGGACACTGGTTCGCCCCGAAGGCAGCCGGGTCGAAATCCAGTATCATCCGGTTGGTCCCGTCGCAGGCTTCGCGCCGTGGAACTTCCCTACGCTCAATGTGATGCGAAAAATCGGCGGCGCGCTCGCAGCAGGCTGTTCGACTATCGTCAAGCCGAGCGAGGAGACCCCTGCTTCGGGCATCGCCATCGTGCAGGCACTGCTCGACGCAGGCGTACCGGGCAATGTCGTACAATGCGTATTCGGCGTGCCCAGCGATGTCAGCGAACATCTGCTCGCCAGCCCGATCATCCGCAAGCTCACTTTCACAGGCTCGACGCCGGTCGGAAAGCATCTGGCCAAGCTGGCCGCGGACGATCTGAAAGTAACGACTATGGAACTGGGCGGTCACGGCCCCGTGCTGGTCTTCAAAGACAGCGACGTGGACAACGTGCTCGACACAATGGTCAGCAACAAATTCCGCAATGCCGGGCAAGTCTGTGTCAGTCCCACGCGGTTCCTGGTCGAGGAAGATGTGTTCGAAAAGTTCCGTGACGGCTTTGTCGAGCGCGCCGAGAAAATCAAAGTCGGCAATGGTTTGGAGGATGGCGTGCAAATGGGTCCGATGGCCAATGCGCGCGGGGTCGACGGGATTCAGGACAAGATTGCAAATGCAGTCGACAAGGGCGCGAAGCTGCTGACCGGCGGCGAGAGGATTGGCAATCAGGGATATTTCCATCAGCCCACGGTGTTGGCCGAGGTCCCGACCGATGCCGACATTATGAATGAAGAACCTTTCGGCCCGGTCGCGATCCTCAACCCGATGGCGGGAGAAGAGGCGATGATCGAGGAAGCCAACCGCCTGCCCTACGGCCTCGCAGCTTACGCATGGACCCAAGATCCTGCGCGCCGCCGCCGTCTGGCCGCCGAGGTCGAAGCGGGAATGCTGGCGATCAACACCGGCGGCGTGTCGGCGGTCGACGCGCCGTTCGGCGGCGTCAAATGGTCAGGCTATGGCAGCGAAGACGGCCGCGAAGGCGTGATGGCCTGCATGGTGCCCAAAACCATTCACGAAGGTTGACGCGCAGCGTTCCAGTCTCGAAAAGCAACCTGCCCCAACAGAGGAGAGTCCCCGCCCATGAAAACCCGCGCTGCCGTTGCTTTTGAAGCCAAGAAACCGCTCGAGATTGTCGAACTCGATCTGGAAGGGCCGAAAGAGGGCGAAGTGCTGGTCGAGATCATGGCGACGGGCATCTGCCACACCGACGCCTACACGCTCGACGGGCTGGACAGCGAAGGTCTGTTCCCTTCGGTCTTGGGGCACGAAGGCGCAGGAATTGTTCGCGAGGTTGGCGCGGGCGTGACCTCGGTTGTGCCCGATGATCACGTTATCCCGCTTTACACGCCGGAATGCCGCCAATGCAAAATGTGTCTGAGCGGCAAAACCAACCTGTGCAGCGCGATCCGCGAGACACAGGGCAAAGGTCTGATGCCCGATAGTACGTCGCGCTTCTCCTACAAGGGCGAGACGATCTACCATTATATGGGCTGCTCGACCTTCTCGAACTTCACCGTCTTACCTGAAATCGCTGTGGCAAAAATTCGCGAAGACGCGCCATTCAAGACCAGCTGTTACATCGGCTGCGGCGTAACCACAGGCGTGGGGGCGGTAACAAACACCGCGAAGGTTCAGCCAGGTGATACTGTTGTTGTCTTCGGCCTGGGCGGGATTGGCCTCAATGTGCTGCAAGGCGCGAAGATGGCCGGCGCAGACCGGATTGTCGGCGTCGACATCAATCCCGACCGAGAGGAATGGGGCCGCAAATTCGGGATGACCGACTTTGTGAACCCCAAGGAAGTTGGCGATGTGGTCGCAACGCTGGTCAATATGCTCGATGGCGGCGCCGATTATACGTTCGACTGCACCGGCAATACCGATGTCATGCGCCAGGCGCTCGAAAGCTGTCACAAAGGCTGGGGCACATCGATTATCATCGGCGTGGCGGAAGCGGGCAAGGAGATTGCCACCCGCCCTTTCCAACTCGTCACCGGCCGCAACTGGCGCGGCACGGCCTTCGGTGGCGCGAAAGGCCGAACCGACGTGCCCAAGATCGTCGACTGGTATATGAACGGCAAAATCCAGATCGACCCGATGATCACCCACACGCTTACGCTTGACGAAATCAATAAGGGCTTCGATCTGATGCATGCAGGCGAGAGCATCCGCAGCGTGGTGGTGTATTGATGGCAGCCGTTACCCCGACAAAAGTCGATCTGGCGGACAAGTTCAGCCAATTTTCCGACCATTGGGCGCCGCGCATCGTTGCGCGCTATAATGACAATGAAGTCCGTCTCGCTAAGGCAGAGGGCGATTTCCAGTGGCACAGCCATGCCGATAGCGACGAGCTGTTTCTGGTCGTCAAGGGCAGGCTCACGATGGAATTTCGCGACCGGACCGAAACGCTCGAAGCAGGCCAGATGATTGTGATCCCGCGCGGCGTCGAACATCGCCCCCGCGCGCTGGACGGTGAAGTGGAGATGATAATCATCGATCCCAAAGATACTGCCAATACCGGCAATCCCGAAACTGCGACCAAAGCGGTCGAAATTTAGGAGAGAATACAATGCTGAACCATATCATGATTGGCTCTGGCGACATCGAGAAGTCGAAGAGTTTCTACAATGCCGTACTGGGCGTGCTGGGTGCGGGCGAGCCGATGGCGCATGTCAATGACACCGGCCAGACGCGCCTGTTCTACAGCCATGACGGATCGACTTTCAGCATTAGCGAGCCGATCAATGGCAAGCCGGTCGAGCCTTCCAATGGCAGCACCATCGGCTTTGCCTGCAACTCGCCCGAGCAAATTCAGGAACTGCACGATGTCGCAGTCGCCAATGGCGGCACCAGCATCGAAGATCCTCCGGGCCTGCGCGAGGGCAGCATGGGGCCAATGTATCTGTGCTATTTCACCGATCCAGATGGCCATAAAATCTGCGGCATTCACCGCCCGGGCTGATCCACCTACCCCTTTTAGGAGATACAACAATGTTTAGCCACGTAATGGTCGGCGCCGACGATATCGACGCCGCCAAAAAATTCTATGATGCCTGCTTTATCGCATTGGGCGGACGCGAAGGGTCAGTCGATCCCAAAGGCCGCGTGATGTATATCAAGGACGGCAGCATTTTCATCGTGACCAAGCCGATCGACGGCAACCCGGCCTGCCACGCCAATGGCGGAACCATCGGCTTTGCCGTCGATAGCCCCGAAATGGCCGAAGCATGGCACGCCGCCGGCCTCGCCAATGGCGGAACAGCCATCGAAGACCCGCCGGGTATCCGGGAAGGCGGCGGCATGAAAATGCACCTCGCCTATCTGCGCGACCCGGCAGGCAACAAAGTCTGCACCATGATGCGAATGGGGTAACTTTCCAGCAATGGAAACACTGAGCGAAAACCGTGCTTTCGGCGGAGTGCAAGGGGTTTACTCCCACGCCTCCGCCGAAACCGGCACGGAGATGACATTCTCTGCCTATGTGCCCCCGCATGACGAGGGCGCGAAGCTGCCGGTGCTGTGGTATCTCTCCGGCCTGACCTGCACCCACGCCAATGTCACCGATAAAGGGGACTACCGCTCAGCCTGCGCCGAACATGGCGTGATCTTCATCGCGCCAGATACGTCTCCGCGCGGAGAGAATGTACCGGACGACGAAGCCTATGATTTCGGCCAAGGCGCGGGCTTTTATGTCGATGCGACGAAGGACCCGTGGGCCAAGACCTACCGCATGCGCAGCTACATCGAAAGCGAGCTGCCCGCGCTGATCGCCGAACATTTCCCCGCTGCCGATATGACCCGCCAGGGGATTACCGGCCATTCGATGGGCGGCCATGGCGCGCTGACTGTCGCTTTACGAAATCCCGACCGCTTCAAAAGCGTTAGCGCCTTTGCACCGATTGTCAGCCCGCTACACTGCCCTTGGGGCGAGAAAGCGCTGGGAGGCTATTTGGGACCGGATCGCGATACTTGGCGCGAATATGATGCCTGCGCCCTGATCGACGGCGGCGCGAAACTTGCGAACCTGTTGGTCGACCAAGGCACCGCCGACGATTTCCTGAAAGACCAGCTCAAAACCGGCCTGCTCGCCCTCGCCTGCAAAAAGGCAGGCATTCCCGCGCAGATCAGAATGCAGGAGGGGTATGACCATTCCTACTACTTCATATCGACCTTCATGGCCGACCATGTGAAATGGCATGCGGAGCGGATGCTGGGTGGCTGAATGTCGGAATGCATATCCATGGATTGCCGCGTCGCTTCGCTCCTCGCAATGACGAATAGCGGCAAATACCGGACGCGGCTTCGATTTTCCTACACCCACCCGGCCTGCTACTCCGCACCCCGCTCTTTCACATTGTGGGTCTTGTCGTGATGATATAGCGGACGGAATAGGCCGCGTGTTCCTGTCCGTCCGGTTGGCGGAATGGAACTATTGGCTTTATGATTCAGTACTTTAACTCGAGTAAGCGAAAGTGACACGGTGTCACCTTTGTCCGGTTCTGTCGTAACAGAACCAACACATCCAACCCGTCATTGTCCTTTGGACAGCTTCGCTTCCCCGCGAACGCGGGGACCCAGGTTGGCTTGGTTTTAGGTTACTCTGGATTGTCCAAAGGACAATGACGGGTCATAAACGAGGCGCCCAATTTAACCCTTTGAACCCTGTTCCACATGTTCCATCCATTCAGGAACGCGGGATCTAAACTGAACTTCGCTCCACTTCGAACAGCGCATATTCGGCGCGCCAGTTTGCACCGCCCTCGCCGATTTCGCGTTCATTCGTGAAGAACCAACGATTGGCGATTTGGACCCCCAGATCATCGGCCAACGCTTCGAAATCTTTGACGGTCACATGGTGGATATTCTGCGTTTCATACCACGTTACCGGCAGATGCCGCGTTACCGGCATCCGGCCCCGGCTCAGCAGCGCCCAGCGCATTCTCCAATAGGCGAAATTGGGGAAGCTGACGAAGGCGCGGCGGCCGACGCGGAGCAGTTCCTGCATCATCCGGTCGGGGCGCTCGGCGGTTTGCAAAGTTTGGCTGAGAATGGCGTAGTCGAACGCGCCATCGGGATAAAAGGACAGATCGCGGTCGGCATCACCCTGCACCACGCTGAGCCCCCGCGCGACGCAGCGTTCGACGCAGGCACCGTCGATCTCGATCCCGCGCGCATCGACGTGTTTCTGATCGCGGAGAGCCGCCATCAGCACGCCGTCACCGCAGCCGACATCCAAGGCGCGGCTGCCCGGTTCGACATGGTCGAGGATGACAGCGAGATCGGGGCGCAAAGCGGAAGTCATTCGATGAACCCCTTCACCACGCGGTCAAGTTCGGGCACGTCGAGCAGGAAGCTATCGTGACCGAAAGGCGCGCTGAGCTCGACAAAGCTGACCGGCGCGCCTGCTGCATTCAGCGCGTGGACCACATGGCGGCTCTCAGCGGTGGGATAGAGCCAGTCGCTGTCGAAGCTGATCAGACAGAAACGCGCAGTCGTTCCAGCAAAGGCGTTTGCAAGAAGTCCGCCATGCTCCTCCGCCAGATCGAAATAGTCCATTGCGCGGGTGATATAGAGATAGCTGTTGGCATCGAACCGGCGGGTGAAACCGCTGCCCTGGTACCGCAAATAGCTTTCGACCTGAAAATCGGCATCGAAGCCAAACGTTTTCTCGGCGCGATCTTGCAGTCGCCGCCCGAATTTATCGGTCAGGCCTGCTTCCGAAAGATAGGTAATATGCGCCGCCATCCGCGCGACCGCGAGACCGGCATCGGGGGTTTTGCCGCTGGCGTAGTAATCACCCTCTGCCCAGTTGGGATCGGCCATAATGGCTTGGCGGCCAACCTCGTGAAAGGCAATATTCTGCGCAGAATGGCGCGCGGTCGTGGCAATCGCCAAAATTCGCGCAGCCCGCTCGGGGAAGTTTGCAGCAAGGCTCAGCGCTTGCATTCCGCCCATCGAACCACCCACGACCGTGTGCAATTGCTCGATCTCGAGGGCGTCCAGCAAGCCGACCAGTCCGCGCACCATGTCGCGGATCGTCAGAACCGGAAAACGCATCGCATATGGCTTGCCATCGGGCGCATCGGACGCCGGTCCGGTCGAACCCATACAGCTACCGATCACATTGGCGCAGATCACATGGAAGCGGTCTGTATCGATCGGCTTACCGGGGCCGACCATCCGCTCCCACCAGCCGGGCTTGCCTGTCACAGGATGCTCGCTGGCGACGAATTGATCGCCGGTTAGTGCGTGACAGAGCAGGATCGCGTTGCCCTTGTCCGGCGCCAGCTCGCCATAGGTTTCATACGCAATCGACACGCCCTCCAGCGCCTCACCGCTGTCGAGCGGGAGCGGATGGGGTAAAATGAGGGACTTCGATTGCACGTTCAAAGCAGGCCTTGGCATCACAAAAAGAACGGTGCTTCGACAAGCTCAGCACGAACGGATTTAGAATGTCGCTCCTTAACCGTTCACCCTGAGCTTGTCGAAGGGTCGTATTTGTTTATGAGCCAATAGCTGTAATGTCAGACAAACCTTCCCCGAAACCCTGGATCAACGCGATTCACGCCTATGTGCCCGGCAAAGCACATGCGGATGACGGGCGCGAGCTGGTCAAGCTATCCGCAAACGAAAATCCGTTGGGGAGCAGCCCGGCTGCTTTAGCTGCTTTTGCTAAGGCCAGAGCGCCAGCAGGCTATCCTGATCCGGACTCCGGCGATTTGCGAGCCGCGATCGGCGAACTGCATGATATCGACCCGGCGCGAATTGTTTGCGGAACAGGGTCTGACGAATTGCTCAATCTGGCAGCGCAAGCCTATGCCGGTCCGGGTGACGAAGTGCTGTTCAGCAATTTCAGCTTTGCGGTTTACGAAATTGCCGCGCGGCGTTGCGGTGCGACACCCATTATCGCTCCGGACAAAGATTACGGAACCGATGTTGATGCGCTGATAGCTGCAGCGACAGACAAAACACGCGTGGTGTTTGTCGCCAACCCGAAT
Organism: Pontixanthobacter aestiaquae; assembly: GCF_009827455.1. Taxonomy (NCBI): domain Bacteria; kingdom Pseudomonadati; phylum Pseudomonadota; class Alphaproteobacteria; order Sphingomonadales; family Erythrobacteraceae; genus Pontixanthobacter; species Pontixanthobacter aestiaquae. The sequence continues at coordinate 2,853,402 of NZ_WTYZ01000001.1, forward strand.
AATCCAACCGGAAGCTATCTGCCTGCATCGGAGATTGCGCGATTGCATGCAGCCCTCCCCGCCGACGTGCTGTTTGTACTCGACCAAGCCTATGCGGAATATCTCACTGCCGAAGAGGATGATGGCGGACTTACTTTGGTAGCCGATACCGCAAATGTGCTGGTCACCCGCACATTCTCCAAAATTTACGGCCTGGCAGGCGAACGCATTGGTTGGGCGACCGGCCACCCCGACATTATCGGCTCTCTCAATCGCATCCGCGGGCCTTTTAACGTGACCAATCACGGACAAGCGGCAGCTTTGGCAGCGGTTGGCGATCAGGCATTTGTGACTGCGTCTCGTGAACATAATGCGGCAGAGCTTGCACGCTTTGTCGAGGTCATCGAGGGCTTAGGCAATCATGGACTGCGCCCGCTACCCAGCAAGGCTAATTTTCTGCTGGTGCTGTTCGAGGGCAATCTGACTGCAGAGCAAGCCTATAAAGCGCTGGCGGATGGCGGTTACGCGACCCGGTGGCTGCCCGGTGCTGGGCTGCCGCATGGATTGCGCATTACCATCGGGACATCGAAGCAAATGGCAGATGTCACTCGTATCCTCCGCGAGCTGACCGAGACTGCGCAATGAGCGGCACTCCGGTCATTCAGCATGTTGCGATTATCGGCTTGGGCCTGCTGGGCGGGTCAATCGGGCTGGCTATAGCAAAACATGCTCCCGGCATTGCCACGACAGGATACGACACCGATCCCGCGACGCGCGAAAAAGCGCGCGAAAGGGAGCTCGTCGGCACTGTGCTCGATAGTGCCGCAGAGGCAGTCGCGGCGGCTGACCTGGTCATCCTGTGCGTACCCGTGGGCGCAATGGGCTTTGCTGCCGAGGCGATATGTGATGCGCTACCGGCGGGCGCGATCATCAGCGATGTCGGCTCGTCCAAGCAATCGGTCGCGGATGCGTTGAAAGCGGCTCTCCCGGATCATTGCATCATTCCCGCCCACCCCGTTGCCGGCACCGAGCAGAGCGGACCAGATGCCGGTTTTGCCGAATTGTTCGAGCACCGCTGGTGCATTCTGACACCGGCTGATGATGCTCCTACTGAGGCGGTCGACGCACTAAGCCGGTTCTGGACGGGCCTCGGGTCGAATGTTGAACTGATGGGCGCAGAACACCACGATCTGGTGCTCGCTGTAACGAGCCATATTCCGCATTTGATTGCCTATACTATCGTCGGCACGGCGTCCGATTTGGAGGATGTGACCCGCAGCGAAGTGATCAAATATTCGGCCGGCGGCTTCCGCGATTTTACCCGTATTGCGGCCTCGGACCCGACTATGTGGCGCGACGTGTTCCTGACCAACAAGGATGCAGTGCTGGAAATGCTCGGCCGCTTTACAGAAGATCTGACCGCTTTGCAGCGCGCGATCCGGCGCGGCGATGGCGATGCCTTGCACGACCTGTTCACCAAGACCCGCGCAATCCGCCGGTCAATCATCGAGCAGGGCCAAGACGATGCACGGCCCGATTTCGGCCGAAGCGACCACTCGGGCGATCATTAGTCGTTGAGCACGTTTATCGCGGCGAGCACCCGCGCCTCAATTTCCTCACGCGGTAGGCCCGGCGGGATTGGATCACCAAATTTGTACGTGATCGTGCCCGGCCGCTTCAGAAGGCGGTGATAGAGCGGGCCGCTATTCACTGCGACCGGGATGACCGGCAATTTGATCAGCTTGTACAATCCGGCAAATCCGGCCTGTAATTCACCGCGTTCGCCATGCGGAATCCGTGTCCCTTCGGGGAAGATCACTAGCGGGCGGTCCATGGCGGACAATGTCTTTGCCGCTGAAATCATCGAGCGGAGTGCTTTTGCGCCTTGCTCCCTCGCGACCGGCACACAGCCATAGATGCGCGCCCCCCAGCCCCAGAAGGGAATGCGGAACAGTTCCTGCTTTGCAAAGGGTGCGGGCCAATGGAAATTGGCGGGTGCGTCCAGAGCCTCGAAAAAACTTTCATGCTTAATGGCATAGAAAACGGCCCCCTCTGCCTTGTCCCCTTCAGTCTCGACATTGATTCCAACAAAGACGCGCAAACACCAGCGGTGAAAGTTGCACCAGCACCGCACCGCACGGCGGAACATCGGCACGCTGAAATGCATCACTGAAACCGCCCACAGAATGTAAAACGTGCTCAACAAATAGAAGGTCAGATAGAACCCGAGATTTCGAAATAGCAGCATGGTTTTCTAGCCCCGGAACAAGCCGATCACGCGGCTCGCCAGAAATTTGTGATACTCAAGAAAAAGAATTCGCAGAGACGGCTCGGACGGGACCGCATCTTCAACGATTGTGATGGCTGGCGGGATGGTGTTGCGGAGCTCATTGGCCGCACGGCGCATGTGCCAGTCGGTTGTTACCAAGCGGATAGAGCGAATGTTCTTGGCCTTAAGCCATTCGGCGGTCTCAGTTGCATTGCCGCGCGTATCCACCGCGTCGAAACCCAATACGACGCAGCACTGCATTACATCCATCGGTACATCGAATTGCGCTGCGAATTCGCCCGGTTTCACTTCTGGGTCAACACCGGTGACAAGCATTATTCGCGCATCATCCGCCTCCAGCAGTTCCAAACCCCGCTCGATCCGCCCCGCTGCCCCCGTAGGAACCACAACGACCCGGCTTTCATCATCGGCAACCGGGCCAGGCAGAGTGAGAGTGAACGTCAAAAAGCCGGCGAACCAGATGATCGCAACGAAGGCGAAAACACGTCTTATCACAGCATTCGCCTCAATGCAGAGACGACTGTAAAACGCGCGGTCAACATCGCGATGGCGACCGCAATGAAAGGAATAATTGCTATCAATATCCAGTCGAGCGAGCCGAGGCCGCCACCAGACATCATACCAGAACCGAGCGCGCTAAATTCCTGTCCAAGAAACAATACAGCGCCCAGTCCAAGAGCCAAGCCCACCGCGCCGCCAAGTGTAGCGTCGAAGCCGATAGAGCGTTCGAAAATGCGCGCGATCTGCGTATCGGTTCCGCCAAGCAAATGAACGATTTCGATAGTATCCCGATTGGTGCCAAGTGCACTGCGCGCCGCAAGCCAAACCGCTGCCGCGCTGGTCAGGCCCAACAGAATGACCAATGCACCCGATAGCCACTGAAGCGAACTGATGGTCGAGAAGACAGGCGCGAGCCAGCTCGATTGTGCATCAATCCGCGCTGCTGGTGCTGCAGCCTCCAGAATGCCCCGCAAAGTGTCCAGCGTTTCCTCAGTCGCGTCTTCACGCAAGCGCACATCAATCAAAGCAGGCATTGGGACAGCTTCATTATCAGTGCCCACGCCCAGCCAAGGCTCAAGCAAGGCATCCAACTCTTCATCCGGTACGCGGCGCGTCGATGCGACTGCGGGGTGTTCCGCAAGCAGCGCTTCTGCCGCTACTGCTTGCCGGCTCCTCTCTTCGCTGGACGCTTCGACAATTTGAACGATCACGCCACCGGCAAGCTCGGCACGCGCGGTAGACGCCACATTGTTGAGCGCCAATCCACCAGCCGCCGCAATAACGGTAAGTGTGACCATGATGGCGATCACCCACGGCATCGGTCCAGCCAGCCTTGCCTGAGGGACCAGCTGCGCTGCACGCTCTCCTCGAAACGGCTTTAGGCCGCGCGCGGTCTTCCGACCCAGTGCTGGGGGCTTCGACGTTGTTTCGCTCACGCTTTACCCCCCGATGCTTTCGGCGGGTAGCGCAACGCTCCGGTCGGATCATTCAGGCGTCCCTTGTCGAGCCGCATGATCAGCGATTCCGGCACTTTCTTGAGCAAATGCACATCGTGAGTCGCGACAATCACGGTCGTGCCAAGACGGTTGAGCGACTCAAACAGTCGTAGCAGCTTCAACGCCATCTCGGGATCGACGTTACCTGTCGGCTCGTCGGCCACCAGCATGTCAGGACGGCCGATAACGGCGCGTGCGATCGCGACGCGTTGTTGTTCGCCACCGGATAAAGTTGCTGGTCTTGCGTCATGGCGATGCCCTAGCCCGACCCAATCAAGCATGTCGGTCACCGGCTTCACCAGATCGGCTTCGCGTACACCCGACACGCGCAGGGGCAGCGCCACATTGTCGAATGCCGACAAATGGGGGATCAAGCGAAAATCCTGAAATACAACGCCCAAACGTCTGCGAAACGAGGGAAGCCGGTCGCGAGGAAGCGTGATGACGTCGGTTCCGAACATCCGGATTGCACCGCGCGATGGCCTTTGCGCGAGGTAGAGCAGCTTCAAAAGCGAGGTTTTGCCCGCCCCGCTGGCTCCCGTCAAAAAGTAGAAGCTGCCCGGATGCAGCGTGAAGGACACGTCGCTGAGTACCTCGCGATCCTGGCCATACCGCAGCCCGACATTGTCGAAAGTTATGCCTTCGCCCGCATTTGCCTTCATGACAGGTACCGTGGGACGGGCCGATAGGGGCAGTAAAATTTCATTACGCCGCGCCTATAGCCGTCCTTCGGTGTGGAAAAAAGCCACCGTTCAACCTGCCCACAGTCAGCTAAGCCTTGTTGCGATTCGCACACAGTCGTAAGACGGCTGTTAAGTATGATCATCGCCTGCCCCGCCTGTTCCACGAAATATGTCGTTCCAGACACCGCCATCGGTGTCGACGGGCGGACTGTGCGCTGCGCCAAATGCCGTCATAGCTGGCACCAGGATGGCCCCGAACTCGATCTTGGCGAGTATCAAGATACTCCTGCCAAAGAGCCGGAAACGGATCAGCAAGCCGCAAAGGAAACACCGGCGCCAGAGCGCGAGGCAATGCCTGAAGCTGCCAAGCCCGGTTTTACCAATACCCATGTGCCCGAACCAAAATCTGCGCCAGCGCAGACCGAAGTTACCCAACCCGAATCGAATGTGTCCGTTGAACAAGAACGGACCGATACGGCCAAGCCGGAAGAAGATAATTTCCCGGCCCCGCCGCCAACCGTGGTAGAAACCGAGCCTCAGCCGCAACCCGAACCGAAAACGTTCTACTATGACGAAACCTCGCAATTTGATTACGAACCACCGTTCCGCTCACGCCGTAACCCGCTAAAAATCTGGACAGCGGCGGCAGCATTCTTTGCATTTGTTGCACTGGGCACAGTTGTCGCTGTTAGCTACTATGGACTGCCAGACTGGATGCCGGTCAAGAAACCTACCTTTGCAGTCGCGCAGCCCGACTTGGTGCTTGATTTCCCCGCTGACCAGCAGGACCGCAGGACATTGCCTGACGGTTCTGAATATTTCGGTGCGAGCGGTACGATCACCAACACCGGACGCGAAACGCGCAACGTCCCATCGATACTGGTCGTGATGCGTGACGAACGCAATTCGCCTGTCTATCAATGGGAAGTTGTCCCCCCGCAAAGCACTCTGGCTCCGGGTGAGAGTTTGACCATAAATGAGGCGGTCACCTCAGTCCCGAAACGTGCCAAAGTCGCAGAGATCGGCTGGAAACCCAGCTAGGCTGTCAGCCCGGTTCAAACACGTTCTCAAAAGAATATCGATGCACTGCAAAGCCGAGCTTGCGCGGGGTCAGACGCTTTGCTAGTGGCGCGCTCCTACCAAGCGGGGCCAGCATGCTCGCCCCAGCTGACTGTGTGCGGTCGTGGCGGAACTGGTAGACGCGCAACGTTGAGGTCGTTGTGGGCTAACGCCCGTGGAAGTTCGAGTCTTCTCGACCGCACCAAACAGTCCCGAGTGGGCTTCAACATATCGCTGGAAGTTGGACTGCAGCCAAGAACGGCGCAGTTCTGCGTCGCTTTGCCGCTAGCGCTTCTATCATTGCGGTCAGAGACGGTCGATCAATCAAGACAGAAACGACCGAAAAAATCTGAATAATTCTCTGGCGTTTCTGATGCCGACTGCAATGGTGAAATCAAACTTCGAGCGACGGCAGCTTTGCGCCCTATTTTCGGTCGTTCGATTGGTTACGAACTTTGCCCGAAACCTACCGATTACTTGTCCAAAAAGCGATAGCAGCAATGCCGCCATGATTTGCAGCTTGGCGAGCACAGACCATTTTGCCAAGAAGTTACTCTTATGAACTTTCTCGACAAACAGATTTCGCCACCCCGCGATTGGGCCAAATTTGAAGATTTAGCTCGTTCTCTGTTTGCAGCGATTTACAACAACCCTCTGGCGGCCAAAAACGGAAGGCAGGGTCAGCCGCAACATGGGGTATGTTCCCCGTCAGCGCCTATGGCACAGATTAGCGGTTGAAGTTTAGGAGTGTTTTGGTTCTCGTCGCAGTGACGAAG